>NZ_JBIRUL010000010.1:0-328587 GCF_044335095.1 Streptomyces sp. NPDC020597 | reverse complement strand
CTCCGCGAACCGCGCAGCGAACACCGGCGACACATCCAACAACTCCACCGCCATCCCCACCCACTGCCCACCCTGACCCGGAAACACGAACACCGCAGACCCAGCACCACCCACCACAGAACCCGACGCCACCCACTCACCCGCCACACCCACCGACCGGCACTCGAACACCGACCGCGACCGCCACAACGACCACGCCACATCCACCACGTCGAGCGAGCCGGCCTCGGCGGTGAACTTCGCGAGCCGGGACTCCTGCTCCGCGAGCGCGGCCGGAGTGCGGGCCGAGACGAGCCAGGGCAGTGCGACCTCACGGGCGGGCGCGCCCGCGACCGGGTGAGCCGGCTCGGTCACGGCCGGTTCCGTCACGCCTTCGAGGACGACGTGGGCGTTGGTGCCGCTGATGCCGAACGACGACACCGCCGCCCGCCGCGGCCGGCCGTGGGTCTCCTCCCACACCCGGGCCTGCGCCAGCAACTCCACCGCACCCGACGACCAGTCGACCAGCGGCGAGGGGGTCTCGGCGTGCAGGGACTTCGGCAGCGTCGCGGCCCTCATGGCCTGCACCATCTTGATCACGCCACCGACGCCGGCCGCCGCCTGTGCGTGGCCGATGTTCGACTTGAGGGACCCGAGCCACAGCGGGCGGTCGCCGTCGCGTTCCTGACCGTAGGTCGCCAGCAGCGCCTGCGCCTCGATCGGGTCGCCCAGCCTGGTCCCCGTGCCGTGCGCCTCCACCACGTCCACGTCCGCCGCCGACAGACCCGCGTCCGCCAGCGCCGCACGGATCACCCGCTGCTGCGCAAGACCGCTCGGCGCCGTCAACCCGTTCGACGCACCGTCCTGGTTGATCGCCGAACCCCGCACCACCGCCAGCACCTGATGACCCAGCCGACGCGCGTCCGACAACCGCTCCAGCAGCAGCACACCCACACCCTCGGCCCAGTTGGTGCCGTCGGCGCCGGCCGCGAAGGGCTTGCAGCGGCCGTCGGGGGCCAGCCCGCGCTGACGGCTGAACTCGACGAACATGCCGGGGCCGGACATCACGGTGGCGCCTGCGGCGAGGGCCAGTGAGCACTCGCCGGAGCGCAGCGCGCGCACCGCCAGGTGCAGGGCGACCAGGGAGGAGGAGCAGGCCGTGTCGACGGTGACCGCCGGGCCCTCGAGACCCAGCGCGTAGGCGATGCGCCCGGACGCCACACTGGCCGTCGTGCCCGTGAGGAGGTGGCCTTCGACGGCCTCGTCCGCTTCGTGGAGGCGGGGACCGTACTCGGGCGCGGTGACTCCGACGAAGACGCCGGTGGCAGTGGCGTGCAGGGCACGGGGGTCGAGTCCGGCCCGCTCGATCGTCTCCCAGGAGGTTTCCAGGAGCAGCCGCTGCTGCGGGTCCATCGCCGTCGCCTCACGCGGCGAGATCCCGAAGAAGGCGGCGTCGAAGTCGGCCGCGCCCGCCAGGAACCCGCCCTCGCGGACATAGGTGGTGCCGTTGCGGTCGGGGTCGGGGTCGTAGAGGGCGTCGACATCCCAGCCGCGGTCGGTGGGGAACGCCGTGACGGCGTCGGTCTCGTCGTGGACCAGTCGCCACAGGTCCTCGGGGGCGCGGACGCCGCCCGGGAAGCGGCACCCCATCGACACGATCGCGATCGGCTCGTCGGCGGCCGCGTGGCGATCGCGTGCGGCTACCGCGGTGGGGGCGGAGGCGGAGACGCTCAGGCTCTCGGCGAGCCGGGCGGGCGTGGGGTACTCGTAGACGGCGGTCGTCGCCAGGGCGAGGCCGCCGCCGACGGAGTTGATCCGGTCGCGCAGCTCGACGGCGGTGACGGAGTCGATGCCGAGCTCTTTGAAGGTCCGCTGCGGGTCGACCAGGGCCTGGTCCGGGTAGCCGAGGACGACCGCGGTGCACTCGCGGACGAGCCGCAGCGCGTCTCCGCTGCCGAGTCCGGAGCCCGCCTCGTCGCCGGAGGCGGTCGCCGTGCCGGTCGCGGGGGCGGTCACGGTCGCGGGGGCGTCTGCGCCGGGTGCCGTCGCGGTGGCCGTCGGCGCGTTCGCGGCGTTGTCCGGGGCGCCGGTGACCCAGTGCCGTCGGCGCTGGAAGGCGTAGGTGGGCAGCTCGCAGCGCCGGGGGGCCAGGCCGGTGAAGACGGGGGCCCAGTCGACGTCGGCGCCGTGGCTCCACAGGGCGCCGAGGGAGGTCTGGAACCGGGCGGCTCCGCCCTGGCCCCGGCGCAGCGTTCCGGTGACCACCGCATGCCGGGGGCCGGTCGCGGCCTCGACGGTCTCCTTGACCGGGGCGATGAGCACGGGGTGCGGGCTGACCTCGACGAAGGAGCCGTGCCCCGCGAGCGCCAGCGCACGCACGGCCGGCTCCAGGAGGACGGGGTTGCGGAGGTTGTCGTACCAGTACCGGGCGTCGGTGACAGGGCCTTCCAGCCAGTCTCCGGTGACCGTGGACAGGAAGGGCACCTCCGGCCGGCGCGGGGTGATCCCCGCGAGGAGGCCGAGCATCTGCTCGCGCACCGGGTCCACGTGCGGGGAGTGGGAGGCGTAGTCGATCCCGACGCGGCGGGCGCGGACGTTCTCGCGGTCCGCGGTGGCGAGGATGTCGTCGACGGTCTTGATGTCGGCGGAGACGACCGTGGAGGCAGGGCCGTTGAGGGCGGCGACGGTGACGCGACCGTCCCATTTCCCGGTGAACCGGCGGGCGGCGTCCTCGGAGAGGTCGAGCGCGACCATTCCGCTGCGGCCTTCGAGCGGTACGAGGATCTTGCTGCGCAGAGCGACGACCAGGGCGGCGTCCTCCAGGCTGAGGGCTCCGGCCACGCAGGCGGCGGCGATCTCGCCCTGTGAGTGTCCGACGACGGCGGCGGGCCGGACGCCGTACGACTGCCACAGGGCGGCCAGGGACACCATGACGGCCCAGAGCACGGGCTGCACGACGTCGGACCGGTCCAGGGGCGGGGCGTCGGCGTCACCGCGCAGCACGGCGGCGAGATCCCACGTGACGTGCGGCGCCAGCGCCTGGCCGCACTCCGTGAGGCGGGCTGCGAAGACGGGTGAGGACGCGAGCAGTTCGGCGGCCATGCCGGCCCACTGGCTGCCCTGGCCGGGGAAGACGAACACGGGCCGGTTCACGTCACCGTCGAGGGGGTGGGACGGGGCCGCTGCGGCGAGGCCGCCGAGCAGACCGGCGGTGTCCGATCCCACGGCGAGGGCCCGGTGCGCCAGTGGAGTGCGGGTGGTCAGCAGGGACCATGCGACGTCCACGGGGTCGGCGCCGGTGTCGCGGACGTGTGCGGCGAGGCGGTCGGTCTGCAGGCGGAGCGCGCCGGGCGTGGCGGCGGACAGCAGCCAGGGCACGGTGACGGGGGTGGAGCGCGGCCGCGGCGGGCTCATGTCGGCCTCGGGGGCTTCTTCGAGGACGAGGTGGACGTTGGTGCCGCCCATGCCGAAGGAGGAGACTCCGGCGCGCAGCGGGTCGCCGGGCGCGGCCGGGGCCCAGGCGACGGTGTCGCGTTGGACGTGCAGGCCGAGGCCGTCGAGGTCGATGGCGGGGTTGGGCTCGTCGTGGTTCAGGCTGGGCACGAGCCGGCGGTGGGACAGGCAGAGCACCGTCTTGAGCAGTCCTGCGATGCCGGCGGCGCCTTCCAGGTGGCCGATGTTGGTCTTCACCGAGCCGACGGCCAGCGGGGCGCGTCGCCCGTCGGCGGTGCCGAGCACCGCGCCGAGGGCGGCGGCCTCGACGGGGTCGCCGACACGGGTTCCGGTGCCGTGGAGTTCGACGTAGCCGATGCCTGCGGGGTCGACCCCGGCGCGCAGACAGGCGGTGCGCAGGACGGCCGCCTGGGCGTCGGCGTCCGGAGTGGTGATGCTGGTTCCGGCGCCGTCGTTGTTGAGGGCGCCGCCGCGGATGACGGCGTGGATGTGGTCGCCGTCGGCGACGGCGCGTGAGAGCAGCTTCAGCACGACGATGCCGCCGCCTTCGCCGCGTACGTAGCCGTTGGCGCGGGCGTCGAAGGTGCGGCAGGCGCCGTCCGGGGAGAGCGCCCCGAACTGGGCCGCAGCCAGGGAGCTCTGCGGACTGAGGTTGAGGTGGACGCCGCCGGCGAGGGCGAGGTCGCAGTCACCGAGCCGGAGGCTGTCGCAGGCGAGCTGGACCGCGACCAGGGAGGAGGACTGGGCGCTGTCGACGGTCACGCTGGGGCCGCTGACGCCGAGCGCGTAGGACAGCCGGTTGGCGATGAGGGAGCGGTGCAGACCGGTGAGGGTGTGGTGTCCGGTTCCCTGTCCCGCGTCGCGGACGACGTCGGCGTAGTCGCACCCGTCGACGCCCAGGTAGACCGCCACGGCGCGCAGGGCGGGGGTGACCGGGACGCCGGCGTGCTCCAGGGCCTCCCAGCCCAGTTCGAGAGCGAGGCGGGCCTGCGGGTCCATGGCGTCGGCCTCGCGGGGCGAGATGCCGAAGAACGCGGCGTCGAAGTCGGCGGGTGCGCCGACGTAGCCGCCGCGCAGGGGTGCGGTGCCCCCGTGCGGGGTGGGCCAGCCCTGGGCGGGCACGCCCGTGCGCCGGTCCTGCGGAGTGTCGGTGACGGCGGTGCGGCCCGCGGCCAGCAGCTCCCAGTAGGCGGCCGGATCGTCGGCGCCCGGGAGCCGGCACGCGAGGCCGACCACGGCCACGGGCTCCTGACCCGGAGCGGTGTTTCGGACGGCGGTGGGCACCGGCTGGTTCATCGAGGGCACTCCAAAACCGGGGGCGGGAGGCTGGGGGTGGATCACACATTCGCACGCGGACAGGGGCCGTCCGGCGATCCGGGGAAACGCTCTAGGGGAATCTCTAGGCACGTCGTGGGCCGTGGCCGGCCGATCGCCCCGGCCGGCCACGGCCGCTGCCGGCGGACGCGGTGGCGGGCCATAGCCAGTGGCGGGGTCCTGCCGCAAGGGGCGGCGGTCTAGGCGAATGCTCGAATACGAACGGGCACTCTGTGGGGGCGGATTCGACCGCGCGTCCTTCGGCGCGGGTGCGTGCGCCGGTGCCGGGCCCGCCCTGGTCGATCACGCGAGCGGTCGCACTCCCCGGTCGAGAGAAGGGCTGATCGATGACTTCGGCAATGGCGCCTGCGGCGCCGCACGGCGAGGAGGCCCGCACGCTGGCGGCTCTCGCCGTCTCCGCGGCGACCGTCGACGGCGGTGTGCTCAGCGACGTGGAACTCGCGGCGTGGCTGGAGGACAGGCGTCGCGCCCAGCCGCAGCGGGTGGAACGGGTGCCGTTCGCGGGACTGTCCGGCTGGCGGTTCGAGGAGGGGACCGGCGATCTGCGGCACGCGAGCGGTGGCTTCTTCTCGGTGCACGGGCTGCGGGTCCACTCGGACTTCGGTCCGGTGTCCGCGTGGGAGCAGCCGATCGTCGATCAGCCGGAGATCGGGATCCTGGGGATCGCCATACGGGACTTCGACGGCATACCTCACCTGCTGCTGCAGGCGAAGTCGGAGCCGGGCAACGTGAACGGGATGCAGTTGTCGCCGACCGTCCAGGCGACGAAGAGCAACTACCGGCGCGTGCACGGAGGTTCGGCTGTCCGCTACCTGGAGTGTTTCCGCAGTCCCGAGCCGGGCGCGGTGGTGGCCGACGTCCTCCAGTCGGAGCAGGGTTCGTGGTTCCTCCGCAAGAGGAACCGCAACATGATCGTGCGGGTCGGTCCGGAGGTGGAGGCGGGCGAGGACTTCGCATGGCTGACTCTGCGTCAGGTGAACATGCTGCTCCAGCAGGACAATGTCGTGAACATGGACGCCCGGACGGTCCTGTCGTGCCTGCCCGACTGGCGGCCGGACGCCTCCGCGCTGGCCGGATCCCTGCACTCGGACGCCGAGATACGCAGTTGGATCACTCGGCGACGGGCGGAGCACGACGTGAGCGTGGCGCCGATCGGACTCGCGGACACCCAGGGCTGGCGGCACGATCCGCACACGGTGTCCCACGTGCGCGGACACCACTTCAGCGTGGTGGCCGTGGACGTCGTCTCGGGCCGCCGCGAGGTGGCGGCGTGGTCGCAACCGCTCATCGAGCCGCACGGGACGGGGATCGCCGCCCTGTTCGTGCGCCGGATCGACGGCGTACGCCATGTGCTGCTGCGGGCCCGCGCCGAGGCCGGCTTCCTGACGGTGGTCGAGCTGGGGCCGACGGTGCAGTGCACGGTCCAGAACTACTCACACCTGCCGCGCTCGTCGTGGCCTCCCTATCTCGACGAGGTGCAGAACCGGCGCGGCGGCGCCGTGTACGACGTGCTGCTGTCGGAGGAGGGCGGACGGTTCCTCAACGCCCAGAGCCACTACGTGATCATCGATATCGGGGACGAGGACGGAACGCCTCTGGAATCGGAGGAGTTCCGCTGGGTGTCGCTGCGGCAGGTCGACGAACTGCTTCGCTACAGCCACAACCTGAGTGTTCAGGCGCGCACGCTGGTCACCGCGCTGAGGTCGCTGTGACGACCCCGGCGGCGCGGCCGCTGCGCCTGGGGGTGATCGGTACCTCGTCGATGGCCGAGCGTCGGGTCCTGCCGACGGTGACCCGCATGCCGGAGTGGGAGCTGACGGCCGTCGCAGGACGCGCGGCGAAGAAGGCGGCCCGCTTCGCGGAACAGTTCGGCTGCGCGGCCGAGGAGGACGCCGAAGCGCTGCTGGAGCGGACGGACGTGGACGCGGTGTACGTGTCGACCCCGACGGCTCTGCACCGCCACTGGGCCGAGCAGGCGCTGCACGCGGGCAAGCACGTGCTGGTGGAGAAGCCGATCGGGATCGACGCCGCGCAGGCGCGTTCCCAGTGCGCGCTGGCAGCGGAACGCGGACTGGCACTGCGGGAGAACTTCATGTTCCTGCACCATCCGCAACACGCCAGGGTGCGGGAACTGATGGCCGACGGCCGCGTGGGCCGGCCCGCCGCGTTCCGTGCCGCGTTCTGCATTCCGCCGCTGCCGCAGGACGACATCCGCTACGACGTCCGGCTGGGCGGCGGCGCGCTGCTCGACGCCGGCGTGTACCCGCTGCGGGCGGCCGTGCACCTGCTCGGGCCGGGGCTGGAGGTGGCCGGGGCGACGTTGCGCACCCGCGCCTCGGACGGCCTCGATCTGTCGGGTCAGGTCCTGCTCATCTCACCGTCGGGGATCCTGGCCGAGTTGGCGTTCGGCTTCGAGCACGCCTACGCGTCGACGTACACGGTGTGGGGCGATCGGGGCCGGCTGACGGTGACCCGGGCGTTCACTCCGCCGGCCACCCATCAGCCGCTCCTCGTCATCGAGGAACAGGACCGCGAGGAGCGGCTGGTGCTGCCCGCCGCCGACCAGTTGGCGCTCCTTCTGGCGGAGTTCGCGCACGCGTGCCGCTCGGGCGGCGGCGACACCCGGCAGCTCATGGACTCGATCGCCACGATGGACCTGGTCGACGCCGTCCGTACGACGGCCCGACGGGTGCCGGTGTGCTGACTGCCGACCGCCCGCGGCCGCCGGACCGACGCGGCCCGGAAGGGGGCCTCGCAGACAGGTGAATATCTCAGCGAGGCAACAACCGCCCGAACTCTAGGAAAATCACGATCACGACCCGGTTAATCTGGGGCCATGACGGCCAGAACAGCCAAGGCGAACACCCGAACTTTCACACAGAATGCGCGGCGGGCGCAGATAGTACAGGCGGCTATCGAGACGCTCGCCGAATCCGGCTACACGAAGGCGTCGTTCAGCAGAATCTCGCAGCAGGCCGAACTCTGCAGTACGGGAATGATCTCCTACCACTTCTCCGGCAAGCCCGAGCTTTTCGCGGAAGCCGCGCGCGTCATCCTGGAAATGGCCGAAAAGGTGGCCGGAATGCGCATGAGTGACGAGCGGACGTATCGCGGCAAGCTGGGCGCGTACATCACGTCGAACTTCGACTTCATCACGCGCTATCCGATGCACACCCAGGCGCTCACCGAGATCGTCAAAATGATCCGGGACCGCCAGATCACCGGTCTGGAGGACGTCGAACGCAGCATCATGTCCGTGGACCGGCTTGCCGAACTGCTGGAACAGGGTTGTGAAGCAGGGGAGTTCGGCAGCTTCGACTGCCTCACCATGGCTCTGGCCATCCGTGGCGCGATCGACGCCGTCCTGCGCCGCCATCTGTCGCAGGCGGCGATGGACCTGGACAGCTGCGCCCGCGAACTGACGGTCGCGTTCGACCGCTGCACGACGCCCGTGTGAGACCACGTTCGGCCGGCATGCCCAAGGCCACGACTCCGGAGCACTTATCATGACCTCCCCCACACCCCGCCCTGAGTCCACGACGCCCACGTCCGCACCTGTCGCGACGGCGACCGCCTCCGCATCCGAAAGCCGCTCGTCACCCTGGGCTTTCGTGATCGCCGTCGGCTGCGACATCGTGCTTCCCGTGGGGCTCTATTACCTGTTACGCGCGGGCGGAGCGGGGGAGATCACCGCTCTGCTGCTCAGCGGTTCGGCGCCCGCCCTGCACACGCTCCACTCCGCGATACGCCATCGCCGGCTGGACGCCATCGGGGTGTTCACCCTGGCGCTGCTCGCGGTGAGCGCGGTCGCCTCGCTGCTGACCTCGGACCCGCGCATCGCTCTCGCCCGCAACGGCCTGTTCACCGCGCTGGCCGGGGTCTGGCTGCTGATCACCCTGTTCACCGGGCGCCCGTTCACCTACCAGGCGCTGCGCACTCTCCTGCCCGGCAAGACCACGACACTGGAGCGGCTGTGGGCGTCCGACGCGTCGTTCCGACGGGTGTGGCGCGGCCTGACCGTGCTGTGGGGTGTCGGCCTGCTGTGCGACGCCCTGCTTCGGCTTCTCATGGCCTACGCCCTGCCCGTCGACAGCGTGCCCGCGCTGGACGGCGCCCTGTACGCGATCTCGTGGGTCTTCCTCCAGGTGATCACTCAGGTCGTGCTGGTCCGCACCCGCACACTCGCCAAGATCTTCGGCAGCCTCGGACCCGGCCGCCGCTTCGCGTCGACGCCTGCGCGGGACGAGGCGGCCGACTGAGGGGACAGGGAACCGCGTGCCCGGCACGCGGGCGGCGGCGCACGACCGCCTGCCGTGGAGAACTACGCCGAAACCCGCGTCGCCTCGCGTGGCGCCGGCGGTGGCCCGGCGGCGACATCACCTTGGGCTTCCGAAACGATCAGTAGGCCGGCGTGATGCCGAGTCGCTCCGCGAGTTCGCGGGCGCCGACGCCGTACGTCTCCCGGATCCGCACGCCGTCCGGGCCGACGTCGAACACACCGTGGTCGGTGTAGACGCGACTGACGCAGCCGACGCCGGTGAGGGGATAGGTGCAGTGGGGCACGAGCTTGGGCTCGCCGGAGCGGGTGAAGAGCGTCATCATCACGTAGACGTCCTTGGCGCCGATGGCGAGGTCCATCGCGCCGCCGACGGCGGGAATGTCGTCGGGCCTGCCGGTGTGCCAGTTGGCGAGGTCCCCGTCGAAGGCGACCTGGTACGCGCCGAGGACGCAGACGTCGAGGTGTCCGCCGCGCATCATGGCGAAGGAGTCGGCGTGATGGAAGTAGGCCGCCCCCGGAAGTTCGGTCACCGGGACCTTGCCGGCGTTGGTCAGGTCGGGGTCGACGGCGTCTCCCTCGGCCTTCGGGCCCATGTTGAGCATGCCGTTCTCGGTGTGCAGCACCACCCCCGAGTCCGCCGGCAGATGGTCGGCGATCTTCGTGGGCTGCCCGATGCCGAGGTTGACGAAGGAGCCGGCGGGGATGTCCCGGGCGATGACGGCTGCCAGCTCGTCCATCGAGAGACGGTGGTCGGCGCGGGCCTGATCGCCGGGCGCGGTGGTCATCGTGCCCCCTTCACGGTGTAGCGACGGGCAGCCACCTGGACGACCCGGTCGACGTAGATGGACGGCGTGACGACGGCCTCGGGGTCGAGCTCTCCGGGCGCGACGATCTCGTCGACCTGGACGACGGTCGTCGTCGCGGCCGTGGCCATGACGGGTCCGAAGTTGCGGGCGGTCCTGCGATAGACGAGGTTGCCCAGGGTGTCCGCGACGTGCGCGCCGATCAGCGCGTAGTCGCCCTTGATGGGGTACTCCAGCAGGTATCTGCGCCCGTCGATCTCCCGTTCCTCCTTGCCCTCGGCCAGCGGTGTGCCGACCGCGGTCGGGCAGTAGAACGCGCCGATGCCCGCGCCGGCCGCGCGCATCCGCTCGGCGAGGTTGCCCTGCGGCACCACCTCCAGCTCGACCTTCCCCTCGCGGTAGAGCGCGTCGAAGACCCAGGAGTCGGCCTGGCGCGGGAAGGAGCAGAGCACCTTGCGCACCCGGCCGGCGGCCAGCAGCGCGGCCAGCCCGACGTCTCCGTTGCCGGCGTTGTTGGAGACGATCGTGAGGTCCTTCGCCCCCTGCCGGATGAGCGCGTCGATCAGGTCGAACGGCATCCCGGCCAGGCCGAAGCCGCCGACCAGGACCGTGGACCCGTCCTCGACCCCGGCGACCGCGGCGTCGGTGCTGTCGACGATGTCGGCCCGGCTCATCGGGCGTCCCCCGCGACGGCGCAGTTCTCGAGGACGACGGCCAGGCCCTGACCGACCCCGATGCAGATCGCCGCGACGCCGTAGCGCTGCCGGGTCTCGCGCAGCACCTTGGCCAGCGTGGCCAGGACGCGGCCGCCCGAGGCGCCCAGCGGGTGCCCGATGGCGATGGCGCCGCCCTTCTGGTTGACGAGCGACGGGTCGACCTTCCAGGCGTCGAGGCAGGCGAGCGACTGCACCGCGAAGGCCTCGTTGAGCTCGACCGCGCCCACCTGGTCCCAGCCGATCCCGGCCCGGGCCAGCGCACGGTTCGCGGCCTCGACCGGGGCGTAGCCGAACGCCTGCGGCTCCAGCGCGCTCACGCCGCGGCCCGCGATGCGGGCGATCGGGTCGGCCCCGATCGTGGCCGCGGCCTTCTCGCTGCCCAGCAGAACCGCCGAGGCCCCGTCGTTGAGGGGGCTGGCGTTGCCCGCCGTGATGGTGCCGCCCTGCTCCGGCGCCCGGAAGACCGGTGCCAGCCCGGCCAGCACCTCCGGCGTGGATCCGGCCCGGATGCTCTCGTCGCGGGTCAGGTCGGCGCCCTCGACCGGCGCCACCAGGTCGTCGTAGAAACCCGACTCCCATGCCTGGTGGGCGAGGCGGTGGGAGCGGGCGGCGAACTCGTCCTGCCGCTCGCGGGAAATGCCGAAGCGCTCCCGGAGCTGCTCGTTGGCCTCGCCGAGGCTGACCGTCCACTCCTTCGGCATCCGCGGGTTGACCAGCCGCCAGCCGAGCGTGGTCGAGACCGCGGTGACGTCGCCGGCCGGGAACGGCTTCGCCGACTTGGGCAGCACCCACGGCGCCCGGGTCATCGACTCGACGCCGCCGGTCAGCACCACCTCCGCGTCGCCCGACTCGACGGCCCGGGCGGCGATCATCGCCGCGTCGAGGCTCGAGCCGCACAGCCGGTTGACGGTGGTCCCGGGCACGCTCGCCGGAAGGCCGGCGAGCAGCGCCGCCATGCGGCCGACGTTGCGGTTGTCCTCGCCCGCTCCGTTCGCGTTGCCCCACACGACGTCGTCGATCGCGGCGTGGTCGAGGCCGGGCACCCGGGCGAGCGTCGAGGTGATCGCGGCGGCGGCGAGATCGTCGGGCCGGACCCCGGCCAGCCCGCCGTTGAAGCGGCCGAACGGCGTCCGTGTCGCGGCGTACAGGAAAGCACTCATGGCAGCGACGCTAATCCCGGCCCACGATATTCTGAAGTACGCATATCCGAGCCGATTGATACGGAAGACCTATGGATCTGCGCCACCTGCGGTACTTCGTGGCCGTGGCCGAGGAGCGCCACTTCGGCCGCGCCGCCGAGCGCCTCCACATGGCCCAGCCTCCGCTCTCCACACAGATCCGGCAGCTCGAGGCCGAGCTCGGCGTCGAGCTGCTCCACCGCACGACGCGCCGCGTCGACCTGACCGACGCCGGCCGGGCCTACCTCGGGCGGGCGCGCGCGATCCTCGCCGGGGTCGACGAGGCCGCCCAGTACGCACGTCTCGTCGCCGCCGGCTCGGTGGGGCACCTCGCGATCGGCTGTGTGGGCTCGGCGACGTACAGCCTCCTGCCCGCGCTCTCGCGCCGGCTCACGGAGGAGCTTCCCGGGGTCGACTTCTCCTTCCGCGGGGAGATGCTCGCACCCGACCAGGTCGACGCGCTGCGCACCGGCGCGATCGACGTCGCCCTGCTGCGCCCCGTGGCGGCCGGTCTCTCCCTCACCGTGCACACCCTGCGCCGGGACCGGCTCGTCGTCGCCGTGCCGGCCGACCACCCCCTCGCCCGCCGGAAGCGGCTGCGCGTCGCGGACCTGGCCGGCGCCGACCTGATCGTGCACTCCGCCGGCCGCCGGTCCGTGATGTACGACGTCGTCCTCGGCCTGCTGCGCGACGCCGGCGTCGAGCCGCGCATCCGCCACGAGGTCGGCGAGACCTCGACGCTGGTCACGCTGGTGGCCGGCGGTCTCGGCGTCGCGGTCGTGCCCGGGCCGGTGACCGCGCTGGCGCTCGACGGCGTCGCCTATCTGCCGCTGGCCGGGCCGGACGCACGCGTGGAGCTGGCCGTCGCCCACCGCGCGGATCGCTCCGAGCCGCATCTGGCACGCACCGTGGGAATCATCCGGGCGATGTTCCGGTGACTGCCATTCCCGTCGGGCGCGTTCGGCAGGCATGCGCTCCCTGGGGCTCAGGGGAAGGGTCGTGACTACTTGTTAGCGCACACATTCCGCGCCGGCCACGGCCGGTGAGCCGCCTCGCTCCGGAGGCCGGCCGCGAGGCGGGTCACCGGCCTGCCGACCCGGCGTCTCGCGGGTGGAGCGGCACCGTTCCGGCATAACGGAAACCAAGGTCAAGGGATGGCATGGCCTTTGTTTCCATACTCTTGACTGTTCAACAGTGTTGACCCGGTGTTCACGCCAGCGTAAAAAGACGGAGTCACGGGACCGGTCGATCACCGCCAATCGTACGAGAACCGTCCGGGCACACCCTGGACCAGCTCCGACAACAGAGCCGCCGACGCACCGTTCACACCCCGCCCCCACGACCCGGATGAGTGATGACTTCCGGGAACCTCGTTTGTTAGCGCTCACAATCTCCGTCGGCGGTCGCACATTCCCCTGCCGGCCGCGCCTTCCGCGCCGGGCCACTGAAGAACGCACGACGGAAGAGGTTCACAGTGATAGCCAGACATCTGAAAGGGCTCCGCCCGAGGGTCGTGGGCGCAGTCCTCGCCCTGCTCGCCGGCCTCCTGGCCGGGGTCGTCAGCACCGCGGGCACGGCCGAGGCCGCCTCGTCCCTGCCGTGCGACATCTACGCCTCCGCGGGCACACCCTGCGCCGCCGCCCACAGCACCACGCGGGCGCTGTACGCCGCCTACAACGGCCCTCTCTACCAGGTCAGGCGCGCCTCGGACGCCGCCACCGCCGACATCGGCGTCCTGTCCGCCGGCGGCTACGCCAACGCCGCGGCGCAGGACTCCTTCTGCGCGGGCACGACCTGCATCATCACCAAGATCTACGACCAGAGCACGCGCCACAACGACCTGACCGTCGAAGGGCCGGGAGGCAACGGCGGGCAGGACGTCGGCGCGATCGCCGACGCACTGCCGGTCACCGTCGGCGGTCACGCCGCCTACGGCGTCTTCGTGTCCGCCGGCGTCGGCTACCGCGACAACAGCACGACGGGCATCGCCACCGGCAGCTCCCCCGAGGGCGCCTACATGGTGACCAGCGGCCACCACGTCAACAACCGCTGCTGCTTCGACTACGGCAACGCCGAGACGTCCGGCAACGACACCGGCAACGGCCACATGGACGCGATCAACTTCGGCACGGAGTGCTGGTTCTCGTGCTCCGGCGCCGGATCGGGTCCCTGGGTCGAGGCCGACCTCGAGAACGGGCTGTTCTTCGGAGGGAACGGAGCCAACCCGGCCAACACCGGGATCTCCAGCGAATACGTCACGGCCATGGAGAAGAACAACGGCACGACGACCTATGCGATCAAGGGGGGCAACGCGCAATCGGGCTCACTGACCACCTGGTACGACGGAGCCCTGCCCAATCTCGGCGGGTACACCCCCATGCATCTGGAGGGCGCCATCGTCCTCGGCACCGGCGGCGACAACAGCAACGGGTCCGACGGCTCCTTCTTCGAAGGCGTCATGACCGCCGGCTATCCGACCACCGCCGCCGACAACGCCGTGCAGGCCAACATCACCTCCGTCGGCTACAGCACCCCGGCCGTCACCTTCCCCGTCGCCGGCAGGGCCTACCGGCTGACCAACCCCAACTCCGGCAAGGTCCTGGACGCGGTCAACTGCGGCACCGGCAACGGGACTTCGGTCGACCTCTGGTCCTCGCTCGGCAACGCCTGCCAGCAGTGGAAGTTCGCCGCCGCGGGCAACGGCCACTACACCATCACCAACGTCAACAGCGGCACCGTCCTGGACGACAAGAACTGCGGGCAGTCCAACGGCACGGCCGTCCAGCTGTGGGCCTCGCTCGGCAACCGCTGCCAGCAGTGGGACGTCACGAAGGCCGGCTCCCACTACACGATCTCCAACGTCAACACGGGCATGACCCTGGACGTCGCGAACTGCGGAACCGCCAACGGCACCGCGGTGCGCCAGTGGCAGCAGCTCGACAACGTCTGCCAGCAGTGGGACATCGCCCCCTGACCTGATCGCCTCCCGACCTGATCGTCTCCTGACCTGATCGTCTCCCGACCCGGATCACCGAGGCACGGGGTCGCCGACGGCCCGCCGGACTGCTCACCGGCGGGCCGTCGTGCTGTGGTCACACGCACGACATGCCCACATCTATACAAAAGGGGATAATTTACCCATATCAGGTGGGCGTGAGCGGCGTCCCCGCCGACCGTGGAAGGGCGGATCGGACCATGTCGAAGAAACCACGTTCGTCCGAACCACCGCACGGCGAGGGTCCCAGCCGTCACCAGGGCGGCGAGCATCACGGCTGGTCGCCCGACGTGGATGAGACCCGCCGGCAGGAGAACCCGAGCGCCCATCGCTCGTTCCACCCGGGCGAGCACGCCGGGGAGCGCGGTCGCGGCCGGACGAAGTCGGCGCAGGAGTCGAAGTCCGTACCGGGTGACACGGTCGAGAGCCACGGCGCACGCGGCGAGGAGTACGGCGACGCCGAGGAGAAGGGCAGGCACGACGCCGGACGCAGGGGCCGCTCCCAGCGGCCCAGCGGCACGAAGGACGCCTCGTCGAGGAGCGGCGTGGACCCGCAGGACCCGCCGTCCGGACCCCGAGCGGGCTGACCTTCTTCGATCGGGGGCCGGACGGGCGCCGTCCTCGACGGACGGCGCGCCTGTCAGCAGATGCGCGGCAGTTGCTCACCGATCGGCAGGTCGACGACGCGCGTTCCCCCGAGGCCGGTCCGGGTCACCACCATGCCGGGATGCTCCTCGACGGCCTCGCCGATGATCACCGCGTCCGCGCCCAGCGGATGGGCCCGCATCGCCTCGAGAACGGCGTCGGCGTGCTCGCGCGGGACGAAGGCCACGAGTTTGCCCTCGTTGGCGATGTACAGGGGGTCCAGCCCGAGAACGGCGCAGGCATTGGCCACGGCCGGCGGGACGGGGACGTCGCGTTCCCGGATGACCACCCCGGCGCCGGAGGCCGCCGCGATCTCGTTGAGCGCTGCCGCGAGGCCGCCCCGGGTGGGATCGCGCAGGACGTGCAGATCCGGGGTGACCGCGAGCATGGCGTCGACCAGACCGCCGAGCGCCGCGCAGTCGCTCTTGATCTCCACGCCGAACTCCAGGCCCTCGCGCACGCTCATGATCGCCACTCCGTGGACGCCGACGGCGCCGCTGACGATCACGACGTCTCCGGGTACGACCCGCTGCGGACGCAGGTCGACGCCCGCCGGGACGAGACCGATGCCCGCGGTGTTGATGAAGACGCCGTCGCCGTGACCTGCCTCCACCACCTTGGTGTCACCGGTCGCCACCTGCACTCCGGCGGTGCGCGCGGCCGCGCCCAGCGCCTCGGCCACCCGCGTGACCACGTCCAGCTCGACACCCTCCTCCAGGATGAATCCGCAGGAGAGGTAGGCGGCCCGGGCGCCGCTCATGGCGAGGTCGTTGACGGTGCCGTTGACCGCCAGGTCGCCGATGCTGCCGCCGGGGAAGAACAGCGGCCGCACCACGTAGGAGTCGGTGGAGAACGCCAGCCGGGCGCCGCCCAGGGCGAGGACGGCGGCATCCCCCATCTGGGCGAGCACCTCGCCGCCGTAGGCGGGCGCGAAGATCTGCTGGACCAGTTCGGCGGACAGGGCTCCGCCGCCGCCGTGGCCCATCACGACGCGCGGCCGGTCGCGCAGGGGCGCCGGACACGTCCACGCCTCGATGTCCAGGGCGCCGGCGGGGGCAGCGGTGATGTCAGACAACGGGGGTCGCCTCCCTGGCCTGGCCGGCGGGCATGTCGAGCCGCCGGTAGAGGTAGTACGCGGCGCAGGCGCCCTCGCTGGAGACCATGGTCGCCCCCAGGGGGGTGCGGGGGGTGCACACGGTGCCGAAGGCCTCGCACTCGTGCGGCTTGAGCAGTCCCTGCAGAACCTCTCCGCTGCGGCACGCGGCGGGTTCCTCGGTGCGGATGCCGTCGACCGGGAAGCGGTGCTCGGCGTCGTGGTCGCGGTACTTCGGCGAGAGCCGCCAGCCGCTGCCGGGGATCACCCCGATGCCGCGCCAGGCGCGGTCGGTGACCTCGAAGACGTCCTCCAGCATGGCGCGGGCGGCGGGGTTGCCCTCCGGGCGCACCGCGCGCGCGTAGGCGTTGTCGACGGTGTGCTCGCCGCGTTCCAGCTGGCGGACGGCCCGGCGCACCCCTTCGAGGATGTCCAGGGGCTCGAAGCCCGTGACGACGATCGGCACGCGGAAGCGCTCCGCCAGCTGTGGATACTCCTCCATGCCCATCACGCTGCAGACGTGCCCCGCCGCGAGAAAGCCCTGCACGCGGCAGCTCGGCGACGACATGATCGCCTCGATGGCCGGCGGCACCCGGACATGCGACACCAGCATGCTGAAGTTCCGGATGCCCAGCTTCCGGGCCTGATGGACCGTCATGGCGTTGGGCGGCGCCGTCGTCTCGAAGCCGATGCCGAAGAACACGACCTGTCGGTCCGGGTTCTGCCGGGCGACGCGCAGCGCGTCGAGCGGCGAGTAGACGACGCGTACGTCACCGCCCTCGCCCCGGACCTGGAACAGGTCCCGTCCCGTGCCCGGCACGCGCAGCATGTCGCCGAAGGAACAGAAGATCACCTCCGGCCGGGAGGCGATCTCCAGGGCCTTGTCGATGACCTCCAGGGGGGTGACGCACACCGGGCATCCCGGCCCGTGGATCAACTCGATCTCCTTCGGCAGGAGTTGGTCGATGCCGTGCCGGATGATGCTGTGCGTCTGCCCTCCGCACACCTCCATCAGGGCCCACGGCCTGGTCACCGTGGCGTGGATGTCGTCCAGCAGCCGACGCGCGAGCTCGGGGTCCTGGAACTCGTCGATGTACTTCACCCGCGCACCTCTTCGACGGCCGTCTCGCCCGCCTCCTTCGCCGCCGTCTCCCAGGGATCGCCGAACTCCTCCTGCAGCAGGCCCAGTTCGGCGAAGAGTTCGAGCGTCTGCCGCGCCGACTCCTCGTCCAGGCGTTGCAGGGCGAATCCCACGTGGACGATGGCGTACTCGCCGACCCGCAGATCGGGCAGGTACTCCAGGCACACCTCCTTGACCACGCCGCCGAAGTCGACGGTGGCCATCCGGGTGCCGTCGCGTTCCTCGATGTCCAGCACTTTGCCGGGTACCGCCAGGCACATGGGCCTCTCCTCGCTGTGGTCGCGCGTTCGGTCAGTCGGTGGGACGGGGAGTGTGCCGGGCGGCCACCATCAGCTGGCCCAGCGCCAGGCCGCCGTCGCCAGGCGGCACCAGTCGGTGCCGAAGGACGGTGAAGCCGTCCTCGCGCAGGACGGCGGCACAGGCCGAGGACAGGAGCGTGTTGGCGAACACGCCTCCCGTCAGGGCCACCGTGTCCAGCCCCCGCCGCTCACGCGCCCGGACGCAGACCCGGTGCACGAGGGCGGTCACGGCCCGGTGGAAGCGCGCCGCGACGACGCCGGGCGCGACGCCCGCGCGCAGGTCGCCGACGATCGCCGCGAGCACGGGTGCCGGATCGGCGCGCAGCGCGCCGTCGACGTCCTCCCGCGGCGTGTGCAGGGCGAAGGCGTAGGCGGTCGCGTCCCCGGCGGGGGCGCGCGCGGCCGCCCCCTCCAGCTCGACGGCGGCCTGCGCCTCGTACCCGGCCCGGTGGCACACCCCGGCGAGTGAGGACACCGCGTCGAAGAGCCGGCCCATGCTGGACGTGGGGACGCAGTTCAGCCCTCGCTCCAACTGCCGCTCCAGGAGCGGGAGTTCGTCGGTCGGGCAGGCAGCCGTGCAGGCGAGGTCCGCGGACCAGCCGATCCCGGCCGCCCTCAGATGTGCCAGCGCCATCCGGTACGGGCGGCGCACCGCGGCGTCGCCTCCGGGCAGCGGGACGTAGGCGAGGTGCGCGAACCGTGTGAAGCCGTCGTAGTCCGCGAGCAGGAACTCCCCGCCCCACACGGCGCCGTCGTCGCCGTGCCCGGTGCCGTCGAAGGCGACGCCGATCACCGCGCGGGCGCCGTCCAGCCCGTGCTCGGCCATGGCGGCGGCGATGTGCGCGTGATGGTGCTGGACGCGTACGACCGGCCTGTGTGCCGCGTTCAGGTCGGCCCACCGGGCGGACCGGTAGCCCGGGTGCCGGTCGCAGGCCAGGGTCTCGGGCCGCACGCCCGTGATGCACCGCAACTGCGCCACCGCGCGGCCGAAGGCCCGCTGGGTGGCGATGTCGTCCATGTCGCCGATGTGGGCCGACAGCCAGGCGCGACGGCCCGCTCCCAGGCAGAACGTGTTCTTCAGGTCTCCGCCGACCGCGAGCGCGGGCCGCACCGGCAGCGGGAGGGGCACCGGCAGGGGCGCGTAACCGCGGGAGCGGCGGATCACCAGCGGCTCGCCGTCGCAGAGGCGGACCACGGAGTCGTCGCACGGGACGTGGATCGGCCGGTCGTGCGTGAGCCAGGCGTCGGCCAGGTGCGCGAGCCGGTCCAGCGCCTCGTCGTCGTCGGTGACGATCGGCTCGCCGGACACGTTGCCGCTGGTCATGACGAGCAGCCGGGGGCCGTCCCCGTCGCCGGGCAGGCCGAGCAGCAGATGGTGCAGGGGTGTGTACGGCAGCATCACGCCGAGGTCCGGGCTGCCGGGCGCGACGGCGTCGGCGGGGCGCGGGGCCCCGTCGGCGTACGACGGCTGCGGGAGCCGCCGCATCAGGACGACCGGCCTGGCCGGGCTCTCGGCCAGGGCGCGCTCCCCGGCTCCGAGCCGGACGAGGTGACGGACGTCGTCGGCCGCCCTGGCCATGACGGCGAACGGCTTGTCGCCGCGCGCCTTCCGGCGCCGCAGGAGGGCCACCGCCGTCCCGTTCGTGGCGTCGCAGGCCAGGTGGTAGCCGCCCAGGCCCTTCACGGCGAGGATCGCACCCCCCGTCAGCAGGGCGCGCGCCACGGCGACCGGGTCCGCCGTCTCCCCCGCGCCCGGCCCCGCCGCCCGGCCGAGGACCAGCCGCAGACGCGGCCCGCACGCCGGGCAGGCGACCGGCTGCGCGTGGAACCTGCGGTCGGCGGGGTCCGCGTATTCCCGGGCGCAGTCGGGGCACATCGGGAAGCCGGCCATGGTGGTGTGGGACCGGTCGTAGGGCACGCCGGTGACGATCGTGAAGCGCGGGCCGCAGTGGGTGCAGTTCACGAAGGGGTGGCGGTACCGCCGGTCGGCCGGGTCGGCCAGCTCGGCGAGGCAGTCGGCGCAGGTGGCGGCGTCCGGGGAGACCAGGGTGCGGGCCGGCCCGTCGGCGCGGGAGGCGAGGATGGTGAAGGCGGTGTCGCCCGCGGGCGGCACGTCCCGGTGCCGCACGGACTCGACGCGGGCCAGCGGGGGCGCCTGGGCGGCGATCAGGTCGCAGAACCGGGCCACGGCCGGGGCGGCGCCCTCGACCTCCACGACGACGCCCTCGGGTGTGTTGGTCACATGCCCGGCGAGGGCGAGTTCGGTGGCGAGGCCGTACAGGTAGGGCCGGAAGCCCACGCCCTGCACGACGCCCCGGACGGTCACCCGGCGTCGCAGCGGGCCGTCCCCGAGGAGGGCGGCCGTGGCCTGCGGACCGCTCACGGGTGGGTGTGGGCCATGGCGCCCTCGGCCTCCGGGGCCGGGTGGCGCCCGTCGTGCGCGTGGGCGTGGTCGTGGTGCGCGTGGGAGAGACCGTCGTGGACGTGACCGTGGTGCTGCGGCGGCCGGGCCATCACGGGCGTGTGGACCTGCTCGCCGTCCGCGGCCGCCATGGCCCGGTCGAGCAGCGCGCCGATCCCCTGCCCTCGGCGTGCGGAGGTCAGGATCACCTCGACTCCGGGGTTGACCTGTTCCACGTTCGCGCGGAACGCGAGCTCGTCGAACTCGACGGCCTGCGCGATGTCGGTCTTGGTGAGCACGACGAGGTGGGCGAGGCCGAAGGCGGTGGGGTACTTGAGCGGCTTGTCCTCGCCCTCCGTCACGGAGGCGAGCGTGACCCTGAGCGTCTCCCCCAGGTCGTAGGAGGCCGGGCAGACCAGGTTGCCGACGTTCTCCACGAACAGCAGCCGGGTGTCGTCGGGCAGCCATCCGTCGAGGTGCCCGGCGAGCATTCCCGCCTCCAGATGGCACAGACCGTCGGTGAGCACCTGCTTCACGGGAACGCCCGAACGCGCCAGGCGGACCGCGTCGTTCTCGGTGGCGAGATCGGCGCTCAGCGCGGCGACGGGCACGGACCGCTCCCGTGCCCGCAGCAGTTCCTGCTCCAGCAGCGCGGTCTTGCCGCTGCCCGGACTGGACATCAGGTTGACGACGGCCGTTCGGCGGGCGGCGAGGCGGGCGCGCAGTGCGTCGGCGCTCGCGTCGTTCTTCGCGAGTACGGCCTGCCGCAGGTCGACGACACGGCACATGGTTCAGCGCTCCTCGGAGATCGGTTCGCGGGGGGACGCGTGCGGGGTGCCGTCCTCCCAGTGCACGTCGACGATCTGCAGCTCCCGGCCGGCGAGCAGCTCGGTGTGCGTCGCGCCGCATGCGGGGCAGGTCAGCCGGGGCGGCATGCCGACGGCCCATTCGTGCGCACAGGGCGTGCATCGGGCCCGCCCCGGCACCGCTTCGGTGATCAGTTCGGCGCCTTCCAGCACGGTTCCGGCGCAGGCCAGCTCGAAGGAGAAGGCGAGGGCGTCCGGTACGACGCCGGCCAGTTCGCCCACCTGGAGCCGTACGGATCGCACGGCGGTGACGCCTGCGGACCGGCCGGCGGCCTCGGCCACCTGGTCGACGACGGCCAGCGCGACGGACATCTCGTGCATGTCTTCCGTCCTTTCGCAGGCTGCCTCCGCCGGGCTTCATTAGAGGCGTGCCCGGCCGGGTGGCAGGGCCCGGCACGCCGTCGCGGGCTTCGCGGGTACGCCGTTCGACGCAACCGCACGGCGCACCGGGGCGCCACAGGTCACATGCGCCGGATTCTCAGGTAGCGCCTGATGTCGGGGAACACCTCGGCGAAGACGGCGGCCACGGCCGCCAGGGCCGCTCCACCGATGACGATCTTCTTCATCCCGTCTCTCCTCATGTCGAAACCTGCGCGGGCGGGGTCTGTGCCGCGGACGGCTCGCTGTTCCACAGCAGTTCCTCGATCAGCCGGACGGCGCGCGGCACGGCGTCGGCGACCGGTGCGCCGAGACCGATGCCCTCCTCCACCGAGGCCGGTTCGCAGCCGACCACCAGGACGCGGCGCGGCGGCTGCGTGCCGGTTCCGGCGCAGAGGGTGGCCAGCAGCGCCAGGACGGCGTCGGGGGTCATCCGGTGGCCGTCCATCGCGGCGGCGGGGGAAGGCGTCCCGTCGCCGAAATCGTGCTCGAGGACGTACAGGGTGCCCGGGGCTTCGCCGCGGGCCGTGGCGTCCACGAGGACGAGGGTGTCGTAGCCGTCCAGCAGCTGGTAGGCGAGGTGCATCCCCCGGACGCCGATGTCCACGACCTCGGTGTGGGCGGGCAGGTCGCGTGCGGCGAGCCTGCGGACGGTCTCCACGCCGAAGCCGTCGTCGCCGAGGAAGACGTTGCCGATGCCGGCGACGAGGGTCCGGGGAGCCGGCGGTGCGGAGGGAGTCATCCGTCTGCCTCCAGGAGTGCGACCTCGTCGGGCTGGAAGTACAGGAACCGCCCCTGCTCGCGGCGGATGTCGGCGCCCGGGTCGCCGTCGACCGTGACCGCCAGGTGCACGCCGCCGTCGACGTCGTGCAGGACCGCCTCGACCGTCGCCGTGCGGTCCCGCAGGAAGATGTCCTGCGCGTCGGTGCGGCGCAGGCCCGGCCGCAGCGCGACGCGGCTGCCCTTGCCCACCGGCCGGCCGTCGACGAGCACGCGGTCCCGCGCGGGATCGAAGCCGGCCTCGCTCGCGGGGTCCCACCAGGGCGTGTCCGGCCGCGGCACGCCGTGCTCGTCGGGGAATCCCGGCTGTGCGGCGGCGGGGTCCGCGGCGGCTCGGCCCGCGACGGTGGGGCCCGGGGCGGTGACCTCGCGCAGACTGCGCACCGCGCCGTGCAGACGCTCCAGGACCTCGGGCGGCATCGAGTCCGCCAGCTCGATCACCGCGGCCGCCCGCTCGTCGGTGCCCCGGGCCTCCCGCTTCTCCTCGTCGGTGAGGGCCGCGGTGCGCAGCGCGAGGATCTCGTCGATCTCGGTGGCGTCGTAGAGCGCGCCGGGGCTCTCCGGCGCGATGGCCGGATGGTCCTCGAGGATGATCGGCGAGGACAGCACGAGGTCGGCGCGGCCCGGTTCGCCGGCCAGCACGGGCCAGGTGTGCAGGTTGCGGCAGGCGGCGACCGCGCCCTTGGCCCACTCGGGGGGATCGGTCATCGACAGGAACGATCCGGCGCTCAGCGCCATGAGGAGGTGGGTGGCCACCAGGGACCGCGGCAGCGCCGCGTCCCGGCCCGCGCCGCGGCTCTCGCAGGGCGTCCACTCGCTGGTGTTCTCGACGACGGCCGTCAGACGCACGGCCCGGTAGGGGCCGTCGAGTTCGCGGGCCGACAGCCGGATCGTCCCGCTGATCTCCTCGCACCGCCGCACCAGCCGGCCCACGGTGCGGCCGGCCGCGTCCAGGACCGGTTCGGCGTCCTCGCGGGCGGGGCGGCGGAAGGGGTGCGTGACGCCGTCCCCGAGGAGTTCGTCCACCGACGCGACGACCTCGACCCGCTCCTCGCTCCCCTCGTCCCAGGGCACCAGGACCCGGTCGTCGAGGCGGAGTTCGGGCACCGTCTCGAAACCGCCGTCGGGGCGGACGCGCTGCACCGTGCGCCGTCGGGCGTGCAGGAAGCGCGCCTCGACGGAGAGCGTCGCGCCCGCCTTCGGTTCCATCAGGCATTCGGTGTGCTGGAAGTCGTGCTCCTCGCACTCCGCGCCCCAGCCGGGCGGCACCAGCACCCCGAACTGCCAGCGCAGCCGGTTCTTCGCGGCGGAGGCGCGGTACGGGTAGAGCACGTAGCCCTCGAAGAGGACGGCGTCGGCCACCTGCCGGGCGAGGGCGAACCGTTCCTCCGTCTCGGGCGCGAAGGTGGTCACGGTCACGGGTCCGTCCTTACGGTGCTGCCGGTGAGCGCGCGGAACGGGTCGCTCGCGGGCGGCCCTGCGGTGCCGGCTTCGTCGTCGAGGAGGGCTTTGAGGGTCGCCTCCCAGGAGGTCAGGGCGTGCCGGGAGCGGTAGGCGAGCAGGGCGTCCATGGTGGCGCGCGGCAGCCGGATCCAGCCGCAGCCGGGGAAGTGCTGCTCGACCATGTCCCGCCAGGCGGCGACCGGCATGCGGTACGTCGCCTCCCGGTCCCAGGGCACCGGCTCGACCCGGAAGCCGCCGTCCCCGGTGAAGGCCGTGCCGGAGAACAGCATCAGCAGCGGGACCTCGCCGTCGGCGAGGGCGCTGAGGTAGCGCGTCGCGGCGATGTCCATGTCGTACGTGCAGGGCACCACGAGGTCGGTCTCGATCTCTCCGGTGAAACTCGGGACCATGAGCGCGACCTGGGCGAACTGCACCGGCTGGAGCGTGCTGCCCCAGCGGGAGCGCTCGCCGAAGAGGTCCGACAGGCCGTCGGCCTCGGCCGCCCCGTAGGTCCGGCGGGCCGGTTCGATGCGGATCTGGCAGCGCAGCGCGAGGGCGTGCACCCGCGCGCCGGCCGCGGCGGTGACCCGCAGCCGGAAGACCAGGGTGGGTCCGGCTGCGAAGCGGTCGGCGCGCACGCCGGTGCAGGCGAAGGAGAACTCGGTCACGGCCGCACCGCCTTCTCCGCCGGGCGCTCCGCCTCGTCCACCGGACGGGCGCGGCGGGCGACGTCCGCGAAGAACGCCTCCAGAGCGGCGCGGGCCTCGGCGCCGCCGTCGAAGCCCTGCCACAGCAGCCGCATGCGGCCGACGAGTTCGTAGCAGACGTCGATGGGGACGAGGTGGCACGCGCAGCCGTCGTCGGTGCGGCGCAGCAGCAGCGCCTCCACGTCGGGTTCGAGCAGCGCGGCGAGGCGGCTGCCGCCGAGGACGTCCGTCCAGGTGGCGGGGTCGAGTTCGCTCTCGGTGGCCCCGGCCGGGCTCGGGTAGAGGGCGACCAGCCGGTCCAGTGCCGCGTTGCGGAAGAGGAAGGCGACGCCGACCGGGATCTGCAGGGCGTCCCACGCGCTGTCGTCGAGGTGGTGTGCGGGGTCGGCGAGGTAGCGGTCCGGAACCGTGCGGAAGCGGCCCGCGGCGGCCCCCGGCTGCTCCATCAGCAGCCCGCAGGGGGCGCAGGCGCAGACGAGGGCGCGTTTCTCGGTGTCGACCAGGTGGCGGTGGCCGGCCGGGACCTGCACGGCGCACAGCTCGCACCGTTCGGGCTGCGGGGCCCGTTCGGTGACGAACCTCCGCAGGCCGGGCGGGCGCGTCGCCGGGGACGCGGTCATCGGGCTCCCGTCGGGGCGGTGCCGATCTGCAGCAGCGTGGGGCCCGCGGGCGCGCTCTGCACGTCGACGGCCGTGACCTCCGGTGCGAAGCAGGCGAGGGCGGCCTCGGCGGCCTGCCGGGCATCGCCTCCGGAGCCGCATCCGCAGCCGCCGGCCTCCCGGGCCCGCAGCGACAGGGCGCCGCTGCGCTCGTCGAAGTCCACGACCTCCAGGTCGTGTTCGCGGACGCTTTCGAGGGCGCGGGCGATGCGGGTGTCGCGGTCCTCGGGGTGCAGGTCGTGCAGGACGAGCAGGCTCGCGACCAGCTCGTCGCCGAGCAGCCGTGCCACCGGACCGTCGGGGGCGCCCGGGGCGCCGGCCAGCAGGTGGAGGATGCGGGCCAGTCCGGCGCCGTAGAAGTCCATGAGGGACCGCACCAGTTCCTCCGCGGCCGCGGAGGCGGCAGGGTCGCCGCTCGCGGTCAGCCGCTCCAGCACCTCCTCGACACGTCGTCCGGTCTGCTCCGCGTTCACCGGCTTCGCCGCCGTCGTCGCCGCGCTCATCCGCCCAGTCCGCTCAGGCCGGTGGGCACGTGCATCGATTTCACGGTCTTGCCGCCGCCGACGTACATGTGGACGCCGCAGGGCAGACAGGGGTCGAAGCTGCGGACGGCGCGCATGATGTCGATGCCCTTGAAGTTCTCCGGGGTGTTCTCCTCGAAGATGGGCGTGTTCTGCACGGCGTCCTCATAGGGGCCGGGGGTGCCGAAGGTGTCCCTGGTGCTGGCGTTCCACGGGGTGGGCGGGTACGGGTGGTAGTTGGCGATCTTGCCGTCGCGGATCACCATGTGGTGGGACAGGACGCCCCGGACGGCCTCGGTGAAGCCGACGCCGATGCCCTCGTCGGGGACCTCGAACTTCTCCCAGGTCTGGGTGCGTCCGGCCCGGACCTCCGCCAGGCCCTTCTCCGCGCAGTGCAGCGCGACGGCGGCGGCGTACGCCTGGAAGTAGGTGCGGGCGCGGTTGCGTTCCAGGGCGTTGGACCACTTCGGGATCTTCCACTCGAAGGTGGTCTCCGGCTTGGTCATGGTGCGGGGCAGGTTGATGACCACGCTGTGGCCGGTGGCCTTGACGTACCCGATGTCGACGAGCCCGGACAGGGCGGTCGACCACAGGCGGGCGATGGGGCCGCCGCCGGTGTCCAGGGCGAGGTGGTCCTTGCCGTCGAACCAGCGCGGCGACATGACCCAGCTGTACTTGTCGTCGAAGTCGCGCTTCTGCGGGGCGGGGATGGTGTGCTGGTTCCACGGGTGGCGCGGGTCCACCGGGTTGCCGAGCGGGTCGTGGGTGACGAACTGCTCCTGCCCCTGCCAGTCCTCGTAGTAGGAGCTGCCCAGCAGGATGCGGATGCCGAGGTTGATCTCGGTCAGGTCGTTGGTGACGAGTTTGCCGTCGACGATCACGCCCGGGGTGACGAACATCTTCCGTCCCCAGTCGGTCATGTTGGCGTACGTGAAGTCGCAGTGCTCGGGGTCGTTGAGCGCGCCCCAGCAGCCGAGCAGGACGCGGCGCCGGCCCACTTCCTCGTAGCCGGGCAGCGCCTCGTAGAAGAAGTCGAACAGGTCGTCGTGCAGGGGCACCACGCGCTTCATGAACTCCACGTAGCGCATCAGGCGGCTGAGGTAGTCCGTGAAGAGCTGTACGGAGGCGATGGTGCCGACGCCGCCCGGGTAGAGCGTGGAGGGGTGCACATGGCGGCCCTCCATGAGGCAGAACATCTCGCGCGTGTAGCGGCTGACCTGGAGAGCCTCGCGGTAGAACTCGCCCTCCAGGGGGTTGAGCGAGCGCATGATGTCGGCGATCGTGCGGTAGCCGTGCTCGGCGGCGTGCGGGGCCTCGGTGCGTTCGGCGAGTTCGAGGACGCCGGGGTTGGTCTCCTTGACCATCTTCTCGCAGTAGTCGACCCCTACCAGGTTCTCCTGGAAGATGTTGTGGTCGAACATGTACTCCGCGGACTCGCCGAGGTTGATGATCCACTCGGCGAGGTGCGGGGGCTTGACGCCGTACGCCATGTTCTGCGCGTACACCGAGCACGTGGCGTGGTTGTCCCCGCAGATCCCGCAGATGCGGCTGGTGATGAAGTGCGCGTCGCGTGGGTCCTTGCCGCGCATGAAGACGCTGTAGCCACGGAAGACCGACGAGGTGCTGTAGCACTCCGCGACCCGCTTCTGCTTGAAGTCGATCTTCGTGTGGATGCCCAGGCTGCCCACGATCCGGGTGATCGGGTCCCAGGCCATCTCCACCAGGCCGGTGCCGTCGCCGGCCGCCTTCGTCTTCGGTGCCATCTGTGTGCCGTGCCCTTCTCGTTGCGCGGGAGGTACGGGGGGGGTGGGGGGTGCACGAAGCGGGGAGCGGGGACTACGTACGGCCGCCGCTCACCAGGGGGGCCGGTATCCGGTGGTGATCCGGTCTCCGGTGCGGCGCCACTTGGGCTCCTTGTCCACGGTCCTGGCGGTGATCGACCGCAGCGTGCGGACGACGGCGCCGTACGCGCCGCTGGCGCCGCTCGACACCCTGGCGCCGGGCGGCTCGTCCATGAACGGCATGAACTTGTCGGGGAATCCCGGCATCGTGCAGGCGATGCAGATGCCGCCCACGTTGGGGCAGCCGCCGATCCCGTTCATCCAGCCCCGCTTGGGCACGTTGCACTTGACGACCGGGCCCCAGCAGCCGAGCTTGACCAGGCAGGTCGGGGAGTCGTACGACAGCGCGAACTGGCCCTGCTCGTAGTAGCCGGCGCGGTCGCAGCCCTCGTGCACGGTGGCCCCGAACAGCCAGGTGGGGCGCAGCTTGTCGTCCAGCGGGATCATCGGGGCGGAGCCGGCCGCCTGGTAGAGCAGGTAGGTGAGCGTCTCGGAGAAGTTGTCGGGCTGGATCGGACAGCCCGGGACGCACACGATGGGGATGCCGGCGTGGGACTTCCAGTCCCAGCCGAGGTAGTCCGGCACGCCCATGGCGCCGGTCGGGTTGCCCGCCATGGCGTGGATGCCGCCGTACGTGGCGCAGGTGCCGATGGCGACGACCGCGAGGGCCTTCGGGGCGAGCCGGTCGATCCACTCGCTGGTGGTGATCGGCTGGCCGGTCTCCGGGTTGTCGCCGAAGCCGCACCAGTAGCCCTCGGGCTTGATCGCCTCGTTGGGGATGGAGCCCTCGACGACCAGGACGAACGGGTCGATCTCGCCCCGCTCGCCCTTGAAGAACCACTCGATGAACGTGTCCGAGCCGCCGACCGGACCGCACTCGAAGTCGATGAGCGGCCAGTGGACGGCGATCTTGGGGAGGCCCGGCAGCACGCCGAGCACGATCTCCTCGATGCTGGGCTGCATGGCGGCCGTCAGCGCGACCGAGTCGCCGTCGCAGCTCAACCCCGCGTTGATCCAGAGGATGTGGATCGTGGGTGTCTCGTCGGCGGGCGCGCCGTCCGCGTCCGCGGCGCCGACCGTGCCCGGCGTCACCTCAGTCATGGGACCGCCTCCTGGGGAGGTAAGGGATGAAGGCCTGTATGCCGGCCATCACGTTTCTTCGCGTTTCTGGCTTTTTATTCGCACTTCTTCGTTTTCTTCGCGTTCTTCGTGTTTCTTCGTATCAGCCGTTCGGCCGTGACGAGATGTCTTCGTGGGCCGTTCCGGTGACGGCGGCCGAAGTGCGGACGGGAGCGTTCCGCGCAACCGCGGCGGACACGAGGTGCGGCGGGGTGCCGGCCGGCCGCTCCTTGCGGACGAAGGAGCGACGCAGGGCGTGGTAGGAGGCGTCCGGGTCGTCGAAGGTGCGGCGCATCCGGGCCAGCTCCCGCTCGCGGAAGCCCGCGAGCGGCGTGGCCGCCTGCAGCCGGTCCAGTTCCGTCTTCTTCGCGGTGATCCGGGCAGCCGTCGCCGGAGCCGACGCCAGGCGGGCCGCCAGGCCGCCGACCTCCCGCGCGAACGCGTCCGGACCGCAGTCGACGACGCGGTCGACCAGGCCGAGGCGCAGTGCGCCCGCCGAGCTCACCGGCAGGGCCTCACGCATGAGCCGGTCGGCCGTCGCGTGCCCCACCCTGCGCGGAAGGGTGTACGTCCAGTACTCCGACCCGTACAGGCCCATCAGACGGTAGTGGGGGTTCAGCACGGCGCCCGCGCGGCACCACAGCTCGTCCGCGGCGAGGGCCAGCATCACCCCGCCCGCGGCGGCGTTGCCCGCGACCGCCGCGACCACCAGCCGGTCCGTCGTCGTCAGGACCGCTTCGACCAGGTCGTCGATGGCGTTGATGTTCGCCCAGGACTCGGCCGCCGGATCGGCCGCGGCCTCGATGACGTTGAGGTGGATCCCGTTGGAGAAGAAGTCCCGTTCGCCGCCCAGGACCAGCACGGCCGTGGGCCGCGTGCACGCCTCCCGGTAGGCGTCCAGCAGGCGCCGGCACTGCTGCGTGCTCATGGCGCCGCCGGGGAAGGAGAACGACAGGAATCCGACGTTCCCGTCCTCCCGGTAGCGGATGTCGCTCCAGGTGTCGGCGCCCGCGTCGGGCAGCGGGGGCGGCGAGAGCTCGGGCAGCGCCGGGAGCCGGTGGCCGAGGGCCTGCACGGCCGGCAGCCGGAACGTGGCGGGCTGCCCGGGCCCGCGCCGGGGCCGCAGTTCGGGGAGCCACACGGCGCCGTCCGCGGTGGCCCGGCAGACCGCTCCGGCCCGGGTGGCCAGCAGCTCGCCCGGGCGGCCGCGCAACGCGTTCTCCGGGTGACCCCCGTGCAGGTACCACTCGTCGCCGAGCAGCGTGTCCAGCACCCCGGGCTGGGAGTCCGCCGCTCTGAGCCTGCGCAGGACGTCCTCGGTGGAGTCCGTGGCCCAGTCGATCCGCCGGACGCTCTGGTCGAGGTACGGCCGGGTGCCCGGGCGGCCGTCCGACGTGCCGGGCGCGGGTTGCCGGCGCGGCACGTACGTTCCGCCGGCGAAGCGTTCCACCGCGAGCAGAAGGGCCTTCAGCGCGGCGTCGGCGATCTCGCCCCGATACAGCTCGCTCTTGGACACCGGCGGGACCCGGCACGGCTCCGAGGCCCACACGTCACCGGCGTCCATCTCCCCGTCGGCCTGCAGGACGGTGACGCCCCACCGGTCGGCGCCCTCGTGGATCGCCCAGTCCAGGGAGGACGGTCCGCGGTCGCCCACGGGCCCCGGATGCACGACGAGGCAGGTGTACGCCGTCCACACCTCCTGCGGAATCGCCGTCCTCAGCATCGGCGCGACGACGAGACGGGGTGCGTGCCGCCGCACGAGGTGCGGCAACGGGGTGTGGGGCAGGGCCAGTTCCACCGCCACGGTGTGGCCGCGGTCGCGCAGTTCGGCGTGGGCACGCTGGGTGAGACTGTTGAACGCGCTGGCGAGGAGCAGGATGTGCACAGCTGCCTCCGGGCGGGAGAACGGCAGGCAGGGGTGTCCGCCGACCGCGATCCTCGGCCAGGAGGGGTCCGCCGTACCCGTCGACAGACGGTGGGGTCACTCGAAAGTCGACACCGATCCGCCGTCCGGCCTCGCGTGCCGGGGCCGGGCGCACCGCCCGCCGGGTCGGCGGGCGGCCGCGGTCAGCGTCGCCGCAGGCCGCTGGTGATGCGCTCCCACGGGGAACGGGTGGCGCCGAAGTGCGTCTCGTGCGTCCAGATGTGCGTGCAGGACCGGCACTGCAGGTGGAGGAGGCTGCCGACGTGGGAGAGCAGGTAGCGCCAGTGCTCGGAGCAGGTGCGCCCCTGCTCGCAGGTGGCGCAGCCACGGCGGTCGTCGCAGTTCGGGCAGGCCACCCAGGCGCGACGTCCGATGTCGGCCTGCGGGTCAAGCGGCAGCATGGCCGCCCCCTCTGGGCGGGAGGACACCGGCCGCGACCAGCTCGTCGTACACCCGCTGCTGGTCGGCGTCGAGGCCCGAGTAGAGCAGCTCGTACGCCGCTTCCTCGCCGCGCAGTGCGGCGAGGGGGTCCCAGTCGGGGCCGAGGGCGTCGAGCACATGAGCGCGGCGGAGCATCTCGTGGGAGCCGAGGTCGATGTCCCAGCCGACCGGGGCGGACGCGCCGGGCCGGTCCGCGGCAGGCCCGCGCGCCTCGACGGGTTCCGCGGGTTCGTCGGGTTCGGCGGGGAAAGCGTCGCCATGGGAGGACATGCGACCGAACGTAGGCAAGCGTTCCGCGCCCCGGCAAGAGCGGGTGGGAGAAGTCACAGCCGGCCGCCGCTCGCACCCGCCGTCAGGGCCGGGAGACCGGGAGAGGCGTCTGCGGAGGGCGGCGGTGTCCGGTCACCCGGGGCCGGCGGGGATGCGCACGGTGAACGCGGTCGAACCGGGGGCGCTCTCGAGGGCGACGCCGCCTCCGTGGGCCTCGGCCACCGCCGCCACGATCGACAGTCCGAGGCCGGCGCCCGTGCCGCTGTCCGCGCCCCCGGTGCGGCGGCGCTCCCCGTGGGTGAAGCGCTCGAAGACCCTGGGCCGGACGTCCGCGGCCACGCCGGGACCGTCGTCGTGCACCGTGAGAACCGCCGTGGCGTCGTCGGTCGCCAGCGACACGGTGATCGTGCTGCCGCCGGGGGTGTGGAGGCGGGCGTTCGCCAGCAGGTTGCCCAGCATCTGATGGAGCCGGTGGGCGTCCCCCGGCACCGTCACCGGCTCCTCGGGCAGCTCCAGCGTCCAGCGGTGCCCGGGCCCCGCGGCCTGTGCGTCCGTCACTGCGTCGAGGACCAGGCGGGTCAGGTCCACGGGCAGCCGTTCCAGGGGCCGGCCCGCGTCCAGGCGCGCCAGGAGCAGCAGATCGTCGACCATCTCGCCCATGCGGGCCGACTCCGCCTCGATGCGCTCCAGGGCCCGCACCACCTTGTGCGGCACCGGCCCGGGATGCAGCAGAGCCAGCTCGGCGTGCCCGCGGATCGACGCCACGGGCGTGCGCAGCTCATGGCTGGCGTCGGCGGCGAAACTGCGCAGCCGCTCCTGGCTCGCGTGCCGTTCGGTCAGCGCGTCCTCGACGTGGCCGAGCATCGTGTTGAAGGCGTCGGCGACCCGTCCCACCTCACCGCGCGGGTCGGCCTCGGGTGCGCGGGGCCAGAGCTCCACCTCACCGCTGGACAGCGGCAGCCTGCTCACGTGGGTGGCGGTCGCGGCCACCCTGCTGAGCGGCCGTAGCGACCAGCGCACCCACAGCGCGCCCGCGAAGCCCGCCACGGCGAGCGCGACGCCGAAGACGACCGCGGCGACGAGTTCCAGCCGGTGGACGGCGGCCTCGACGGGCTCCGTGGGCAGTCCGGTGACCAGGACGTCGCCGTCCCTGCCCGGGACGGCCAGCACACGGTAGTCGTCCAGGGCGGAGAGGTCGACGGTGTGGCCGCGGCCGTCGGCCGGGACCGAGGCGAGGGTGCGCCGGTCCGCGGCCGAGAGCGGGACGTCCCGCGCGCCCGCGCCCGTGGCGCGCACCACCGCGGCGTCGGTGACCGTGTCGCCGACCAGCCGGGCTCCGAAGGTCCCGACGGGCTGCCGGCGGGTGTCCCCGTCGCCCCCCTCGTCGCCGGTGGGGGTCCCCGCGGTCGAGTCCTTTCGAGACCGGGGAAGGTCCGAGGGCCGGGTCCCGCCGTGCTCCAGGCTCGCCGGGAACCGTGCGCCCGTATCGCGCAGCTGCTGGTCGAGGCGGCCGGTGAGGAAGCCGTTCAGCTCCACCACGGCCGCCACCCCGACCGCCGCGCAACTGACCGCGAGCAGCACGACGAGGCCGACGGTGAGCCGTGCCCGCAGCGTGTGCGGCCGGGGCAGACGGGACAGCGACCGCCTCGCCGCGCTCCGGAGGGAACGCCCTGTGAGCCGTCCTTCGCGTCCCGGGCCGGGCGTCGTCACCGGACGACCGGCTTGAGCACGTATCCGGCGCCCCGCACCGTGTGGATCATGGGCGGGCGGCCGGCGTCCACCTTCTTGCGCAGATAGGAGATGTAGAGCTCGACGACGTGGGCCTGCCCGCCGAAGTCGTAGGACCACACCCGGTCGAGGATCTGCGTCTTGCTCAGGACCCGTCGCGGGTTGCGCATGAGGAAGCGCAGCAGTTCGAACTCCGTCGGGGACAGCTCGACACGCTCGCCGTCGCGGGTGACCTCCCGGGCCTCCTCGTCCATCTCCAGGTCGCCGACGGTCAGCCGCGGCCCCTGCGCCGTCTGCCGGGCCATGCCGGCCCGGCGCAGCAGTCCGCGCAGCCGGGCGACGACCTCCTCCAGGCTGAACGGTTTCGTCACGTAGTCGTCGCCGCCCGCCGTGATGCCCGCGATGCGGTCCTCCACCGCGTCGCGCGCGGTCAGGAACAGCACGCACACGTCGGGCCGCACGGCGCGCAGCGAGCGCAGGACGGCGAAGCCGTCGGTGTCCGGGAGCATGACGTCGAGGACGATGGCGTCGGGCAGCAGCTCGCGCGCCCGCGCGAGCGCCGAAGCGCCGTCGCCGGCCGTGCGCACCTCCCAGCCGTCGTAGCGCAGGGCGCCCGAGAGCACCTCGGCGAGGTCGGGATCGTCGTCGACGACGAGGACCCTGAGCGGCGCGCCGTCGGCCCGGGTCAGCGCGGGGCGGCCGTAGCCACGGGGGCGGGAAGTGTTCATCTCAGGTACCAGGATGCGGGCTCGCGGCGTCGTGAGGCGCTCTCCCGACCTCTGAGTTCTCTCTGAGTTCTCCCTGAGTTCCCTCTGAGTCCCCTCGGGATCCGGTCCGGGTCCGCCGCCCGGCCGGGTCGGCGTCGAAGGGCCGCGCCGCCCTTCCCCCCGCTGCCCGGCGGCAGTTCCTCCCTGCTTCGGGGCTGTCCTTCCCCCCGCTGCGGAACCGCCCCCGCGCCCACGGCGTTCAGAGCCGGCTCAGAGGTCGGGTCGGCACAGTGTGCTCCCGGACGGCCGAGGAGACAGGGCCGCAGGGCCGGAGAAGGAGCGACGGATGACGACGGCGTACGCGCGACGAGGGAGGGCCCCCGCGCCGCCCGCTGCACGGCGCTCGGCCGCCGGCCCGGTGCTCGCCGTCCTGTGGGGCGGGGCCGCCTGTGTGGTCGCCCTGTGGTGGCACGACACGGGGTCGGTCGTGGGCGCCGCGGGGTGGCTGACGGGAGCCGGGCGGATCGCGGGCCTGCTGTGCGGATACGCCTGTGCCGTGCTGGTGGGGCTGATGGCCCGCGTGCCGCTGCTCGAACGACGGATCGGGACGGACCGGGTGACCCGCTGGCACGCGATGGCGGGCCGCTACACGATCTGCCTGCTGGCGGCGCACGTCGTGCTGATCCTGCTCGGGTACGCCGCCCAGGACGGCTCCTCACCGGTGCACGAGGCGCTCTCGGTGGTCCTGGACTACCCGGAGATGCTCAAGGCCACCGCCGGGACGGTGGTCCTCCTCGCGGTCGGGATCGTCTCGGCCCGCGCGGTGCGCCACCGGGTGCGTCACGAGTTCTGGTACTACGTGCACCTGCTGACGTACGCGGCGGTCTTCCTCGCCTTCGGCCACCAGTTGGCCCTGGGCTCCGACCTCGTGGGCAGTCCTTTCGCCCGGACGGCCTGGTACGCGCTGTACCTGGGGGCCGCCGCCCTGGTGGTGTGGTTCAGGATCCTCGCCCCGGTGCGGCTGAACCTGCGGCACCGGCTGCGGGTCGACTCGGTGCACCGCGAGGCGCCGGGCGTGTACTCCGTCGTCGTACGCGGCCGACGGCTCGACGAGACGGGCGCGCGGCCGGGGCAGTTCCTGCGCTGGCGGTTCCTCGCCGAGGGCATGCGCTGGACGTCCACTCCGTACTCCCTGTCGGCGCCGCCGCGTCCGGACCTGCTGCGCATCACCGTGAAGGCCCTCGGCGACCACAGCGCCGCCGTGGCGCTGCTGCGGCCCGGCACCCGGGTGTGGGCGGAGGGGCCGTACGGGGCGCTGACCGCGGACCGGCAGAGCGCGCGGAGGTCCCTGCTGATCGCGGGCGGCGTCGGCGTCACCCCCCTGCGGGCCCTGTTCGAGACGCTGCCCGGAGACGTCACCCTCCTCTACCGCGCCCGCTCGGCCGAGGACCTCGCCCTGGGCGGCGAACTGGAGGCGATCGCCCGGTGGCGCGGGGCGAAGGTGCTCTACGCGCTCAACGGTCCGCACGGCCGGCGCCCCGACCTCGGCGTCGGGTCGCTGTGCGCGGCCGTGCCCGGCCTGGCCGCGCACGACGTGTACCTGTGCGGCCCGCACGGCTTCGCGCAGGACCTGTACGCCGCGCTGCGCGAGGCCGGGGTCCCGGACAGCCGTATCCACCACGAGTCCTTCGAGCTGTGAGGCCGTCTTGCACACGTTGAGGAAGAACCGCCCGCTGCGCCGCGTCGTGCTGGCGGGCGCGGCCACCGTCTCCGGGATGGTGCTGCTGCTGTCGCTCAAGCCGCACACCCCGCCCGGCGTCGCCGGGTCGGCCTTTTCCGCGCCGAACGGCGGCTCCGGCACGTCGGGCGCGACGCCCGGGTCGGGCGGGTCCACCGCCACGGGGACCCGGACGCTCACCGGTGATTCCGTCCAGACCCGCTGGGGGCCCGTCCAGGTCCGCATCACGCTGAAGGACGGGAGACTCACCGACGTCACAGCGGTCGCCTATCCCCAGGACAACCCCCGGGACCGGCAGATCAACGGCTACGCCGTCCCGCAGCTGACCAGAGAGGCGCTCACCGCCCAGAGCGCCGACATCGACACGGTCTCCGGAGCCACGTACACCAGCGACGGCTACCGTCAGTCCCTCCAGTCGGCCCTGGACTCCGCGACCCGGTCCTGACCCGGGCGCCGACCGGGGCGAACCGCGGCCGCCGATGCGTCGAACCGCCGGCCGCCCGCCCCGGCGTCAGGGCGTGCACGGCGCGCCGCCTCCGCACGGGCCGGAGCCGGCCCTGGGCGCGGTGGGACGGAGGGGGACTCCGTTGTTCCGCAACACCTCGCGGACGTGCAGGATCAGCGGGAAGACCTCCTGGTTGCGGTCCTCGCCCTGTTCGTCCCAGGCCTGCTGCTCGGCCTCCACGGCCATTCGGTCCTCCGCGAACACCCGTTCGGTGAACCGCCTGATGAACGGCCAGGCGACGTGCAGGGCCCCGGGGATCGGCGGCTTCGCGATCATGAGTAGTCCGAAGGTGTGGTTGACGCGTTGTTCGGCGTCCTGCGGCACATAGGCGGCCCACAGGGAGAACGCGGGGAGCTCGGCCTTCTCCGGGACCGCTCGCAGCGTCTGGTACGGGTACTGGGTGCGCACGGTGACGACGTCCGGCGACGAACCGCCATTCAGGCCCTCGGCGGACAGCAGACCCGCGCCCCGGTCCTTCCTCCCGCCCGCGGGGACGAACAGATACCGCGCCTCCACGAAGTCCGGACCCGTGTCGAACCCCAGCAGCCGTGGCTGGATCCTGCCGAGCACGCCCCGGTGCAGGAACTGGTGGTTCATGTCGAGCAGGTTCTCGTGCATGAACGAGTAGTGGCACCGCACGGTGCGCGAGAACGTCATGGTCCTGTGCCGGGCCGAACCGAACTCGGGCAGGTCCGGCAGGGGCGTCACGGCGGCCTTCCCGGGGTCGCCGGGAAAGACGAAGACGAGGCCGTAGGCTTCCCGGACGGGATAGGCGCGCACGCCGCGCGGCGGCCGGCCCACGCCCTTGGGCAGATACGGGATCTGCGAGATGCGGCCGTTCCCGCGGTAGGCCCAGGCGTGATAGCAGCAGCGCAGCGCGTCGCCCTCCACCACCCCCATGCTCAGGGGCACCTGACGGTGGGCGCACCGGTCCTCCAGGGCGAAGACCGTGCCGGCCTCGCCGCGGTACAGCGCGATCCGCTCCCCCGCGAACCGGGCGGCGAACGTCTTCTTCCTCGCCACGCTCCGGGACACCGCCACCGGATACCAGAAGTCCGGGTCGATCCCGCGGCGCCGGAGGTCGGGGACCGCCCCGTTCCCGTGCTCGGGCGCCGGGTACGGACCGCTCGCGGATTCAGTCTCGATTGCCTTGTCCCTTCCTTGTCCGCGCGCCGGCCGGCACTCGGGGGCGGGGCCCGTCCACCGACGCTCAGAGGCCATACGTCCCACCCCGGCGCCGAGGCCTCACGGCCCCCGCAGGCCACCACCCGGACGGCCGAGCGTGCCGCGCCGCCGCGGGGAGTGCAGCCAGCGCACGAGACGCCGACCTCGTCCAGGCTTCCCCGGGTGATCTCCTGCATCTGCCGCAGTTCACCGCGTAGGGGCTCGTCCGCGTCGTCTGCGGTCCGCTCCAGCGCCAGCAGGATCGCGGTCATGCTCTGGCCCACCTCGTCGTGCAGTTCCTGGGCGATGCGGCGTCGCTCCGCCTCCTGCGCGAGCAGGACGCGGGCGCTGCTGGACGCCCTTTCGTGCTCGAGTCGCTCGAGCATGGCGTTGAAGGCACGGATCAGTTCGGCGGTCTCGAGGCGGCCGCGTTCGGGCAGCCGCTGGCCGGGGCGCAGCAGGTCGACGGTGGCCATCAGCCGGGTGAGCCGGTCGAGCGGGGCGAGGCCGATCCGCAGCAGGGCGGCGTTGGCGACCAGCATGACGGCCAGGCCTGCCACGAGGATGACCGCCTCGGTCAGCACCACCGGCACGGAGACGGTCACCGGAGCCCACAGCAGCAGCGCGGTGGCACTGCCGAGCACCACCGCGTTGAGCGCGAAGATCCGCCAGAACAGGGACACCGGGACGACGCCTTCCTCTGCTGTGCTCCGGGAGACGGCCGTGTCTCCACGCGGGTCCTGACCAGCTTCCCCCCTGCCCGCGCCGTCGTCGATGGGCTCCGATGCCCATTTCCGCCATCCGGCGCACCCATCGTGATGGGGCACGGGACGGCCCCGGAATGGGTATCGCGCCCGATGGGATTTCGGCGGCGGCGCGGCCACCGTGGAGACAGGAACCGCCACCCGCGACCTCGGCCGCGGCCGGTCGGCTGCGAGCGGCCCCGACCCGAACCGCCCGCCGAAAGAAGGAACCGTGATGTCGCTCGACACGCCCCGGACCGCCGCCTGTCCCGAACGGCTGACGGCCCACGAGGCCCGCCAGCGCCTCGAACACGAACGCGCCTCCCGCCACGCCCAGCTGAAGGCCATCGACGAGGCCGGAGCCGGCACGGCGGAACAGGGATGGCCGCGCAGAAGGACACGGTCCGCCGGGTGCTCGCCGAGGTCGAGGCCGCGTTCGTCCGCGTCCGGGACGGCAGTTACGGCGTCTGCCGGGGCTGCTCCGGGCCCATCCCCGTCGAGCGCCTGGAGATCCTGCCGTACACCCGCTTCTGCGTCCCCTGTCAGCGCGACGCCGTCTGACCTGACGGGGCCCCGCCCGTCTCGTCCTCCCTCTCCCGCCCTGCCCTGCCCAAGGGGTTGGGAACTGCCTTTTGCTGACTGTGCAGGAGCGTGTTCTCGCGTGAGTGAGTGAGTGTCTCGGTCGGGGCGTACGGGTGCCTCGGACGGGTGTGGGTGTTCGTCCGTCGAATGCGTGACCTTTGCCCGTGGTGGTCGTTGGATCCGATGGAAAGATCCTCGGTTTGCGGGTGGGGGTGGCGGGATGGGCGGGGTGCGGGAGATGGCGGCACCGTTCGTCGCCCTGGGCCCGTCGGGTGTGGCGGTCCGTGACCGGCTCAGGCATCTGGTGGCCGGGGACGAGGAGGTCCTTCGCCTCGTCGGCGACCATCTGGGCGCACTGGCCTCCCGTGATCTGAGAGTGCGTTGCGCGGACGGGCTGGACCACGACGGTGAGCGGTGGGCCGAGCGCAAGCGCGCCCTCACGGTGAAGTCCTCCTCTCGTTGGGCGGGGTCGGTGACGAAGGCCAGCCACGATCAGTGGGCGCTGGCCCGGCGCGGGCAGCTCGCGCACATTCAGAGCCTGGAGGCGGGTGTGCGCACCATCGCCCACCGGCTGTCCCTGCCGGTCGGGGAGAAGAGCAGCAAGCGCGCTGCGGGCGGCTACCGCAGCAAGCGGGAGTGGCATGCCAAGGCCCGCCGTCTGCACGTCCTCGCCGGCCGGCTGGAGGCTGCGCGGGCGGACTGGCAAGCCGGACGCGTGCGCGTGGTGCGGGGCGGGAAGCGGCTGCTGAACACCCGCCACCACCTGGACGCGGCGCAGCTCAGCGAGGAGCAGTGGCGCAGGCGATGGCAGGCCGAGCGCCGCTTCCTGCGGGCTGATGGCGAGTCGGGGAAGCGGTTCGGCAACGAGACCATCCGCGTCAGTCCCGACGGTGAAGTGAGCCTGAAGCTTCCGGCTGCGCTGGCGCACCTGGCGAACGCCCCGCACAGCCGGTACGTGCTCTCCGCCCGCGTGCGCTTCCCGCACCGGTGCGAGCAGTGGCGTGACCGTGTGGCGGCGAACCGGGCCGTCGCCTACCGCATTCACGAAGACACCGCGAGGGGCCGCTGGTATGTGACCGCCTCCTGGACCATCCCGCCGGCCCGGACCGTGCCCCTGGCCACGGCCCGCGCGAACGGCATGGTGGGTGTCGACACCAACGCCGACCACCTCGCTGCCTGGCGTCTCGACGCACACGGCAACCCCGTCGGCCAACCGCTCCGCTTCGGCTACGACCTGACCGGCACCGCCGACCACCGCGACGCGCAGGTCCGTCACGCGCTGATCCGGCTGCTGCACTTCGCCAAACGCCACGGACTCGCGGTCGCGGTGGAGGATCTCGACTTCAGTGCGGAGAAGACCCGCGAGAAGCACGGCCGCCGCAAGAGGTTCCGCAAGCTGATTTCCGGGATGCCGGTGGCGAGGCTTCGGGCCCGGCTGGTGTCCATGGCGGCCGAACTCGGCATCCCTGTCATCGCAGTCGACCCCGCCTACACGTCCAAGTGGGGTGCCCAGCACTGGCAGAAACCCCTCACCACCACAACCAGGAAGACCACCCGCCACGACGCGGCCGCCGTGGCGATCGGAAGGCGCGCCCTGGGGCATTCGATCCGGCGACGGACGGCACCGCCCCCTGCTCACCGGAGTGATGAGCAGGGGCATCGGACCGTCCAGGCCGGACCGGGTAGCCCGGGGCGTGAGGGAAACCGCCCCCGCATCCCCGGACCACGGACACGATCCGTGCGCGCCGGATGCGGAGCGAACGCGGGAGACCAGGACGCCCAACACCGTTCGGGGCATCCGGCTGAGCATGAGTCCTGGCAACACGACTCACTTCCGCTAAGTGTGTTTAGGAACGGTGATTCGGTGCACCACCAGATCGTCGACGACCGCGACCCGACGACCCTGTCCGTCGAGGACCTCGCCGCGCTGCGCGAGAACCTGCACGAGCAGCGCCTCTTCCGCCGGGAGCAGCTGCAACAGCTCTCCTCCCCCGCCGCCACCCGCACGGACGCGGTCCTCGACCGGCGGGCCGTCTCCCAGATCGAGGTCCGCGTGAAGCTCGCCGCCTCCGCCCGCATGGTCCTCACCGACGTGGAAGCCGCCCTCGCGCGGATGGACGAGGGCCGTTACGGCGTCTGCGGGCGGTGCCGGGAGCCGATCGCCCGGGAGCACCTGATGATCGTGCCGCAGGCCCGCTGCTGCACCCGGTGCCGGCACGTCGGGGAGGCCGGACGGTGAACCCCGTGCCCGTCTCCGGCCCCCTGCCCGCCCGGCGCCGCTCGTGGCCCCGGCGCCGGCAGTGCTGGGGCATCGCGCTCGACCTGGGCAGCGCCCGCACCCGTGCCTGCTCCTCCGGCGGGCGGATGATCGTCGACGTGCCCACGGTCGGCTTCCCCGCCGCGGGCGCCACGTACCCCGTCCGGCGCGGCGCCATCGTCGACACCCCCGGGGCCGCCCGGATGCTCGACCGGCTGCTCGGCCACCGTCTGCCCCGCTTCGGCCGCCCGCTGGTCATCGTGGTCACGCCCGTGCTGGGCGGCATGGCCTACCGGACCGAGGCCCGCACCGCGGTCGAGGTCCTGCGGCCCCGTGCGTTCCTGACCGTTCCCGCCGCGCGCGCCATCGCCGTGGCCGCGGACGCCGATCCGGCCCGCCCGCTGCTGGTCGTGGACATCGGCGCCCATCTGAGTGAGGTCACCCTCCTCACCGACGGCGCGGTGACCGACGCCCGCCACACCGCGCTCGGCACCAGCGACCTGGACCGTCTCACCCCGCCCTCGCGGATCGCCGAGGCGGTCGCGGCCATGGTGGCGGCGATGCTGGACCAGGACCGCACCTCCCAGACACGCGAGGCTCTTCGGCGGGGCGCGCTCCTCGCCGGCGGGGGCGCGCTGCGCCCCGACCTCGCGTACCGCCTCACCGACCGGCTGCACGCGCCGGTCCGGCCCGTCCCCGCGCCCCACACGGCCGCGGTGCGCGGCGCCGCGACCCTCCTGCGAGCCGCCCACGCCCATCCCTCCGTCAGGGGCGTCACGGACGTGGAAGGGCGCCGCTGACCCGCCTCAGCCGCCCGCGGGGACCGGACCGACCGCGGGGCGAACGGGCGCCGCTCCTGCTCGCGCCCTGCCCCGCCTCCCCTTGCGGTGCCGCCGCCCCCGTCCCCCTTCGCGAGGGGGCTCGCCTCCCTTCAGAAAAGGGCCCGCAGCAGGCTGCCCACGAGGCGGCCCGCCATCGCCCCGAGCGTGCGCGCGACGGCGACGGTGAAGCGGCTCGTCCACGCGCGGAACGACGCCTCGCCGGCACGGCGGATCTCGGCCAGATCCTGCGCCTGCTGGGCCAGCACCCGTGCCAGCAGCGCGGCCACCCGGATGATCTCCCGTACCGCCTCCTCCACCTCGGGCGCCTCGAACCGGCGCCCGCAGGCGCAGTGGAAGCGCGTCTCCCACACGTCCCAGGTCCGCCGGCAGCCGGTGCACCGCACCCGGGACAGATCGGGATCGACGTCCAGACCGCCGTCGTCGCCTGCGCCCCGCCCCTTCGCCGGGCAGTCGCGATGGCGGCTGACGGCCCAGGAGCGCGCGCATGCCGGACAGGCGGGAAAGGCGAACTCGACCCAAGCCATGACTTTCTGACCTTCCGTCAGCCGGTCGGGGTGCGCGGGATGCGGCGCGCCCTGCGCAACTCGTCCCGGTAGGCGCGTCGGCCCGCCGTGACGGCGTTGGCCGCGATCGAGGCCAGGTCACCGAGGAGGGCGTGAACTCGGGCCAGCGAGACGCCGGCGGCCGTCGCAAGCCGGTCGGCCACGCTGCCCAGCCAGAGCCGGAAGGAGACCTCCGACAACCGGCCGATCTCCCGCAGGTTCTCCTCCTGTTCGCGCATGACCACGCGCAGGGCCTCCACCAGCGCGTCGAGGTCCTTCCCCGTCCCGGGCTCGGCGTTCATCGGCCGTCCCCCCGCTCCACACGCCGGACGAACTCCTCGAACCGGGCCCGGTCGGCGTGCAACTCCCGCCACTGGGCGTCCGAGAGGCCGTTCAGCGCATCGGCGACGGACCGCGGCGGGCGGGGTCCCGGCTGCTCACGCGTGTCCTGCGCCGACTGCGGCGGGGCGGGCGGACGAGGCTGCGGACCGGCCGCCGGGATCTCGGCCAGCGTGGTCGCCGTGGCCGCCCTCAGCAGCTTGCCGTCCACCAGGGCGGTGAAGTCCGCGAGGTCCATCCGCTGTTCCAGGACCCACCGGCGCTCTTCGGGCACCGCGTACATCATCTCCTTGAACAGGGCCGTCAGGTTGTAGAACTGACGCGCCGCGTACGACACCGCACGCCCCCGCCAGGCCGGCAGCACCCGGGTGATGCTCGCCGTGAACTCCGCCTCCCGCTCCCGCAGCGCGGCGCGCTGGAGCTCCGAGGGCAGGTTCGCGCGGGTGTTCCAGTCGTGCGGGCCGATCTCGTCGGCCTTGTTGAGTCCGAAGACCAGCCTGCCGACGAGCTCCGGGCGGGGTCCGAAGAGGTCGGCCAGCGCCTGCTGCACGAGGTGCATCATGCGGTCCTCCGCCGGGTGGATCCACACGACGGCGTCCGCGGTGGGCAGGATCTCGCCGTAGAGGTCCAGGTAGGGGCGGTAGTTGGCGACGTCGTCGCCGAGGCCCGGCATGTCGACGACCTCGAGGGTGCCGTTGCTCCCGCTGACCTCCCGTACCGGGATCGTCCAGGCGCGGTCGGTGGTCGCCTTGCTGTGGCCCACCTCCTGCCCGGCGTTGAACAGCGCGTTGACGGTCGTGGACTTGCCGACCCCGGCTTCCCCGATGAGGACCAGCCGGGGCGGCGCCTCACTGCCGAGCGCGTCCTCGTACCCCTGGAGAATCGCCGCCCTCTGGGCGGGTGAGAGACCGTCGGCCTGCTCGACCGACGTGGTGAACCGCCGCAGGCGGTCGCGAATGGATCCGGACATGGCCGTCCCCTCGTGAAGGCCTGAGCCCCGTGCCCCGGCCTTCCTCGATGCTCGCGGCCACGGCGTGTCCTGTCTGTCCCCGCCGGCGGGGACAGCAGCGGCGGCTCGGGCCCGCGCGGTCAGGGTGCGCGCACGCTCGCCTCGGCCCACGTGGAGGTGGCGGAGTTCACGACCTGTGCGTCGGCGCAGGCCGCGGTCGCGGCGAGAGCCTCGCGCAGGGCGTGCGCCCGCTGCTCGTCGCCCGGCAGGACGACCAGGGAGGCGCACACGGTCCGCGCCGCGGTCGTGCTCAGGGTGAGGGTGACCTCGTACGGCGTCGGGCCGTGGGCCAGAGCGGTGGTCAGCAGCAGGCGCAGGAACGCCGGCGGATGCGGGTCGTCGGAGTCCGACTGGATGACGACGGCACAGTCCGCGCGGCGGGCCGCGCTCAGCAGGGCGCGTACGGTGCGGTCGAACACGCCGGGGAGCTGGATCTCGTCCCGCACCGCGCTCGCGAGCAGCCGGGCCCGATCCCGGACGCCCGGGTCCTCGGGGTCGCACCGCCCGGCGCCGACGGCCGCGAGGAACGGCAGAATCTCCTCACCGAGGTCGGCCAGCCGGCTGCGGTGCGACTCCTCACGGGCCTGCCGGGCCGCCTCGGTGGCCAGCACGGCCGAGCGGTCGGCCTCCGCACGCGCCGTCGCCCCGCCCAGCCGGGCCACCGTCCGCCCGATGGCGAGGCCCGCGACGACGCCGAGCGCGGGCGCGAAGACGGCGGGCAGCACGATGGCGACGGTCTCCCCGGCGGAGGAGGCGATCGGCGGGCCGACGGCGACCAGGGCGACGAGGCCGGCCTGCTCCAGCGCCAGCGCCGTCACCGCCTCCCAGGCCGGGCGGACGATCACCAGCAGGGTCAGCAACGGCGTCACGGCGCCGATCGGCCAGGACGCGTAGTCCTTGAGGGCGGTCAAGGGCAGCACGAGGAAGCTGCCGAGCGCCCCGGCGACGGCGAACGCGCAGGCCAGGGCTGCGACCGGGCCCGCGATCCGCGAGTCCGCCCGCAGCAGGAGGCCCACGGTGAGCGCCGCGAGCAGCGCGTACCAGATCAGCAGGGGCGCGGTCCCCGGGGTCAGGGAGGTGTGGAGCACGGCGACGAGGCCCATGACGGTGAGGAAGGGCAGACAGACGGCGGCCAGCGGACGCCGCACGTCCCCGACCGCGGCCCGCATCCTGCCGAGCGTGTCCTGGGCGGCCCCTGCCACCGGGGCCGCCTGTTCGGCGTCAGCCGCCGGTGCGGCGACCGGGGGACGCCACCGCAGGTGCACGGTCGTTCCTCGGCCGGGGGCGCTGTGGACCTCGGCGCGTCCGTGGACCTCCTCCATCTCGCGGAGCACCCGGCGCCGTAACCCCACCGAAGAGGCGGCGAGTTCCGCGGCGGCGAAGCCCGTGCCGTCGTCCGTGATGCTCAGCGTGAAACCCTCGCCGCCCTCCGACTCCGGCCCCTCCGACTCCGGCCTCTCCGGCTTCGATTCCCCGGGCGCCGACCCCGCTTCTGTTTCCGTATCCGTATCCGTATCCGCTTCGGCTTCCGTTTCCGGACGAGTCGATGCGTCGCCACACCGGAGCCGTATGCGGACGGCACCGGCCGCGGCGTGTCTCTCGATGTTGCGCAGTGCCTCACGAGCCGCTGTCATCGTCGCTCCGGCCACCTGCGGCGGGACCGGGAGAACGCCGGGGGCGTCGACCGTCAGCACCGTTCCCGCGGGCGGCCGCAGCGCGCGCACGTCGGCCGCCAGATCCCTGCGGCCGCCGTGGCCCGGCGCGGCCGGAGCCGCGGCGAGCGCGGCCAGGGCGCCGGAGGCCGCCTCCCGCAGCCGGGGCGCCGGGACCCAGGGCATGCCGATGGCCTGCAGGGCCGTGCTGACCTCGTCGTGCAGCATCCCCTGGAAATGCCTGTGTGCCTCGCGCCGGCCTTCCGCCCTGCCTGCCGCCGCCCTCACCGCCCGTGCCCGACGTTGCGCCCGGTCGGCCCGGTCGCCGGCCTGGCGCATCAGCGGGACGAGCACGTCGCCGGCCACCGCCGTCGCCACCAGCGGCCAGACTCCCTCCACGGCCCCTGCGGGACCGTCCACGGACCATGAGGTGGCGACCTGCGCGCCGATCGCCGCGAAGAAGGCACAGCGTCTGGCTCCGCGGGGCAGCAGCACGGCGGCGAGCAACACGGCGGGAGCCGCCAGCAGACATCGCTGTCCGATCACGACGCGGGAGGCGCCGCCCACGGCGAGCGCCGCCTGTCCGAGGAGCGCCAGAGCGACGGCGACGCGGCTGTCCGCACGGGACAGCGTCACACGCGCCCCCCGCACGGCCGTCACCGCGCCCTGTCCGAGGAACACCACGGCCACGGCGCGGACGTCCGGCTCGCGCTCCGGACCTCCTGAGAGCAGGAGCACCGCCCAGTTGACGGCGAACAGGGTCGACAGGGCGGCCACCGCGCGCGACAGCCCGTGCTCGACGCCGTGCCGGTAGGACCCCGGTGTCAGGGACGGGCCTGTTCGGGCAGGTCCGGGCCGATGTCGATGTGGCCGTCGGCCACAGCCCGGTAGACGAGTCCTCCGGTGCCTCCCACCCGTTCGTCGGCCGCCTTCGCGTAGGCGTCGACGGCCCGTTTGCGGTGGGTGTGCACGGTGTCCTCGTCGATGTGCAGCATGCGCGCGATGTCCGTGTAGGGCAGGCCCCTGGCGATGAGTTCGAGCACCTGCACCTGCCGTGCGGAGAGCCGGACCCTGCCGCGCGGATCGTTCACGATCGAGTGGGCGAGACGGCTGGACACGTACATCTCTCCGGTGTCGACCGTGCGGATGGCCTGTACGAGTCGGTCCGGCGGATCCTCCTTCAGCACCAGGCCCAGGGCTCCTTGGTCGAGCGCCCGGCGCACCAGGGCGGGACGCTGCTCGCCGGTGAACACCAGCACCCGCGCCCCGGCTGCCCGCAGCCGGCGGACGTTGGAGGCGATGTCGCTGCCGTCGCGCAGCCGCAGGTCGAGCAGGACGACGGAGGCCACGTCGTCGCCGGTCTGCGCGTCGAGCAGGGCGCCGACGTCCTCGGCCGTCGCGACGAGCCGGATGTCGGGGCCGTGACGGGCGAAGTGGGCCGCGATGCCGTCGAGGAGGACGGGATGGTCGTCCACGGCGGCGACCTTGATGACGTCGCCGTCGCCGCCCGTCGTGTCCGGCCCCATGACACCACCCCGCCCCGCGTCGTCCGTCCCGGCGGGCCCCGTGCGCGACGTCACGTCTCCCTGTGCGCATCGTAGGCCGTGCGGACGGCCACGGGGAGGACCACGGAGCCGATCACGAAGACGATCAGGAGGACGATCGCGGGGGCCAGGCATAGTAGCCATGTAAAGTAACGCGCATGAGCAAGGGTTCCGAAGGGGCTACGCCCGGCTACCTGGTGTGGCGGCTGTCGACGAAGTGGCGTGTGGCGGTCGACCGGGCGCTGGCCCCGCTCGAACTCACCCACGCGCAGTACTCGTTGGTCGCGTCGCTGTACGGAATGCAGCGCGACGGCGAACGCCCCAGCCAGCGCAGGCTCGCCGACCACACCGGCCTGGAGCCGCTCTACGTCTCCAAGCTCGCCCGCGCCCTGGAGTCCGCCGGGCTGATCGAACGCGTCCGGGACCCGCGCGACCCCCGTGCCGTGCAGCTGTCCCTCACCGGACGGGGGCGGGACGTCACAGTGCGGGCGATCACGGTCGTGCAGGGACTGCTGGAGCGGCTGCTGGAGCCGCTCGGCGGTCTGGACGGCGACCGGACGCGGGCGTTCACGGCGGAGCTGACGACCCTCCTCGACGTCCCGCTCGGGCCCGGCGAAAGCCGGCCGGAGCCGTCGTGACGCGCAGCAGGCCGCGGCACGGCCGCCGCGGCCGTCACGGCCGCCACCTGCACCGCAGCCACCGCGTCGCCGGGCGGCGGCCGCCGCCCGGTGTAGTGGAATATTCAACTACACGGTCCGGTTGACGGCCTCGAAGGAGGTCAGCAGTGGACATGAAGTACGAGAGGGCACACGGCGGGACCGAGGAGTACTACTCCCACGGGACTCCGGCCGAACGCTGGGAGCGGGCGCAACTGTTCTTCGGGGCCCGGGAGTACAGCGCCGCGGCCCGGGTGCTGGCCGGCCTGGTCGAGGAGACGCCGGAGCAGACCGGTCCGCGCCTGCTGCTGGCCCGCGCCTACTACCACTCGGCCCAACTGCACCGCGCCGAGACCGAGTTGCGCGTCATCGTCGAACGCGACCCGGTCGAGCACTACGCCCGGCTGATGCTGGGCCGCACCCTCGAGCGGCAGGGCCGGCACGCGGAGGCCGGAGGGCACCTGCGGATCGCCTCGGCGCTCACGGGCGACTTCCCGCAGGACTGACGGCCGGGCGGTCGCACCAGGACCGTCACGTCCAGGACGGCCCGACGGCGAGCGGCCCGGCGGTGACGACCGGTCACCGCCGGGCCGCATAGGTCGTCCGCGGCGAGTCAGGCGGCGACCGCCCGCCGCTTGCGCCGGTGCGCGATCTCGCCGAGGACGACGTCCACCACGAGGAACCCAGCCAGCGGGATGCCGAGGAGCGGGACGAAGTAGCCGACCACCGCGACCAGCGCCATCAGCGGGACCAGGACGTACGGGGGCACCTGCGCCCAGGCGCCGCGCGGGATCGGCCGGCCGAAGGCGTTGCCCCGGCCGCGCTGCCACCACATCCGGTAGCCCCACACGATCAGCAGGATCAGAGCGAGCGCGAGGAGCATCAGCGCGATCTGGTTGACCAGACCGAAGAGGACGCCGGTGTGCAGGTCGATCCCGTACCGGGTCAGCTTGGCCAGCAGCGGGTAGTCGGCGAACCGCACGGTGTCGGTGACCTTCCCGGAGGCCGGGTCCACCGCGACCGCGTCCTGCTTCTCGGGCCAGCTGCGCTGCACCTGCTTGACGACGTAGGCGGACGAGGCATCGGCCGGCGGGACGATCTCGACCGGGTCACCGAGACCCTCGGCGCGCGCGGCGGCCAGGATCCTGTCCAGACCCACGCCGTGTTCGCCGCTCCCGCCGGCCTTGGAGGCCGCGTCGTGGCCGGCGTGATCGCCGCCGCCCGCGGCCGCCGACACCGACGGGGTGGCCTGGCCGAGCGAGGTGCGCAGCTCGTCGATGTTGGCGCCCGCGTAGGCCGACCAGGTCAGACCGGTCGCGGACAGGAAGAAGAAGCCGGCCGCGGCCCAGACGCCGACGGCGCCGTGCAGCCCGAGTGTGCGCCGCCGTCCGGTGACCCCGCGGACCTTGCGCTGTGCGCGCCGGCGGGAGAACCACAGCGCGACTCCGCCGGCCGCGATCACCCACAGCCAGCTCGCGGCGAGTTCGCTGTAGAGGCGGCCGTTCTCACCGAGGTGCAGATCGCGGTGGAACTCGTCGATCCAGGTGCGCAGCGGCAGCGCGCCCGTGGAGCCGTACTGCTCCAGCGCACCGCGCACCTCGCCCGTGTACGGGTCGACGAAGACCGCGAGGGTGTGTGTCGCGCCGACCCCCTCGACGCCGGACAGCATCACGCGGGTGGAGGCGTCGTCCTCGGGCGAGGGGCGCACCGCCGAGACCGTCCCCTCCGGGTGGGCCCTGCGGGCGGCGTCGACCTGCTGGGAAATCGGCAGCTTCGCGTCGCCGACGGGCACGGTCGTCTCGTGTGCGTACATGAGCTTCTCGGCCTGGAACGAGGCGGCGTACAGAAGCCCGGTGACGGCGGCGACCAGCAGGAACGGCGCCACGAACACGCCGGCGTAGAAGTGCAGACGCAGGACCAGGGGGCGCAGCGCGGCCCACGGGCCGCGGGTCTGCGGCTCGGGGGCCGCCGGCTGCGGGGCCTCTTCCGCGGCGAGGGAGGGAGCGGTGGACATCGGCGGCTTCTCCGGGGACGGGTGAGCGAACGGGGCGTGGATCGGAGCGGGACGGGGCTGTTCTCAGCCCGTGCGCTCCGGTAGTCGGGGGACTCCGCCTCCGAGTTCCCGCCACTTCAAGTGACCTGCATCACACTCGCCGGCCGTGGCATGCTGGCTCGATGGCATCTCCCCGTCCCCTCCCGCCCCTTGCCGAACGGATCGAGGAACTCCTCGCGCCCGGCGGCCCGTTGCCCCTCGTCATGGCCGGAGACCCCGTTCTGCGGGCGGGCACTGCGCGTTACGACGGCCAGCTCGACCCGGTGCTGCTGGCCCGGTTCGTCGAGGCGCTGCGCCGCACGATGCACGCGGCGCCCGGCGTCGGTCTCGCGGCGCCGCAGGTCGGCGTGGGACTGCGGATCGCGGTCGTCGAGGATCCGGCGACGGTGCCGGAGGAGGTGCGGCAGGCCCGCGGCAGGGTGCCCCAGCCGTTCCGGGTGCTGGTCAACCCGGCCTACGAGCCGGTGGGTTCGGCACGGGCCGCGTTCTTCGAGGGCTGTCTGAGCGTGCCGGGCTACCAGGCGGTCGTGGCCCGGCCCGCCGAGGTCCGGCTGACCGGCGAGGACGAGCACGGCAGGCCGCTGGACGAGGTGGTCGGCGGCTGGCCCGCCCGGATCGTCCAGCACGAGACGGACCACCTCGACGGCCTGCTGTACCTCGACCGGGCCGAGCCGCGCTCGCTGGCCGCCGACCGGACGGTCCTGGAGCGGTGGGCGCAGCCGACCCCGGCCGAGGCGGCGCGGGCGCTGCACTTCCCTCTGCCGTAGGTCAGTTGTCCCGGTACGCCTCCAGCAGGCGCAGCCACACCTCGCTGATCGTGGGGTAGGACGGGACGGCGTGCCAGAGGCGGGCGATCGGCACCTGGCCGACGACGGCGACGGTCGCGGAGTGGATCAGCTCGCCGACGCCGGGACCGACGAAGGTGACGCCGCGCAGGATCTCCCGCTCCAGGTCGACGACCATCCGGGCGCGGCCCCGGTAGCCCTCGGCGTACAGCCCGGCTCCCGCCACCGACGACATGTCGACGTCGACGGCCCGTACCCGGTGTCCGGCCCGTTCGGCCTCCGCGAGCGACAGGCCGACCGAGGCCGCCTCGGGGTCGGTGAACACCACCTGCGGGACGCACTCGTGGTCGGCGGTGGCGGAGTGGACGCCCCACGGGTCGTTCTGCGCCGGGGACGCTCCGGCGGCGCGGGCGGCGATGGCCGCGCCCGCGATCCGGGCCTGGTACTTGCCCTGGTGGGTGAGGAGGGCACGGTGGTTGACGTCGCCCACCCCGTAGAGCCAGTCGGTGCCGGTGACCAGCAGGCTGTCGTCGACGCCGAGCCAGGAGCCGGGCTCCAGGCCGACCGTCTCGAGGCCGATGTCGTCGGTGCGCGGGGCACGGCCGACGGCGAAGAGGATCTCGTCGGCCTCGATGCGCTCCCCGGTGTCGGTGACGACCACGACGACCCCGTCCGTGCGGGTCACGGACGCCACCGAGACGCCGGTGCGCACGTCCGCGCCGGCCTCGGTCAGCGCCTCGGCGACGAGCGCGCCGGCGAACGGCTCCATGCGGTCGAGCAGGGACTTGCCCCGCACCAGGAGGGTGACCTGCGAGCCGAGGGCCTGCCAGGCGGTGGCCATCTCGGTGGCGACGACTCCCCCGCCGACCACGACGAGCCGGCCGGGCGCGGCCTGGGCGGCGGTGGCCTCCCGGCTCGTCCAGGGGCGCACCTCGGCGAGGCCGGGCAGGTCGGGCAGGGCGGCGCGGGTGCCTGTGGCGACGACCACCGCGTGGCGGGCCGTGAGCACGGTGTTTCCCACCGTCACCGTGCGGGGGCCGGTCAGTCTGCCGTGGCCGCGGTGGAGGTCCGCGCCGATGTTCTTGAGCCAGTCGGCCTGGCCGTCGTCCGTCCAGTCGCCGGTGTACCAGTTGCGGCGGGCGAGCACCGCTTCCGCGTCGAGGGGGCCCTGCACGGCCTGACGCAGGCCGGGCAGCCGGCGGGCGTCGGCGCGGGCGATGACCGGGCGCAACAGGGCCTTGCTGGGCATGCAGGCCCAGTACGAGCACTCGCCGCCGACGAGTTCGCTCTCCACGACCGCAGTGGTGAGACCGGCCGCGCGGGTGCGGTCGGCGACGTTCTCCCCCACGGGCCCGGCCCCGAGCACCACGACGTCGTAAGCGTTGGTTTCCGTTTCCGTCATGGGGTCAGTCTGGTGGGTGGTGTGCGGGGTGGCCACAGGGGTAGGGGCGCGGAATACGCGTCCGGCCGCCCGTGTTGTGACGGGCGGCTTCACCCCGTGTCGGGACGCACCCGACGGGAACTCCGGGAAGAAGGAATCAGGTCATGAGCAGCACCGTGGAGCTCACCAAGGAGAACTTCGACCAGACGGTCACCGAGAACGACTTCGTCCTGATCGACTTCTGGGCGTCCTGGTGCGGGCCGTGCCGTCAGTTCGCCCCGGTCTACGACAAGGCGGCCGAGGAGAACCCCGACCTGGTGTTCGGCAAGGTGGACACCGAGGCCCAGCCGGAGCTGGCGCAGGCCTTCGGCATCCAGTCGATCCCGACGCTGATGATCGTGCGCGACCGGGTCGCCGTGTACGCCGAGCCGGGCGCGCTGCCCGAGGCCGCCCTGACGGACGTCATCGGACAGGCGCGGCGGCTGGACATGGACGAGGTGCGCAGGTCGATCGAGGAGCAGCGGGCGAAGGCGGAGGCGGGCGAGTCCCCGGCCGCCCGGGGCGAGTGACCGTCCGGGCGGCGGGGTCTGCGCATTCCTGCGCGGCGTCCTAGAACGGGTAGGGCGCCACGTCGGCGCGCACCGTCGTCCATCGGACGTCGGTGAACGCCTCCAGGTTGGCCTCGCCGCCGAACCGGGCGCCGGTGCCCGAGGCGGCCACCCCGCCGAAGGGCGCCACGGCCTCGTCGTTCACGGTCTGGTCGTTGATGTGCACGATGCCGGTCGGAACGCGCTCGGCCAGGTCGAGGCCGCGGGCGGCGTCACGGGTGACGATGCCGAGCGAGAGCCCGTAGGAGCTGCGCGCGGCCAGTGCCGCCGCCTCGTCCGGCGTGCTGAAGGGGCGCACGGGGGCCACCGGGCCGAAGACCTCCTCCGCGTAGGCGGGGGTGTCGTCGCCGACGCCCGCGAGGACGGTCGGCCGGTAGAAGCGGTCCTGGTGCGTGCCGCCCGCGGCGAGCTTCGCCCCGGCTGCCGTGCTGGCCTCCACCAGGCCGTGCACCTTGGCGAGTTGGCCGTCGTCGATGAGCGGGCCGAGGTGCACCTGCGCGCGGTGCGGGTCGCCGACGGCGAGCGCGTCCGCCTTCGCCGCGAGACGTTCCACGTACTCCTCGTAGAGGGAGGCGTGCACCAGGTGACGGCCGGTGGTCATGCAGATCTGGCCCTGGTGGAAGAACGAGCCCCAGGCCGCCGTGGAGATCACCGCGTCGAGGTCTGCGTCCTCCAGCACGATCAGGGCGGAGTTGCCGCCGAGCTCGAGGTGCGCGCGCTTGAGGTGGCGTCCGGCCGCCTCGCCCACGGCCCGGCCGGCCGCAGTGGAGCCGGTGAACGAGATCACCGGCACGCGCGGGTCGGCGACCAGGGCCTCGCCGGTCTCCGCGCCGCCCGGGAGGATGTGCAGCAGGCCCTCGGGCAGGCCCGCCTCCGCGAACACCGCGGCGAGCGCCAGCCCGCCGCAGACGGCGGTGCGCGGGTCCGGCTTGAGGACGACGGCGTTGCCGAGCGCGAGGGCGGGCGCGACGGAGCGGATCGACAGGATCAGCGGGGCGTTGAAGGGGGAGATCACGCCCACGACGCCGACGGGGACCCGCCGGGTGTACGACAGCCGGGGCGCCTCGCTGGGCAGGACCTGGCCGGCCGGGCGGGAGGCGAGGGCGGCTGCCTCGTAGCACTCCTGGGCCGCGACGTGCAGTTCGAAGTCGGCCTTGCCCGCGATGGAGCCCGACTCACGGACGATCCACTCGCGCAGCTCGTCGGCGTGCGCGGCGAAGAGGTCGCCCGCCCGGCGGAGCACTCCGGCGCGGACGAAGTGCGGGACGCGGGCCCACTCGGTCTGCGCGGCGCGGGCCGCCTCCGCGGCCGGCGCGACGTCCGCGCCCGCCGCCAGGACGACGGTGCCCAGCTGCTCGCCGGTGGCGGGCTCGGTGACGGTGTACCGGGGACCCGACAAGGTGCGGGGCTGCCAGTTGGTGGGGTCGAGCAACGGCATGGGGGCTCTCCGATCGGTGACCCGCGGGCTTCGTCGCTCTCACGGGGAGAGCGGAAGTCCCGTGTAGTTCGCCGCCAGTTCGGCGGCCGCGTGGCGGGATGCGGTGATCCGGCGCAGCCGGGCGAGCTGCATCCGGTGGTCGAACGCATCCCCATCTGGTTGAGCGTGCAACATCCTAGTCATGTCGTAGGAGAATCGGGTGGCCTGCCACACACGGCGCAGGCACAGGTCCGAGTACCCGTCCAGGAGTCGTGTGGACCCCTGGGCGTGCAGTTCGACGAAGGCCCTGGCCAGGATCCGGACGTCGGAGACGGCGAGGTTGAGTCCCTTGGCGCCGGTGGGCGGGACGATGTGGGCGGCGTCCCCGGCGAGCACCAGCCGGCCGTGCCGCATCGGTTCGCGGACGAGACTGCGCATGTCCGTCACGGACCTGGCGGTGATCGGGCCGGGACACAGCGTCCAGTCGGCGTCGACGGCGAACCGCGCGGCGAGTTCGTCCCAGATGCGCTCGTCGGGCCAGTCCCGCACGCTCGTGCCGCGGGGGACCTGGAGATAGAGCCGGGAGACCCGCGGCGAGCGCATGCTGTGCAGGGCGAAGCCGCGTGCGTGGCGCGCGTAGATCAACTCATGGCAGGAGGGCGGCACTTCGGCGGTGACGCCGAGCCAGGAGTACGGGTAGTCGTGGGCGTACGCGCGGCCCGCGGCCGCCGGAAAGGCGTTCCGGGCGACACCGTGCGAACCGTCGCAGCCCGCCACCCACGCGCAGTGCAGGGTGCGTTCCAGGCCTTCGTGCCGGAACCGCACGACCGGCGCCCCGCTCTGCGGATGCTCGACGGCGAGCGCCTCCGCCTCGAACAACAGGGGTGGTCCGTCGGCCAGTTGGAGAGCGATGAGATCCTTCACGATCTCCGTCTGGGCGTAGATCGTGACCGTGCGGCCACCGGTGAGGGCGGGGAAGTCGAGGCGATGGCGTTCGCCGTCGAAGCGCAGCTCGATCCCGTGGTGCACCAGGCCCTCGACGTCGAGCCGGTCGGCGGCTCCGGCCGCGCGCAGCGCGTCGACCGTGCCCTGCTCCAGCATTCCGGCGCGCTGGCGCCCCTCCGCGTGGGCGCGCGTCCTGCTCTCCAGCACGACACAGGCGATTCCCGCCCGGTGCAGCAGACGGGCCAGCAGCAGCCCCGCGGGGCCGCCGCCGATGATGCCGACCGTGGTGCGCATGGCATGCCTCCACCTGGACGGTAGTTCAGCTGGAGTCGCGCTGCACCACGGTGACCGAGAACAACGCGTGCGACTCGGGAGCGGCCGCGGGGTTGCGGACCGCGCGGTCCACCAGTGAGGCGAGGTCACGGCCGGAGGGCAGCGCGATCCGCACGGTGCTGAGCCTGGGCCGCAGCAGCCGGCCGAGCAGCAGGTCGTCGGCTCCGATGACCGCCACGTCCTCGGGAACGCGCAGGCCGGCGTCGCGCAGGGCACGCAGCAGCAGCATGGCGTACTCGTCGTTGTAGGCGAACACGGCGTCGAGGCCGAGGCCGCGCCAGCGCGCGGCGAGGGCGTTCGCGTCCTCCTCCGCGTAGGCGAGCGGCAGCTCGGTGACGGTGGCGTCCACGCCCTGAAGGGCCTCGCGGGCGCCGGTGAGCCGGGGCGCGGAGAACATCTCCATGCCGCGCTCCTCGGGGACCACCACCCCGATCCGGCGGCGTCCGCGGGCGTACAGGTGCCCGGCGGCGCCCCGGCCGACCTCGGCCTGGTCCAGGAGCATCGCGTGGGCGCCCTCGACGGCGCCGGGGCTGAGGGTCACCACGGCCCGGGCGCCGGACCGCTTGAGGATCGCCACCCCTTCGGGTCCGATGCCGGTGCCGGGCACCAGCACGGCGACGGGTCTCAGCTCGGCCCACGCGCGGGCGGCGTCGTCACCGCTCAGGCCGCTCGCGCCGTACTGGACGACCGTGTAGTCGAGGCGGCTCATCGCACCCTGGAAGTCGTGCACGAACCGGCTGTAGAGCGGCCCCGCCGGCACCGGCAGGGTGGGCATCAGAACCATCCGGCTGTGCCCGGCGCGCAGCGTGCGGGCGGCCGCGTGCGGCACGTACCCGAGTTCCTTCGCGGCCTCGCGGACCCGGCGGCGGGTGGGCTCGCTGATGCGTACGGCGTTGGTGTTGTTCAGGACGTAGGAGACGGTCGCGCGCGAGACGCCGGCCAGGCGGGCCACGTCTGCGCTCGTGGGCACGGGGCGGGGCGCCGGCGACATCGTCGGCGCGGGCGTGTTCGGTATCTGCACCATGACGTACCGCATCTTGGCAGAAGCCGTGCGCCGGGTCCCGGGCGGGGGACGCCGAATCCGATGATCCGTCAGCGATCATGCTCACGGCGAGTCCGCGAAGGGCCGCGGGGCGTCGCGTCACGGCGCGCCGGGGCACGTCACCCGGCGTGCGCTCGGCGGGGCTCCCCCGTGACCCGGTCGACCAGGTCGTTCCAGCCCGCCTCCAGACGCTCCGGCGGCATGCCGCACTGCCGGGTGAGATGGTGGACGAGGACGGGGTTGAGGTACCCCATCAGCGTGTGCGCGAGGAGTTCGCCGTCCGCGTCGGGCAGCGCCTGCCGCAGCAGCACCGCCAGGTGATGGTGATGCACCCGGCGCACCGGGACCGAGTGCCGGCGGTCCGGCCCCGGCTCCGCCGCGAGCTGCAGATCCAGCTGGTCGACGGAACGGGCGAGGAGCGCCAGACCGAACGCCCGCAGCCGCTCCACCGGCGGCGCGCCCGGCCCCAGCGGCGGGGCGCCGCTCAGAAAGGCCGCCTGGAACTGCTTCTCCGAGTGGTCCAGCAGGGCGTTCAGCAGACCCGTGCGGTCGCCGAAGCGGCGGAAGACGGTCCCCTTGCCGACGTGCGCCGCGCTCGCCACCGCCTCCATCGTGACCCCGGCCGCGCCGTGCTCGGCGATCAGACGGGCGGCGGCGTCCAGCAGCCTGGCCCGGTTGCGGGCCGCGTCGGCGCGCAGACACGGCTCGTCGCCCGCCGGACCGAGTTGCAGCAGCTCCGGCTCGGCGGCGCTCTCCGAGGGCTCGGGGCAGGGGGGCAGTACGGCGGACATGACGTCAGCGTAAAGCATCGGGAATGAAACTGGACCGCGGTCCGGTTAGGGTGCTAGAAACATAAACGGACCCCGGTCCGGATTATTGCCGCAGTGTTTCAGCCTCTGGGAGTACCCATGTCTGTCCGCATCCTCGCGCTCGTCGGCAGCCTTCGCGCCGGCTCGACCAACCGCCAGCTCGCCGAGGCGGCCGTCAAGGTCGCTCCCGAGGGCGCCGAGGTCGACCTGTTCGAGGGCCTGGCCGAGATCCCGTTCTACAACGAGGACCTCGACGTCGAAGGCAGCGTCCCGGCCGCCGCCGCCCGGCTGCGCGAGGCCGCCCTGGCCGCCGACGCGTTCCTGCTCTTCTCCCCCGAGTACAACGGCACCATCCCGGCCGTCCTGAAGAACGCCATCGACTGGCTGTCGCGTCCCTACGGCGCCGGCGCCTTCGGCGGCAAGCCGGTCGCCGTGGTCGGCACCGCGTTCGGCCAGTTCGGCGGCGTGTGGGCGCAGGACGAGGCCCGCAAGGCCGTGGGCATCGCCGGCGGCAAGGTCATCGAGGACCTCAAGCTCTCCATCCCGGGCTCGCTGACCCGCTTCGCCGAGACCCACCCGGTCGACGACGCCGAGGTCGCCGCCCAGCTGACCGAGGTCGTCGCCCGTCTGCACGGCCACGCCGGCGAGGCCGCCGCCGCCTGACGCCCGACGGCACGGTGCCGACCGGCGCCGAGCGACGGCAGCCCGACCGGCGGCACGCCGGCACGGGAGCGGCCGGCGAGCCGGCAGCACACCACAGGGGTCCGGAATCCGTTCCGGGCCCCTTCGGCGTGCGCACGCTTCCCGGCCGGGTCCGGGTCGGGTCCAGGCCGGGTCCGGGTCGAGCCCGGGTCGGATCCTGGTCGAGCCCGGGTCGGATCCGGGTCGGGCCCGGGTCGGATCCGGGTCGGGTGAGAGGAGCGGCGAATGTCGGTCAAGCCGCAGACCGCGGGCCGTCCCGTCTGATAGGGCTGGGGAGATGAGCACCCTTTATCGACGACTGCTCGATCTGATGCCGCACATCGGCGTGCAGGTGACCGACCTCGGGCCGGGGAAGGCGGTGGTCTCCCGACGCGGCGGCCCGTACCGGGTGACCGGCGCCGGCAAGGACACCTGGCTCCTGCGGCCGACGGGCGACGCGGCACGTTCCGAGGCCGCCGAGGCCGCCGAGGACGTGGCCGTGCGGCTGGGCGACACCGGCGCCGTGCTTCTCATGGACCCCTCCGCCCGCCGGGACGAGCGCGCGACGCAGCTGGCCGCCGCCGCGTACCTCTGCACACAGCATGTGGCCGCGATGCTCGAGCTCTACGGCGTGAACTGCGTGTTCGACGTCGGCGCCAACACCGGCCAGTACGCCAAGGGCCTGCGCAAGGCCGGTTACACGGGGCGGATCGTGTCGTTCGAGCCCACGTCGGCGACGTTCGCCCGGCTGGCGAAGGCGGCCGAACACGACCCGCAGTGGCAGGTGCACCGGTGCGGACTGGGCCGCGAGGAGACGACCGCGCGGATCCACACCGGCTGGAAGACCATGAACTCCCTGCTGTCCGCGAGCGAGTACGGCAAGGGCCGCTACAGCCGCTTCGCGAAGGACGACACGGAGGAGATCCGCGTCCGCCGGCTGGACGACGTCATGGACGAGGCGCTGGCCGGCCTCGACGACCCGCGCCCCTACCTGAAGATGGACACCCAGGGCTATGACCTCGAGGTGTTCGGCGGGGCCGGGGAACGCATCGCGGAGTTCGTCGGGATGCAGTCCGAGGTGGCCCTGCTGAAGCTGTACGAGGGCAGCCCGGGGATGGGCGAGGCCCTCGCGCGTTACGAGGCGGCCGGGTTCGGCATCACCGGCATGTACCCGGTGACGCGCGAGGCGACGACCGGGCGCGTGATCGAGTTCGACTGCGTCCTGATGCGGGCGGCCGCCGCGCCCCCCGCCTAGGACCCGACCGGTGTGACGGTTCCCGGCGGTCCTGCCCGGCGGGGGCCGCCTCGCGGAGGCCGCGCCGCGGATCCGTCACACCGCGGACGCGTCCGGTGCGGCCTCCTCCTGACGCCGGGCCGCCCGCAGGCTGGTGAACGTCGTCGCGGCGAGGACGAGCACGATGAAGCCCAGGGAGAACGGGATGCCGATCTCGGGCACGTGGACCCCGGACTCGTGCAGGGCGTGCAGCAGCAGCTTGACGCCGATGAAGCCGAGGATGATCGACAGGCCGTAGCTGAGGTGGACCAGTTTCTTCAGCAGACCGCCGATGAGGAAGTACAGCTGGCGCAGCCCCATCAGGGCGAAGGCGTTGGCGGTGAAGACGATGTACGGGTCCTCGGTCAGGCCGTAGATCGCGGGGATGGAGTCGAGGGCGAAGAGCACGTCCGTGGAGCCGATCGCCAGCATCACGACCAGCATCGGGGTCATGACCCGCTTGCCGTTCTGCTCGATCCACAACTTGGTGCCGTGGTAGCGGTCCGCCACGCCGAAACGCCTCTCCACGGCCTTGAGCAGCTTGTTCTCCTCGAACTCCGACTCGTGCGCGCCCTTCCGGGCGTCCTGGATCAGCTTCCACGCCGTCCAGATCAGGAACGCGCCGAACAGGTAGAAGACCCAGGAGAACGTCGAGATGATCGCCGCGCCGGCCGCGATGAACAGCGCGCGCAGCACGAGGGCGACCAGCACGCCCACCATGAGGACCCGCTGCTGGTACTGCGAGGGCACCGCGAACTTGCCCATGATCAGGACGAACACGAAGAGGTTGTCCACGCTCAGCGACTTCTCGGTGATGTACCCGGCGAAGAACTCCCCCGTCGGTCTGCCGCCGCCGAAGACGAACACGCCGACACCGAACAGACAGGCCAGCACGACCCAGACGACGGTCCAGGTCCCGGCCTCCTTGACGGAGACGTCGTGCGGTTTGCGGCCGATGAAGAAGTCGGCGGCGACCAGCGCGCACAGCGCCGCGACGGTCAGCAGCCAGACGGAGGGCGAGACGTTCACAGGGGTACTCCTGGCGCAGATGTGGGGGTGAAAATCGTTGTCGCACAAACCGCCGAGTTTCCACCCCTCTCAGATGAACAGAAGGTCATGTCCTGGCAAGGTGCGGTGTGCACCCGGACGCGCCCGCCGAACGGCGGGGAGCTTCCGCCGAACGGCGGTGCTCCGTGGCGGCGCCCGTGCACGGATCATGGCCGCACGAGCCGCCCCGCCGAGGAGACGCCATGACATCCGTCCCGCCGCCGTTCGACCCCGAACTCGCCGCCGCCCTGGAACTGATCAAGGACTTCATCCAGCCCGGCCTGGCCATGGAGGACATCGAGGCCGCCCGTCAGGGCCCGGCCGCGGCGATGCTGTCCCAGCTGGACCTGACGGCGGGCGGCGCCTTCACGGTCGAGAACCGCACCGTGCCGGGGCCCGAGGCCTCCCCGGAGATCTCCCTGCTGATCTGCCGCCCCGCCTCGCCGGCTCCCGACCGTCCGCGTCCCGTCGTCTACCACGTGCACGGCGGCGGCATGGTCCTCGGCGACAACCGGTCCGGGGTGGACGTGGCACTGGACTGGGCGCGGGCGCTGGACCTGGTCGTCGTGTCGGTGGAGTACCGTCTCGCGCCCGAGCACCCGCACCCGGCGCCCGTGGAGGACGTGTACGCCGGGCTGCTGTGGACGGCGGAGCACGCCGAGGAGCTCGGCGCGGACCCGGACCGCATCGTGATCGCCGGCGCCAGCGCGGGCGGCGGGCTGACCGCGGCGCTCGCCCTGCTGCTGCGCGACCGGGGCGGTCCGCGGCCCGTCGGCCAGCTGCTGATGTGTCCGATGCTGGACGACCGCAACGACACCGCCTCCTCCCACCAGATGGCGGGCCTCGGCATATGGGACCGCACCGCCAACGACACCGGCTGGACGGCGCTGCTCGGAGCGGCACGCGGCGGCCCGGACGTGTCGCCGTACGCGGCGCCCGCCCGCGCCGAGGACCTGTCCGGGCTGCCGCCCGCCTTCCTTGACGTGGGCTCCGCCGAGACCTTCCGGGACGAGGTCGTCGACTACGCGTCCCGGATCTGGCAGGTCGGCGGTGTCGCCGAACTGCATGTGTGGCCGGGCGGCTTCCACGGGTTCGACGGTTTCGCGCCGCAGGCCACGCTGTCGAAGTCGGCCCGGGCGGCCCAGCTGGACTGGCTGCGCAGACTGCTCGCCGAGTAACCGTGGCACGGCTCCGGCTCTCGTCGGCGAGGGGCGCGTGGCGCATGATGAGCGCATGAAAGAGCTGGCGGGGCGCCTGACGGCGCTGGACCCGGACGCCGGCGCCGCCGTGCGCGTCATCGCCTACTTCGACCGGCTGACGGAGGGCCGCGCCGGGGTCGAGGCGCTGGTGCGCGGGGCCGCGGTGCTCGCGGGGGTGCCGGCGCGGCTCGTCGACGCCGACCGGGGGGTGCGGATCCGGATCGAGGCCGACGGCGTCCGGCGGGACTCCGGCCCGCCGCCGGACCCCGCCTGGCCGTCCGCCGCGCTGACCCCGGACGGCGCGCCCGCGTTCTGGCTGGAACGCGCCGACGCGAGGCCGAGCGTGGTCGACGCCGTGATCCTGGAGCGGGCCGCGAGTGCGGCCCGGCTCGTCCTGGACCGCACCCGCGGCCGGGTCCCGCTGGACGATCCCGCCCTCGTCGAGACGCTGGTGGACGCCGGCGCCGCCGAATCGGCCCGGCTGCACGCCGCCCGCGGTCTCGGCCTCGACCTGCGCACGCCGGCCCGCGCGCTCGCCACCGCGGCGGGCCGGCCCAGGGTGGTCCCCGCCTCCGCCGCACCCGGCGGCGCCGAGCCGGCCGCCGTCCGCACCGGTGTCGGCCCGGCCGTGTCCGTGCTGGAGCTTCCGGGGTCGTGGGAGGCCGCCAGGACCGCGCTGCGGTTCACCGCGGAAGGGGGAGCCCTGGATCCCGGGCCCAGGGTGGTGTACGCCGAGGAGCTGGGCGGGATCGCGCTGCTGGCCGACCTCATCGCTCCGGGCGCCGAACCGCCGCCGGACGTAAGGGCGCTGGACACGGCCGCCGCGGACGCGCCCTGGCTGCTGAGCACGCTGTACGCCGTCACGGCGACGGCGAGCCTGCGGGCGGCCGCGACGGAGGCCCACGTTCACCATTCCACGCTCCAGAGCAGGCTGCTGCACGCCGAACACCTGCTGGGCTGGCCGGTGCGCACCCCGCAGGGCCGGCTGCGACTGCACCTGGCGCTGACGACGCGAAGGCTGACCCGGCCGTAGGGACGCGGGCGGGGTGGGGCGGGGCCGACCTACGCGGTCGCCCGTCCGCCCCGCGCCCCGCACGTCCCGCGGTCGGGACGTCCCGCACCCCGGACGTCCCCCGATCCGGACGTCCCACGATCCGGACGTCCCACGGCCCCCGACGTCCCGCACCCCGGTCCGCTCAGACCTTGGCCTGCTCGGGCTCGCCCGCCGGGTCGGCCACGTCCTCGTCCGCGGCGGCGGGACGCTCGGCGGGGATGACGGCCGCGATGGCCGCGGAGACCAGCGCGAGGCCGCCGCCGACGAGGAGCGCGGTGCGGAAACCGTCCTCGGAGGCGAAGGTGTGACCGCCCCTGGTGGTGGTCATCTGGGAGAGGATCACACCGATGACGGCGGAACCGATCGAGGTGCCGAGCGAGCGCATCAGGGTGTTGAATCCGTTGGCGGCGGCGGTCTCGGTCTGCGGGACCGAGCTCATGATCAGGGCGGGCATCGCCCCGTACGCGAGGCCCACGCCGCCGCTGGTGACGAGCGTGACCACCATGACGCCCCAGGCGGATCCCATCAGCGCCGGCGAGACGAAGTAGCCGGCCGCCAGCACCAGGGCGCCGCAGACCAGCGTGGCCTTCGGCCCGCGGGCGTTGGTGAGCTTCCCGCCGAGCGGGGAGACCAGCATCATCGTCAGGCCGCCGGGCGCCATCCACAGACCCGCCTCGAGCATCGACCGGCCGAGGCCGTAGCCGGTGGCCTCCGGGAACTGGAGCAGCTGCGGCATGACGAGCATGCTCGCGTACATGCCGAAGCCGATGAAGACGGAGGCGAGGTTGGTGAGCAGCACCCGGGGGCGTGCCGTGGTGCGCAGGTCGATCAGCGGGTCGGTCGTGCGCACCTCCCACCGACCCCAGCCGGCCAGCGCCACGACGGCGGCGGCGAACAGAGCGAGCGTGGTGCCGGAGGCCCATCCCCAGTCGGCGCCCTTGGAGACGCCGAGCAGCAGGCAGACCAGGCCGATGCCGAGGCCGATCGCGCCGGGCAGGTCGAAGCGCCGGCCAGCGGCGCCGGCCGGGACGTCCGGGACGAGCGTGTAGATCAGGACGGCGACGACGGCGGCCAGTGCGGCGGAGCCCCAGAAGAGCACACGCCAGTTCGCGTACTGGGCGACCGCGGCGGCCAGCGGCAGGCCGATCGCGCCGCCGATGCCCATGGAGGCGCTGACCAGAGCGATGGAGCCGCTGAGCCTCTCGGCGGGCACGACGTCCCGCAGCAGCGCGATGCCCAGGGGCACCATGCCCATGCCCATGCCCTGCAGACCGCGGCCCACGATCATCGTCACCACGTCGGAGGCGAACGCGCAGACCACGGAGCCGACGATGAGCGGCGCCGAGCAGGCCAGCAGCATCCGGCGTTTGCCCACGAGGTCGCCGAGGCGGCCGACGACGGGCACGCACACGGCCGCCACCAGCAGCGTGACCGTGATCACCCAGGCCGCGTTCGAGGACGAGGTGTGCAGGATCTGCGGCAGTTCGGCGATCAGGGGCGTGACCAGCGTCTGCATGATCGCCGCCGTGGTGCCGGCGAAGGCCAGCGTGGCGATCACGGCGCCGGGGCGGGCCGTGGACTGAGGGGCGGGGGCGCCCATGAGGACTCCTCGGGAAGGGGTGCGCGACGATGTGCATCGTACATGCGATGTGCACCATACATACAGCATGCATCGGCCACGTGATGTGGCACATACACATCGATATGTCAGGATGGGGGCATGGAGACGCCCGCCCACGAGGTCGAGTACGAGCAGATGCTGCTGAGCCGTCACACGCTCCTGAACCAGCGGGGCGGCCGCCGCAAGAACAGCGTCCTGGAGCGCAGCGCCTACGTCCTGTTGAGCCGGATCCGGGTGCAGGGACCCATGTCGATCGGCGAGCTCAGCGACGCCTTCGGCCTGGACGTGTCCACCCTCAACCGGCAGACGGCGGCTGCGGTCCGCGCGCGGCTGATCGAGCGCATCCCCGATCCGGAGGGCGGGATGGCCCGCAAGTTCCGGCTCACGGACGAGGGACTGCGCCTGCTCGACGCGGAGCGGGAAGGGATCGTCCAGATCCTGGACCAGGTGATGCACGACTGGTCCGACGACGACGTCGCCGCCTTCGCGGGTTACCTGCGGCGCTTCAACAACGGCATCGAGGCCATCGGCGGACGCCCCTGGCCGCGCCCGTAGCCCGCACGGGACCCACGCGTCAGGAGGCGCTCGGCGCGACGGACGGTCCGGCCGCGCCCAACTGCCGTATCTCCCCGCCGAGTTTGGGCTGGAACCGGGTCAGCGCCTCGGGCTGCGCACTGACCACCCAACGGGAGCCGACCAGGTATCGCCCGCCGTAGATCGCCGCGGCGTCGAGCCAGGTCTCCTTGTGCCGCTCCTCGGGGAACGTGGTGATGAGGTAGTCGGCCCCCTCGGAGCGACAGACCCCCTGACGCAGTTCCTCCGCCTCGATGCGGATGGTCGCCTTGCAGCCGGTCAGTCCCGCGATGACCTCGACCTTCGCCGGCGCCACGACCCCGGCCGCCGCCGCGGCGGTCACCGTGGTCGGCGTCGGCTCGTCCTTCCCGGCGGCGCCGTCCGCTCCGCCGCCGCACGCGGTGGCGAACAGGAGCAGGGTCAGGCCGCAGGACAGGGCGGCGGCGCGCGGGAGGCGGGCCGGGGGCTGCTGAGGCACGTGCGACTCCGTATCTGCGTGGCGGCGTTGTTCCGTGCGCGCCCGCCTACCGGCACAGGTCGACGGGCACACGTCGAGGGGTACGGCAGCGCCCCCTCGGGCGTTCACCGCCCGGCAGCCGGCCGGGCCCGACGGCGAGCCGGCCGGTCCCCGGCGTCGCCTCCACGAGCCGCCGGACGGCGGCACGTCGCCCCGGAGGCTCCTGCTGCGGATCGCCGGCCGAGCGCGGCGGTCGGCCGCCCGGTCGCCGACGTCCTCCGCGGCCGGCCGCCGTCACCCTGCCCCCTGCCCCCGTGCCCCCGGCCCTCCGGGTCGGCCGCCGCGGGCGCCGCCGGTCTGTCTAAGGTGGAGAGGATCGCCACGCGCCCGGGAGCCCCCATGATCGGTATCCGTCGCAAGAGACCTGCCGGCGCCCTCGACGCCATCGAGCCCCCGGGCAACGCCGAGACGGTCGTCGGCGTGCTCACCGTGACGGTGCTGGTCGAGGTGCTGGGCGTGCTGTCCGGGTCCGAGGTGTGGCTGCTCGGGCTCCTGGTCTTCCTGCCGGGGACGGCGTCGGCGCTGTGCACCGTGCAGCAGACCAGGTTCGTCGCCGCGTGGACCACCCTGTTCGTCTCCCTCACCCTGTTCCTGCGGGCCGGCGACGGGGCCAGGTGGCTGGACCGCAGTCTGCTGGTGCTGCTCACCCTGGTCCTCGGGGTCGTCTCCGTGTACGCCTGCCACCGGCGCATCGCGCGTGAGCGGGAGATGCTGCGCCTGCGCTCGACGGCCGCCGCCATGCAGCGGCACATCCTGCATCCCCTCCCCCTGCTCACCGACGACGTCCTCGTCAACGGCGTCTACGAGCCCGTGCAGGAGGACCGGCTCGTCGGCGGTGACATCTACGACGTGGTCGACTCGCCATGGGGCACGCGGGTGCTGATCGGGGACGTCCAGGGCAAGGGCCTGGCCGCGGTGGGCGCCGCGTTCGCCGTCATCGGCGCCTTCCGGGAAGCGGCCTACCGGGAACCCACGCTCACCGCACTCGTCGACGCCCTGGACGCCTCGGTCGTCCGGCACAACTCCTACGCCGAACAGACCGGCGACGACGAACGGTTCGTGACCGCCCTCATCGTCTGCGTCGACGCGGACGACGAGGCACAGATCGTCAACTGCGGCCACATACCCCCGCGTCTGGTGCACGAGGGCGCGGTCACCACGGCGGCGGTGGACCCGGGCGTGCCGCTGGGCCTCGCCGAGCTGGCCGCCGAGCCCACGACCGTGGACTGGTTCGCGTTCCCGGCCGGCGCCACGCTGGTGCTGACCACCGACGGACTCACCGAGACCCGTGCCGCCGACGGCACGTTCTATCCGCTCGACGAGCGCCTGATGAAACACCTGGACCGCTCCCCCACCGAACTGCCCGGAGCCCTGCACGAGGACGCCCGCGGCTTCGCGGCGGACGGCCGCCGACACGACGACGTCGCCGTCCTGACCGTGCGGCGGGCGCCGCGGCAATGAGTCCGGCGGCGATGCGCCGGTCGGTCAGTCCTCGCCCTCGAGGTCGCCCTCCGTCTCCAGGTACACCTGACGCAGCTGCTCCAGCACCGCCGGATCGGGCTTCTCCCACATCCCGCGCGACTGGGCCTCCAGCAGCCGCTCGGCGATGCCGTGCAGCGCCCACGGGTTGGCCTGCTGGAGGAACTCGCGGTTCGCCGGGTCCAGGACGTAGGTCTCGGTGAGCTTGTCGTACATCCAGTCGGCGACCACGCCGGTGGTGGCGTCGTAGCCGAACAGGTAGTCCACGGTGGCGGCGAGTTCGAAGGCGCCCTTGTAGCCGTGCCGCCGCATCGCCTCGATCCACTTGGGGTTGACGACGCGGGCGCGGAAGACGCGGGAGGTCTCCTCGACGAGGGTGCGGGTGCGGACCGTCTCGGGGCGGGTCGAGTCGCCGATGTACGCCTCCGGGGCGGTGCCGCGCAGGGCTCGGACGGTGGCGACCATGCCGCCGTGGTACTGGAAGTAGTCGTCGGAGTCGGCGATGTCGTGTTCGCGGGTGTCGGTGTTCTTCGCGGCGACCGCGATCCGCCGGTAGGCCGTCTCCATCTCCTCGCGGGCCGGACGGCCGTCCAGCTCGCGGCCGTAGGCGTAGCCGCCCCACACCGTGTAGACCTCGGCGAGGTCGGCGTCGGTGCGCCAGTCGCGGGAGTCGATGAGCTGGAGCAGACCGGCGCCGTAGGTGCCCGGACGGGAGCCGAAGATGCGGGTGGTGGCCCGGCGTTCGTCCCCGTGCGCCGCCAGGTCGGCGCTGACGTGCGCGCGCACGTGGTTGACCTCGGCGGGCTCGTCGAGCGAGGCCGCGAGACGGACGGCGTCGTCCAGCAGGGCGATCGTGTGCGGGAAGGCGTCCCGGAAGAAGCCCGAGATGCGCAGGGTGACGTCGATGCGCGGGCGGCCCAGCTCCTCGTACGGGACGGCCTCCACGCCGGTCACCCGGCGCGAGGCGTCGTCCCAGACGGGGCGGACGCCGAGCAGTGCGAGGGCCTCGGCCACGTCGTCGCCGGCCGTGCGCATGGCGCTGGTGCCCCACAGCGAGAGGCCGACGGAGGTGGGCCACTCGCCGTTGTCGGTGCGGTAGCGCTCCAGGAGCGAGTCGGCGAGGGCCTGGCCGGTCTCCCAGGCGAGGCGGGAGGGGACGGCCTTGGGGTCGACCGAGTAGAAGTTGCGGCCGGTCGGCAGGACGTTGACCAGGCCCCGCAGCGGGGAGCCCGACGGGCCGGCCGGGACGAAGCCGCCGTTCAGGGCGTGGACGACGTGGTGGAGTTCGGCGGTGGTCGCGCTCAGTCGCGGGACGACCTCTCGGGCGGCGAACTCCAGGACGGCCGCGACCTGTTCGCCGTGCTCGCCGGGCACGGAGTCCGGGTCCCAGCCCAGCTCCTCCATCCGCTCGACCAGGGCGCGGGCCTTGGCCTCCGCCTCGTCGGCGGCGACACGGGTCGCGGCGGACTCGTCGAGGCCGAGCGCCTCGCGCAGACCGGGCAGGGCCGTCGCGCCGCCCCAGATCTGGCGGGCGCGCAGGATCGCGAGGACGAGGTTGACGCGGTCGGCGCCGGCCGGCGGGTTGCCGAGGACGTGCAGGCCGTCGCGGATCTGGGCGTCCTTGACCTCGCAGAGCCAGCCGTCGACGTGCAGCAGGAAGTCGTCGAAGCCGTCGTCGTCCGGGCGGTCGGCGAGGCCGAGGTCGTGGTCGAGCTTGGCGGCCTGGATGAGGGTCCAGATCTGTGCGCGGATCGCCGGCAGCTTCGCCGGGTCCATGGAGGAGATCTGGGCGTACTCGTCGAGGAGTTGCTCCAGCCGCGCGATGTCGCCGTAGGAGTCGGCGCGGGCCATCGGCGGGACGAGGTGGTCGACGAGGGTGGCGTGCGCGCGGCGCTTGGCCTGGGTGCCCTCGCCCGGGTCGTTGACCAGGAAGGGGTAGATCAGGGGGAGGTCGCCGAGGGCGGCGTCGGGGCCGCAGGCGGCGGACAGACCGGCGTTCTTGCCGGGCAGCCACTCCAGGTTGCCGTGCTTGCCGAGGTGGATCATCGCGTCCGCGCCGAAGCCGCCGTCCTCGGTCCGTGCGGCGATCCAGCGGTAGGCGGCCAGGTAGTGGTGCGACGGCGGCAGGTCCGGGTCGTGGTAGATGGCGATCGGGTTCTCGCCGAAGCCGCGCGGGGGCTGGATCAGGATCAGCAGGTTCCCGAAGCGCAGGGCCGCGAGGACGATGTCGCCCTCCGGGTTGCGGCTGCGGTCGACGAACATCTCGCCGGGCGGCGGGCCCCAGTGCTCCTCGACGGCCGAACGCAGCTCCTCGGGCAGGGCGGCGAACCAGCGGCGGTAGTCGGCCGCCGGGATCCGCACCGGGTTGCGCGCCAGCTGCTCCTCGGTGAGCCAGTCCTGGTCGTGGCCGCCCGCCTCGATGAGCGCCCGGATCAGCTCGTCGCCGTCGCCGGAGGCCAGCCCCGGCACCTCGGCGTCCGTCCCGAAGTCGTAGCCCTCCTCGCGCAGCCGGCGCAGCAGGGCGACCGCGCTGGCGGGGGTGTCCAGGCCGACCGCGTTGCCGATGCGGGAGTGCTTGGTCGGATAGGCGGAGAGCACCAGCGCGAGGCGCTTGTCGCCGGACGGGATGTGGCGCAGCCGGGCGTGGCGTACGGCGATGCCGGCGACGCGGGCGGCCCGCTCGGGGTCGGCGACGTACGCGGGCAGGCCGTCGGCGTCGATCTCCTTGAAGGAGAACGGCACGGTGATCAGCCGGCCGTCGAACTCCGGGACGGCGATCTGGCCGGCCGCGTCCAGCGGGGAGACGCCCTCGTCGCTCGTCTCCCAGTCGCTCCGCGAGGAGGTCAGGCACAGCGCCTGGAGGATCGGGACGTCCAGGGAGGTCAGCGCGCCCGCGTCCCAGGACTCGTCGTCGCCGCCCGCCGAGGCGTCGGCGGGGCGGGTGCCGCCCGCGGCGAGCACCGTGGTGACGATGGCGTCGGCGGCCCGCAGTTCCTCGATCAGCTCCGGCTCGGGGGCGCGCAGGGAGGCGACGTACAGCGGGAGCGCCCGGGCGCCGGACGCCTCGACGGCATCGCACAGGGCGTGCACGAAGGCGGTGTTGCCGCTCATGTGGTGGGCCCGGTAGTAGAGCACGGCGACGGTCGGGGCCTCGGGGGCGACGGCCGGCGCCGGCCGCTCCAGCGGACCCCAGGTGGGGGCGGACGCCGGGGAGTCGAAGCCGTGGCCGGTGAGCAGGACCGTGTCGGAGAGGAAACGGGCGAGCTGCTCCAGGTTGGCGGGGCCGCCGTGGGCGAGATAGGCGTGGGCCTCGGCGGCGATGCCGACGGGAACCGTGGAGGCGGCCATCAGCTGGGCGTCGGGGGCCTGTTCACCGGTCAGGACGACGACCGGGCGGCCGTCGGCGAGCAGCAGGTCGAGGCCGTCCTGCCAGGCGCGCACTCCGCCGAGGAGGCGTACGACGACGAGGTCGGCGCCGTCGAGGAGCGCGGGGAGGTCGTCGAGGACGAGCCGGGCCGGGTTGGCGAAGCGGTACGGGACCGGGCCGGCGGCGGCGCGGGCGCTCAGCAGGTCGGTGTCGGACGTCGACAGCAGCAGGATCATGGGGCGTCGGCCTTCCTCGGGGTGTCCGCGCCCCGGGCGGTGTCGGACGGCGGGAGTTCCTGGCTCGCCCGGCCTGGGAGGGCCGGGTTCACAGTGGCGGGACCGCGCCGGATTCGCACCGGGCTTCCTCCCCTGTCGCCGTCGTGGCGATGGCGGACCGGATGATCCACCGCAGAGCATAGTAAGGGGCGGGGGAAGAGGGCACAGGCATACCTCCCAGGTGGACGTGGGTATGCTCGCCGCCATGTCCTCGGCTGACGTCCGTCCAACATCCCAGGCCACAGCGGTCTCACGGGACCGCGGTGACGCCTGCCCCGGGGCGTTGCGGCTGCATGCGGCGGACGACGGGGCACTTGCCCGGATCCGGGTGCCCGGCGGGGTGCTGAGCGTCCGTCAGGCCGAGGTGCTGGGCGAGGCGGCAGCGCGGCTGGGCGACGGGGAGATCCATCTGACCTCGCGCGGCAACGTGCAGGTGCGGGGCCTCGCGGACGGCTGCGGCGCGGAGCTCGCCGCCGTGCTGGACGCGGCGGGACTGCTTCCCTCACCCGGGCACGAGCGAGTGCGCAACGTCGTCGCCTCGCCGCTGTCCGGCCTCGACGGACAGGGCCTGCACGACGTACGGCCCTGGCTGTCGGAGCTCGACGCGGCACTGTGCGCGAGCGGGCCGGCGCGGGAGTTGTCGGGCCGGTTCCTGTTCGCCCTGGACGACGGGCGCGGGGACGTGGCCGGGCTCGGCGCCGACGTGACGCTGCGGGCGGCGGGCGACGGCGGCGCGGTGCTCGATCCGGGTGCGGTGCGGGTGTCCGCGCGGGACGCGCCACGGGCCGCGCTGCTGGCGGCCGAGACGTTCCTGCAGGCCGTACGGGAGTCCGGCGGCGGAGTCTGGCGGGTGGCCGAACTCACCCTGCCCGAGGGCGTGCTGGCCGAGCGGGTCCGCCACCGCCTGGCCGCCGAAGGCATCGGCCGGGCGTCCCTGACGGACGTCGCGCCCGTCCCGGTCGCGCAGGGGCCCGCGCCCGGCGTCGTCGGCGACGCCCTGTCCGCGCACGTGCCCCTCGGGCGGCTCTCCGCCCGCCAGTGGCGGGAGTTGACGCGGGTCGCCGGAACCGAGCTGCGGCTGACCCCGTGGCGCGGAGTGGTCGTCCCGGTGCCTGGCCTGACCCCGCGCAGGCGGGCGGAGTCGCTCGCACGGCTCGCCGCCGCCGGACTCGTCACCGATCCGGCGTCGCCGTGGCCGCGCGTCGGCGCGTGCGTCGGGCGGCCCGGATGTGGCAAATCCCACGCCGACGTCCGGGCCGACGCGGCCGACACTGTCGACGCGGCCGGCGCCTGCCCCCTCCCGCTGTACTGGTCCGGCTGCGAACGGCGTTGCGGACACCCGCACGGCGACCGGATCGACGTGGTCGCCTGCGCGGACGGCGGCTACCGGCTGACGGCCGTGCGGTCGGGCCGTCCGACGCGCACCGCAGCGATGACCGACCCCGACCACCTCGCCGCCGCCCTGGCGGCGATCACCTCATGAGCCGTACCACCATCGAGAGCAGCGAGACGAACACCGTGAGCAGCTACGACTACGAGAAGGACGGTGCGGCCATCTACCGCCGGTCCTTCGCCACCATCCGCGCGGAGTCCGACCTCGAAGGGCTGCCCGCCGACGTCAGCCAGGTCGCGGTCCGGATGATCCACGCCTGCGGGATGGTCGACCTCGTACGGGACCTGGCGTACACGCCGTCCGTCGTGGCCCGCGCCCGCGAGGCCCTGCGGGCCGGCGCGCCCGTCTTCACCGATGTGCAGATGGTGGCCAGCGGCGTGACCCGACGGCGGCTGCCCGCCGCCAACGACGTGCTGTGCACACTGTCCGACCCGAGCGTGCCGGACCTGGCCGCGCGGCTGGGCACCACGCGCACCGCCGCCGCGCTGGAGCTGTGGCGGGACCGGCTCGAGGGCTCGGTGGTCGCCGTCGGCAACGCGCCCACCGCCCTCTTCCGGCTGCTGGAGATGATCGAGGAGGGCGCGCCTCGGCCCGCCGCCGTGATCGGCGCGCCGGTCGGGTTCATCGGCGCGGCCGAGTCCAAGGACGCGCTGGCGGCGAGCACGCTCGGCCTTGAGTACCTGGTGGTGCGCGGGCGCCGTGGCGGCAGCGCCATCGCGGCCGCCGCGCTCAACGCGATCGCGAGCGAGGAAGAATGAGCGGCAAGGGCAAGCTGTACGGCGTCGGGCTCGGCCCGGGCGACCCGTCCCTGATGACCGTGCGGGCCGTCGAGGTGATCGGCGAGGCGGACGTGATCGCCTATCACAGCGCCCGGCACGGCCGGTCCATCGCCCGCTCGATCGCGGCGAAGCACCTGCGCGCCGACCACGTCGAGGAGCGGCTGGTCTACCCGGTCACCACGGAGACCACCGACCACCCGGGCGGCTACCAGGGCGCCATGGACGAGTTCTACGCCGAGGCGGCCGCCCGGCTCGCCGCGCATCTCGACGCGGGGCGCACGGTCGCGGTGCTCGCCGAGGGCGATCCGCTGTTCTACGGCTCCTACATGCACATGCACAAGCGGCTCGCCGACCGCTACGAGACCGAGGTCGTCCCCGGTGTCACATCGGTGTCCGCCGCCGCCGCCCGGCTGGGCGCCCCGCTCGCCGAGGGCGAGGAGGTGCTGACGATCCTGCCCGGCACGCTGCCCGAGGAGGAGCTGACGGCGCGGCTCGCCGCCACCGACGTGGCGGTCGTGATGAAGCTGGGCCGCACCTTCCCCAAGGTGCGGCGCGCGCTGGAGGCCGCGGGGCGGCTGGACGAGGCGCGGTACGTGGAGCGGGCCACGATGAGCGGGGAGCGGACCGGCGAACTGGCGGACGTGGACCCGGAGTCGGTGCCGTACTTCTCGGTGGCCGTGCTGCCCAGCCGGGTCGACGCCGAGCGTCCCGTGCGGCCCCGGGGAGACGTCGTGGTGGTCGGCACCGGGCCCGCGGGCCCGTTGTGGCTGACTCCCGAGACCCGGGCCGCGCTGGCCGCCGCCGACGATCTGGTCGGCTACACCACGTACCTCGACCGGGTGCCCGCGCGGCCCGGGCAGCTGCGGCACGGCAGCGACAACCGGGTGGAGTCCGAGCGCGCGGAGTTCGCCCTGCAGCTGGCGGAGCGCGGACGACGGGTGGCCGTCGTCTCCGGCGGCGACCCCGGGGTGTTCGCGATGGCGACCGCCGTCCTGGAGGTCGCCTCGCAGCCCGAGTACGCGGACGTGCCGGTGCGGGTGCTGCCGGGGGTGACCGCCGCCAACGCGGCCGCCGCCCGAGCGGGCGCCCCGCTCGGCCACGACTACGCCACGATCTCCCTCTCCGACCGGCTCAAGCCGTGGGAGGTGATCGCCGAGCGGCTGCGCGCGGCGGCCTCGGCGGACCTGGTGCTGGCCCTGTACAACCCGGGCTCGCACAGCCGCACCTGGCAGGTGGGCAAGGCACGCGAGCTGCTGCTGGAGCACCGGGCGCCGGACACCCCGGTCGTGGTCGCGCGGGACGTCGGCGGCCCCGGGGAGCGGGTGCGGATCGTGCGGCTGGCCGATCTGGACCCCGCCGTGGTCGACATGCGGACGATCCTGCTGGTGGGCTCCTCGCAGACCCGGGCCGTGCGGCGGGGGGACGGCGAGCAGATCGTCTGGACCCCTCGCCGGTACCCCGAGGCGTGAGAGCGCGGCGGCGCCGGGCGACCGGCGCCGCGGCGCCCACCCTGCGCGAGCACGTCTCCCGCGTGGACGGCAGGGGTGGGGCGTGAGCAGGGCGGGATGTCAGGGGCGGGTGGCGGCGATGCGCTCCGCCACCCAGCGGGCCGCCTGCTCGGGCACCCCGACCTCGGGCACGCCCTCCGGGACGGCCGGCCGCCGGACCACGACCACGGGCAGCCCGGCCTCACGGGCCGCGGTCAGCTTCGGCGCGGTCGCCGCTCCTCCGCTGTCCTTCGTCACCACGACGTCGATGCGGTGGCGGCGCAGCAGCTCACGCTCCCCGTCCAGGCTGAAGGGGCCGCGGTCGAGCACGATCTCGCAGTGCGGCGGGTGCGGGGCCTCGGGCGGGTCGACGGACCGCACGAGGAACCACGGTCCGTCCAGGGCGGCGAACGCGGGCAGGCCCATCCGTCCCGTCGTGAGGAACACACGGCGGCCGAGCGCGGGCAGCAGCCGCGCCGCGTGCTCCAGCGAGTCCGCCTCGTGCCAGCGGTCGCCCTCCACGGGGACCCAGCCGGGGCGGCGCAGGGCGAGCAGGGGAACATGGGCGGTGGCGGCGGCCCGCGCCGCGTGGAAGCTGATGGTCCCGGCGAAGGGGTGGGTGGCGTCGATGAGCGCGTCGACGGCCCGCTCGCGCAACCAGGCCGTCAGCCCTTCGGTCCCGCCGAAGCCACCGACGCGGACCTCGCCCGGCGGCAGCCGGGGACTGGCCACCCGTCCGGCCAGGGAGCTGGTCAGCTCCAGGCCGGGCGTGCCGTGCAGCAGCTCGGCGAGGCGGCGGGCCTCCGTGGTTCCGCCGAGAATCAGTACGTGCACGAGAGTCCGGATCCGATCTTGACTTCCTCCCCCGCCTGAAGGCGGGGGATTCCAGCGGTCGCCCGCTGGGGTTCCTGCTTCACCGACGACCGCCCCGTCCGGGAGGACTCCCGTTGAGGTCTTACACCGTCTCCACAGGCAGACGCCGCCAGCCCGGCGGCCAGGATGTTGCGCGCCGCGTTCACGTCGCGGTCGTGCACGGCGCCGCAGTGCTCGCACGTCCACGCGCGGACGTTCAGCGGCAGTCTCGCCGCGACCGTGCCGCAGGCCCCGCACAGCTTCGAGCTGGGGAACCAGCGGTCGATCACGACGAGTTCACGCCCGTACCAGGCGCACTTGTACTCCAGCATGGAGCGCAGGTCCGTCCAGGCCGCGTCCGAGACGGCGCGCGCGAGCCTGCCGTTGTTCAGCAGGTTGCGGACGGTGAGGTCCTCGATCACGACCGTTTGGTTCTCACGGACGAGTCGAGTCGACAGCTTGTGCAGGAAGTCGCGGCGCCGGTCGGCGATCCGCGCATGGACCTTGGCAGCCTTGCGCCGGGCCTTGTCCCGGTTCGCCGAGCCCTTCGCCTTGCGCGACACCTCCCGCTGCGCGCGGGCCAGGCGGGCGCGGTCGCGGCGCTCGTGCCGGGGGTTGGCGATCTTCTCCCCGGTGGACAGGGTCACCAGCGACGTGATCCCGGCGTCGACTCCGACCGCCGCCGTGGTCGCGGGGGCCGCGGCGACGACGTCCTCGCACAGCAGCGACACGAACCAGCGTCCCGCAGCGTCGCGGGACACCGTCACCGTGGTCGGCGCAGAGCCGTGCGGGAGCGGACGCGACCAGCGGACGTCCAGGGGCTCCGCCATCTTCGCCAGGGTCAGTCGCCCGTCGCGCCACGTGAAGGCGCTGCGGGTGTACTCGGCCGACGCCCGGGACTTCTTCCGGCTCTTGAACCGGGGGTACTTCGCCCGCTTGGCGAAGAAGTGGGCGAACGCCGTCTGGAGATGGCGCAGCGCCTGCTGGAGCGGGACGGAGGACACCTCGGTCAGGAAGGCGAGTTCCTCGGTCTTCTTCCACTCCGTGAGCGCGGCGGAGGACTGCACGTAGGAGACACGGCGCTGCTCGCCGTACCACGCGCGAGTGCGTTCCTCCAGCGCCTTGTTGTAGACGAGCCGGGCGCAGCCGAACGTGCGCGACAGCTCGGCCGCCTGCTCGCCCGTGGGGTAGAAGCGGTACTTGAAAGCCCGCTTGACCTGCTGCGCCATGCCTCACATTCTATCACCTCCCGTGTGAGCCCCGGGTGGGGTAGCCGGCGAACGTCGGTCCGCCCTGGCAGCGAACGGGCTCTTCCTGCCCTGCTCCGCAGGAGCTTCGGTTCTCCCCAGCGGAAGGTACCCCCGCCCGCGGCTGAAGCCGGGGGTATCCAGGAAGGAGAGCCCCGATGAGCAGTGACGTGGCAGGCGCGGGCGGCCCGAAGGGCGGCCGCGGCGCCCAACTCAAGCACACCGGTCTGCGGCCCGGCTGGACGACCGGCGCCTGCGCGACGGCGGCCACCACGGCCGCCTACACCGCTCTGCTGACCGGCGGGTTCCCCGACCCGGTGACCATCACGCTGCCGAAGGGGCAGACGCCGGCGTTCGCGCTGGCGGCCGAGGAGCTGACGGCCGAGTACGCGATGGCCGGCATCGTGAAGGACGCCGGCGACGATCCGGACGTCACGCACGGGGCGCTGGTACGGGCCACGGTGCGGCTGCTGCCGGCCGGGGCCGGGGTGGTGTTCCGGGCGGGGCCCGGCGTGGGCACGGTCACCCGCCCAGGACTGCCCCTGCCGGTCGGGGAACCCGCCGTCAACCCGGTCCCCCGCGAGATGATGCGCGACCACGTGGCCGAGACGGCGGCCCGGCACGGCGGCGCCGGGGACGTCGAGATCACGCTCTCCGTGGACCACGGCGAGGAGATCGCCCGCTCCACCTGGAACCCCCGGCTGGGCATCCTCGGCGGGCTGTCCATCCTCGGCACGACCGGGATCGTCGTGCCGTACTCCTGCTCGGCGTGGATCGACTCCATCCGGCGGGGCGTGGACGTGGCGCGGGCGTCGGGCCGCACGCACGTCGCCGGGTGCACGGGGTCGACGTCGGAGCGGACGGTCCTCGCCGAGTACCCGCTGCCCGAGGACGCCCTGCTCGACATGGGCGACTTCGCCGGCGCGGTCCTGAAGTACGTCCGCCGCCACCCCGTGGACCGGCTGACGATCTGCGGCGGCTTCGCCAAGCTCTCCAAGCTCGCCGCGGGTCACCTCGACCTGCACTCCGCCCGCTCCCAGGTCGACAAGGCCTTCCTCGCCGAACTGGCCCGGCGCGGCGGCGCGGACCCGGCGCTCGCCGCGGAGGTGGCCGACGCCAACACGGGGCTCGCCGCGCTCCAGCTGTGCGCCGCGGCCGGCGTACCGCTCGGCGACCTGGTCGCGACGACCGCCCGCGACGAGGCGCTGGCCGTGCTGCGCGGGGCCCCGGTCGCGGTCGACGTCATCTGCATCGACCGCGCGGGGGCGGTGGTGGGCCGCAGCACGGTGGCCGGACCGTAGACCCGCGGGCCCGCGCACCCACGCATCCGTAAACTCAGCCGACGCCACGGCCGACGCGTGCGCCACGGCCGGCGCGTGCGCCTCGCCGCACGCCGCATACCTTCGCGCCGCGCCGCGCGCTTTCGGGCGGCGGGCGTTCAGCAGGCGTGGCGGTCGCGGTCCGGGGAGTAGAGGTGGCTGTCGCGGAACTGCTCCGCTCCGAGCGTCCGGCCCACCATGATGACGGCCGTGCGCAGCACCCCGGCCTCCTTCACCTTGCCGGCGATCTCGTCGAGCGTGCCGCGGATGATCAGCTCCTCGGGACGGGAGGCGTAGGCGACGACGGCGGCGGGGCAGTCGGCGCCGTAGTGCGGAAGGAGCTCGCCGACCACCCGGTCCACGTACCGGGCCGCGAGGTGCAGCACGATCAGCGCGCCGCTGCGCCCGAGGGTGGCCAGGTCCTCGCCCTCGGGCATGGCGGTGGCGCGGTGGGCGATCCGGGTGAGGATGACGGTCTGGCCGACGGTCGGCACGGTCAGCTCGCGTTTGAGGGCGGCGGCCGCGGCGGCGAAGGCCGGCACGCCGGGGACGACCTCGTAGGGCACGCCGGCCGCGTCCAGCCGCCGCATCTGCTCGGCGACGGCGCTGAACACCGAGGGGTCCCCGGAGTGCAGCCGCGCCACGTCGTGCCCCTCCTCGTGGGCGCGTACCAGCTCGGCGGTGATCCGGTCGAGGTCCAGCTCGGCGGTGTCCACCAGCCGCGCGTCCGGCGGGCATTCGGCGAGCAGCTCGCGCGGGACCAGGCTGCCCGCGTACAGACAGACCCGGCAGGCGGCCAGCGTGCGTGCGCCACGCACCGTGATCAGGTCGGCGGCGCCGGGCCCGGCGCCGATGAAGTACACGGTCATCGGTCTTCTCCCGCGGAGGTGTCGAGGGTCTTGTGGACGGCCCACTGGGTCACCGGCATCGCCTGCCGCCAGCCGGTGAATGCGCCGACGGGGACGGCGTGCGCCACCGCGAGCCGCACCAGCTCGCCTCCGTGACGCCGGTGGGCCTCGGCGAGCAGCGCCTCCGATTCCAGCGTCACGGTGTTGGCGACCAGTCGCCCGCCGGCCGGCAGCGCTTGCCAGCACGCGTCGAGGAGGCCGGGCGCGGTGAGCCCGCCGCCGACGAACACCGCGTCGGGCTGCGGCAGTTCGGCGAGGGCCGCGGGCGCCGCGCCGGTCGCCACGCGCAGGCCGGGCACTCCGAGCCGGTCGGCGTTGCGGACGATGCGCGCGGCCCTCGCCGGGTCGCGTTCGACGGTGACCGCGCGGCACGAGGGGTGCGTGCGCATCCACTCGATCGCGATGGACCCCGATCCGCCGCCGACGTCCCACAGCAGCTCGCCGGGGGCGGGGGCGAGGGCGCCGAGCGTGGCCGCGCGGACGTGCCGCTTGGTGAGCTGTCCGTCGTGCTCGTACGCCTCGTCCGGCAGCCCGGGACCCGCGCCGAGCCGGAGGGCGTCGGGGGCGCGGCGGCACTCGACGGCGACGATGTTGAGCGGGTCGCCGGGCGGTCCGTCGACGGGCCAGTCGTCGGCCGTGCGCGGAGCGGTCGTGTGTTCCCTCGCGCCGCCGAGTTGCTCCAGGACCCGCATCGGGCTCGGCCCGAATCCCCGGTCGCGCAGCAGGGCGGCGATCTCCGCGGGGGCGGCGGCGTCGGCGCCGAGGACGAGGAGCCGCCGGCCGGTGTGCAGGGCGGCGGCGAGGCGGGCGGTGGGGCGGCCGACGAGGGTGACGACCTCGGCGTCCTCGAGCGGCCAGCCGAGCCGGGCGGCGGCGAGGGAGACCGAGGAGGGGTGCGGCAGCACGTGCAGCCCCGCGGGGCCGAGTTCCTCGGCGAGGGCGCGTCCGATGCCGTGGAACATGGGGTCGCCGCTGGCGAGGACGGCGATGCGGCGGCCGGCGTGCGCGGCGAGGAGGCCGGGGACGGCGGGTCGCAGCGGCGAGGGCCAGCGGACGCGCAGTCCGGCGCAGCCGGGCGGCAGGAGGTCGAGCTGGCGCGGGCCGCCGATGAGGACCTCGGCCGCGCCGAGCGCGTCGCGGGAGGCGTCCGGGAGGCCCGCCCAGCCGTCCGCTCCGATCCCGACGACGGTGACGGCGGGCGACGGTCCTGGTCGTGCGGGGGTCACTGCGCGCTACCTCGGGGTTCGTGGACGGCTCGGGGACGACAGGGGCGCACTCTACTGGGCGGTGGCCCGGGCGTTCCCGCCCGGGTGCCACCGCCCGCCTCCTGCCGCGCGGCCGCGGCGGTGCAGCTCAGGACCCGACTGTCACCGTCAGGACCAGGCTGTCACCGGCACGAAGGAGCTGTCCTGCCGGAAGAGGTCCGTGCCGTCGGAGGGCTCCACGCGCAGCTCGTAGTTGTAGTGGCGGAGGTAGTAGCCGGGATAGTTGTACGACTCGAAGCGGACGGAGCCCGCGACCGTGCCGGTGCGGGCGATGAAGGTGGCGTCCTTGGCGAAGGTCGACGTGCCGTCGTTGGCGTCGAAGCGTCCGCGGAAGGAGTAGTGGCGCAGGTAGTTGCCGGCCGCGTCGCGCAGTGAGTAGGCGTTCGCGTCGGCGAGCCCGGCGACGACGGTGAAGGTGGCCGCCTGCTTCTCGGCGGTGGTGCTGGAGCCGGTCACCACCGGCAGGTTGAGCAGGGCCGACTGCTCCTGCCAGTAGCGGGTGGTGTAGTTGCCCGAGCGCAGGGAGCGCGTGGCGTTCCTGGTCAGGGCCGGGCCACCGGCCACCGTCTCCTTGATGACCGTGAAGTGGCGCGCCGTGCCCGAGATGCCGGGCAGCGCCTTGGGGGCGCTCCAGGTCGCGAAGGAGTCGTAGCTGTCGCTGTAGTAGTACTTGTGGTCGCCGTAGCCGTCGAAGAAGATCCGCCAGGCGCCGTTGTCGAGCTGGATGACGGTCGGGCCCTCGCGGTAGCTGCCCCAGCCGGCCCAGTCGCCGGTCTTCTTGATCGTGTAGGGGCCGGTGAGGTTGGACGCCGTGGCGTACTCGATGTACTTCGCCGTCTCGTTCTTGGTGAACGCGTGGTAGGTGGACCCGGTCTTCACGATGTACGTGTCGATGTGGTTGGCGCCGATGCCGGACAGGGCGACCGGTGAACTCCAGGCGGTGAGCGCGGAGTTGGTGGCCTTGAGCAGGTACGGCGTGAAGATCCACTCGTCGTTGGTCGTCGAGCAGGACACGATGACGTTGACGCTGCCGTCGCTGTCGACGAAGAACTCCGGCGCCCAGGCGCGGGAGAGGCCCGCGATCGGGACCGTGTAGTCGTACAGGAACGACCAGTTGACCCGGTCGGAGCTGCGGGCGAAGCCGATGGTGGTGCTGGCGTCCTGCCAGGTGTGGGTGGTGTAGGTGATGTAGTAGTAGCCGTTGGTGTGCTTGAAGACGCTCGCGTCGCGGATGCGGTTGCTGGGCGGGGTGTACGCGGAGGCCTGCACCAGCCGGAAGTCGGTGGCGTCGTCGGACTGGTAGACGTTCACCGTCCCGTCGTTGCTGTCGAGGAACGGCACGATGGTGTAGCGGGTGGCCGATCCGGCGGCGGGCGCGGCCGCGAGAGCCGTGCCGAGCAGGCCGGGGGTCTCGCCGAGCACGAACGCGGCGGCGGGCAGGACGGCCATCGCTCGCAGCAGGGCACGGCGGGACGGGGCGGGGGGACGTGTCGTCATGGTGCGGCTCTCCTACGGCTCAGAGTTCGACATCCCGAACAAGGTCCGGAAAGTCGATCAGAAGCTAGGGGTGGGGCAGGAACACGTCAATCCCTTGCGCAGGAACGCGCGGCGCCTGTGAGGCGGCTGTGTCGTCGCGGAAGGTCCGCCCGCTCCGACCGGGACGCCCGACTCCATGCCGTGTGCGCCGTTCCGCTCTCCGGCGGCCGCACGTTACCGTGCGGTAGACAACGTCGTCCCGGAGGTGCCCCCCGTATGACGCCCGACCGTGCCGCAGGTCTGACGGACACCGCACACGCCCTGGCCGCAGGCGAGGTGTCGTCGCGCACGCTCGTCGAGCAGACCCTCGCCCGGATCGAGGCGAGCCAGGGCGTCCTCAACGCCTTCCGGGTGGTGCGGGCCGAGGCCGCGCTCGCCGAGGCCGAGGCCGCCGACCGGGAGCTGGCGTCCGGCGTGCGCCGCCCGCTGCTCGGGGTCCCGGTCGCCGTCAAGGACGACATGGACGTGGCGGGCGAGCCGACCGCGTTCGGCTGCGCCGGCGACCACCCTCCCGTCGCCGAGGACGGCGAGGCGGTCCGCCGGCTGCGGGCGGCCGGAGCCGTCGTCGTGGGCAAGACCAACACCTGCGAGCTCGGGCAGTGGCCGTTCACCGAGGGCCCGGCCTTCGGCGCCACCCGCAACCCGTGGAATCCCGGGCACACGCCCGGCGGATCCTCGGGCGGTTCGGCCGCGGCGGTGGCGGCGGGACTGGTGCCGGCCGCACTCGGTTCGGACGGGGCCGGCTCCGTCCGCATCCCCGCCTCCTGGACGCACCTGATCGGCGTCAAACCGCAGCGGGGCCGCATCTCGACATGGCCACGCGGCGAGTCCTTCCAGGGCATCACCGTCAACGGCACCCTGGCCAGGACCGTCGCCGACGCGGCCCTGCTGCTCGACGCGGCAGCGGGCAACCACGCACGCGACCCGCACCGGCCGCCGGCCGTCGACGCCTCGGCGGCGGTGCGCCGCGACCCCGGCAGGCTGCGGATCGCGCTGTCGCTGAAACCGCCGTTCACCGCCGTGGCGGCCCGGCTGCGGCCCGAGGTGCGCGCCCGGGTCCTCGAACTCGCCGACGAGCTGGCCGCATTGGGCCACACGGTCGAGGAGGCCGACCCGCCGTACGGGCAGATCGGCCTCACCTTCGTGCCCCGGGCGACCGCGGGCATCGCCGAGTGGGTCGCCGACGCGCCCTTCCCCGCGCTCCTGGACCGGCGCACCCGCGGGGCCGCCCGGCTCGGCAGGCTGCTCGGCGGGGCGCCGCTGCGGGCGGCCCGGCGCGCCGAGGCGGTCCTGCACCGCCGCGTCGGCGCCTTCTTCGACGGTTACGACGTGGTCCTCGCGCCGACGACGGCCGCTCCCCCGCCGCGCATCGGGGCCATGCTGGAGCTGAGCGGGATCGCCACCGACCGCGCCATGATCGCCGCCTGTCCGTACGCCTGGCCGTGGAACGTGCTGGGCTGGCCCGGCGTCAACGTCCCCGCGGGCTTCACGCCCGGCGGCCTGCCGGTCGGGGCGCAGCTGCTCGGACCGGCGCACAGCGAGCCGCTGCTGCTCTCGCTCGCCGCCCAGCTGGAGGCGAGGCTGCGCTGGCACGAGCAATGGCCGCACGAGGCGGCCGCCGACTCCCCGGCCGGACGGCCCTCTTCCCCCCGTACCCTGTGACCATGGACGACGCGGCGATGGTCGGGCTCATGGGGCGGGTCACCGGGACGATCGGTCCGGGGCTCGTCGGCGAGGTCATGGTCCGGGTGCGCGGCGGGGCCGAGCACTTCCTCGCCTACGCGGCGGACGGCACGGCTCGCATCGAGTGCGGCACCGTCGTGATGGTGGTGGAGCACCTGCCGCCGCGATCGGTCTACGTCACCCGCGCGTACGACAGTTGAGCCCATCGCGCCCCAGGTGAGAGCCGTTTCGTGCGGCTTCGGGAACGTAAGCGTCAAGATTGCAACAAGGATGCGCCGATGACTTCAACCCGGGGCCGGCGAGGCGCAGACTCCCTTCGTTCGGTGCCGAAAGGGCACCATCACAAGGGGGCGTATGCCGATGGTTGTCGGCGTCGTTGCGGGGGTGGCGGTTGTCGCCGTCCTCGCGCTGATCGGTCTGTTCAAGATGATGTGGCGGGTCGCGGAGCCCAACGAGGCTCTCGTCATCTCCGGCTCCAACCACCGCACCGAAGGCCTCGAGGCGGGCATGGGTTTCCGCATCGTCACCGGGCGCGGAACACTGGTGATGCCCGGCGTGCAGGTGGTGCGCAAGCTGTCGCTCGACCTGAACGAGACCGAACTGCAGGTGGACTGCGTGACGCACCAGGGCATTCCGCTCCGGGTGCGGGGCGTGGTCATCTTCAAGGTGGGCGACGACTTCGTGTCGATCGCCAACGCGGCCCGGCGCTTCCTCGACCAGCAGAAGCTGATGTCGGAGCGGGTGCACAACGTGTTCGCCGGTCATCTGCGTTCCATCGTGGGCGGGTTGACGGTCGAGGACATGATCCGCGACCGGGACAAGCTCACCGGGCAGACCCGTGCCGCATGCGGCACGGAGATGGAGAAGCTGGGCCTGATCGTGGACTCGCTGCAGATCCACGAGATCGAGGACCCGACCGGGTACATCAAGAACATGGCGATGCCGCACGCGGCGGCCGTGCAACGGGACGCGCGCATCGCCCAGGCGGAGGCGAACCGGCTCGCCACCGAGGCGGAGCAGGCCTCGTTCGCCCGGATGGCGGAGGCCACCCGGGACAGCGAGATCCTCCAGGCCGGCTACCAGGCCGAGCGCGACAAGGCGGGCGCCAAGGCCCGTCAGGCCGGACCGCTCGCCGACGCCGCCGCCCGGCAGGAGGTCGTCGTCCAGGAGACCCGGGTCGCCGAACTCGAGGCGCACCGGCGGGAGCAGCAACTCCAGGCGGACGTCCGCAAGCCCGCGGACGCCCAGGCGTACGAGAAGCGCACGCTGGCCGAGGCCGAACGCGACGCACGGATCTCCGCGGCCCAGGCCAAGGCCAAGGAGACGGAGCTCGCGGCGATCGCCGAGGCGAACCGCGTCAAGCAGGCCGCGGGCGCCGAGGCCGAGGCGACCAGGACCCGGGGTGAGGCCTCCGCGGCCGCCACCCGGGCCACCGGTGAGGCCGAGGCGGCGTCCGCGCAGGCCCGAGGTCTGGCGGCGGCCGAGGCGGCGAGGGCACAGGGTCTCGCGGAGGCGGAGGCGATCAAGGCCCGGGCCGCCGCGCTCGCCGAGAACCAGGAAGCGGTCGTCGCCCAGCAACTCGCCGAGAACTGGCCGGAGATCGTGAAGGCGGGCGCGTCCGCCTTCGGCAACGTCGACAACATGGTGCTGCTCAACGGCGCCGACGGCATGGCGGACGTGTTCGCCAAGGCGCTCACCATGGGCGGGACGGGACTCGGGCTGGCCCGGCAGCTGCTCGCCTCGATGAACCAGAACGGCCAGCCGGCCGGCGGGACTCCGTCGCTGAACGGGTCGAAGGGACCGTCCTCGCAGAAGGTCCCGGTCGAGGAGAGCTGACACACCGGTGAGGCACGGTCACGGGGGCACCGCTTAAGGTGCCCCCGTGACCGCGTTTACCGATGCAGACGTCCCGGGCCGTTCCGGCCCCACCGCCACCGTCGAGGCCGACCCGCGTGAGGTCGGCCGGGTGCGCACCGAGTACTCCCCCGCGCACGACGGCGACCCGGACCCCGGCGAGATCGTGTGGACCTGGGTGCCGTTCGAGGAGAACGACGGCCGGGGCAAGGACCGTCCGGTGCTCGTCGTCGCCCGGGAGCCGGGCGGCACCTTCCTGGCCGTGCAGCTCTCCAGCAAGCGGCACGACGGCGACCGGGAGTGGGTGGCCATCGGCAGCGGACCGTGGGACCGGACCGGCCGCGACTCCTGGGTGGACGTCGACCGTGTGCTGCGGCTGCACGAGGACGGCATGCGCCGTGAGGCCTGCGCGCTGGACCGGATGCGGTTCAACCTGGTGCGGCAGCGTCTCCACGAGCGCTACGGCTGGACCTGATCACCCGTTCGGCCGAACGCGTGCTCGAAGGCGGCGCGGACCGTGCCGCCCGGCGTCCGGTCCAGCACCCCGAAGACGACGTGGGCGAACCGGTGCTCGAAGCGTCCGCCGGCCGCCAGCAGCGCCCGGAAGGCCTCCGCCACCTGTGCGGGGTCGTTGCGGAACACCCCGCAGCCCCACGCGCCCAGCACCAGGCGGCGGTAGCCGTGCGCGGCGGCCGTCTCCAGGACCCGTTCGGCGCGGGCGGACAGGGCGGGCGGCAGCTCGCCGGCCCGTCGCGGCGTCGTGCGCAGCACCACGCCCGCGTTCGGCGCGGCGGCCGTCAGGAAGCCGACGGCGTAGGGCTCGTCCAGCAGGCGGCCCCGGTCGTCGCGGAAGACGGGCACGGCCGGTGAGTGGATCACTCGGTCCGTGTAGAGCGGGTCGCGGTGGGCGCGGTGGTGGTCGTAGAACCCCCGGGCCTCCAGCAGGCACGTGTACAGCGCGGAGGCCCGGCACAGCGCCTCTTCTTGCGCCTGGGCCCCGTTGAGGAAGCCGCCGCCGGGATTGCGCGCGGACGCGAAGTTGAGGACGGCAACCGGCTCTCCCCCGAGGTCCGCCCCTCCCCCGAGGTCCGCCGTCCCGTCGGCGACCGGCCCGCCCCCGAGCCCGAGAGCCGGCTCTCCGTGTACGGACGCGCCGACCAGTCGGCGGGCGGCCTCCAGGCTGCTCTCGCCGGTGACCTCGACGCGCAGGTCCGCCGGCGGGGCCGCGGGCACGTGGACCGGTTCCGGTCCCACTGTGCGCGTGCCGGCCCGAGCGGCCTCGACCGCCGCGGTGAGGGACACCTCGCGCCCGTCGGACGCGCGGTAGCCGCCGGCGGCCACGATCCGCTCCGTCTCCCGGGCGATGCCGCGCAGTCGCGTGCTCATGGCGCCACCCCCGTGGACTCCATGAGCGCGCGCCGCGCGGTCACGCCCGCCCCGCACCCGACCTCGCGCCTCATGCCGCGCGTCTCCCCCGTCGAGTTCATGCACGCATCGTGAGCGATCCCGGACATCGTGTGCAACAAGATTTTTCGGCGCCTCGCCCGGGTGGCGCATGCTCCGGGCCCGCCGGGGAAGCAGCTCCGAGGCAGCGGGAAACCGGCGGTGAACCGGTGGGGAATCGCCACGGAACCCGGGCTTCACTGTCCTGAAAGTGCCGATGTGCACCCTTGTGCGAATCGAATCCAGGGTCTTGGGTGGAACAAGCTCTGCCGGTCCGGCCGCACCGAGGACGGACCGGTGGCATGGTGGAATCTCAGGAGGATCCCGACATGTCCGACTCGGTCAGCGACTGTACGAACGGAGCGGAGCCGCGCAGCGCCCTCACCGAAGCCGAGGTGGAGGCGCTGGTCAGGGGAATCTGCTTCAAGACCGGCCCACCCCGCACCGTCGGGGTCGAGCTGGAATGGCTCGTCCACGATCTGCGCGCGCCGCGGCTCCCCGTCACACCCGAACGACTGGAAGCGGCCTACGCCGCCCTGCGGGACGTGCCCCTCGGCTCTCCGCTCACCGTCGAACCCGGCGGCCAGCTGGAGCTGAGCTCGCCGCCCGCCGCCTCCCTCATGGAGTGCGTGCACACCGTCTCCGCCGATCTGGCCGCGGTCCGCGCGACCCTGCGCGAGCAGGGGCTCGCCCTCGCCGGCATGGGCACCGACCCCTGGCACACCCCGCGCCGGTTCCTGCACGAGCCGCGCTACGACGCCATGGAGGCCTGCCTGGACCGCACGGGTCCGGCGGGCCGCGCCATGATGTGCACCTCCGCGTCCGTGCAGGTCTGCCTGGACGCCGGCTACGAGGAGCCGGGCCCGCTCGGGCACGGCCGGCGCTGGTGGCTGTCGCACACCCTGGGCGCGGTGCTCGTGGCGGCGTTCGCCAACTCACCGCTGCTCGGCGGCGTCCCCACCGGCTGGCGCTCCACGCGGCAGCTGCTGTGGATGGAGATCGGCGCCGGCCGCGCGGGCGGGCCCGCCATGAACGGCGATCCGCGCGAGGCCTGGGCGCGGCACGTGCTGGACGCGCCGGTGATGTGCGTGCGGCGGAACGAGGGCGCCTGGGAGGTGCCCGACCGCCTCACCTTCCGGCAGTGGACCCGAACGGGCGAACCGACCCGGGAGGATCTCGACTACCACCTCACCACCTTGTTCCCCCCGGTCAGACCGCGCGGCCACCTGGAACTGCGCATGATCGACGCACAGCCCGGCGACGACGGCTGGCTCGTGCCGCTCGCCGTGACGACGGCCCTGTTCGAGGACCCGGAGGCCGCCGAGTTCGCCTACCGCGCGGTCAAGCCGCTGGCCGAGCGGGCCCGGCCGCTGCCGGCCCCGCACAATCCGCTGTGGATCGACGCGGCCCGGCACGCGCTGACCGACCCCGAACTGCACGAGACGGCGATCGCCTGCTTCGCCGCCGCCCTGCGGGCCCTGCCCCGTCTCGGCGTCGACGACACCGTGCTGGAGGCCGTGACGGCCTACCGGGACCGCTACGTCCTCAAGGGGCGCACCCCCGCCGACGACCAGCTCGACCGCCTGCGCGGCACGGACGCCCGCGCGCACGGGAAGGACCTCCGCCCATGACCGAGCCCGCCCTGGACGCGGAGCGCGCAACCGACGCGGCCGCCGCGCCCGCCTCGGACACGGCCGCCCCGGACCCGGACGTGCTGCGCGCCCGCGCACTCGCCTCGCTCACGACGGCCCGCGCCCGCACGACGCTGCTGACCACCTGCGTGGAGGAACCCGACCTCACCGCCCAGCACTCCCCGCTGATGTCCCCGCTGGTGTGGGACCTCGCCCACATCGGCAACCAGGAGGAACTGTGGCTGCTGCGCGCGGTGGCCGGCCGGGAGGCGATGCGCCCCGAGATAGACGGCCTGTACGACGCCTTCGAGCACTCGCGCGCCGAGCGCCCCACGCTGCCCCTGCTGCCGCCCGCCGAGGCCCGGCGGTACGCGGCGGAGGTGCGCGGCCGGGTCACCGACGTGCTGGAGTCGGCCGACTTCCACGGCACCCGGCTCACCGAGTCCGGCTTCGCCTTCGGGATGATCGCGCAGCACGAACAGCAGCACGACGAGACCATGCTGATCACCCATCAGCTCCGCACGGGGCCGCCGGTGCTCACCGCCCCCGACCCCGACCCCGTCCCGCTGTTCACCGGCCCGGCCGAAGTGCTGGTCCCCGGCGGCCCGTTCACCATGGGCACGTCCGGCGAGCCCTGGGCCCTGGACAACGAGCGCCCCGCCCACCGGCGCGAGGTGGCGCCCTTCCACATCGACACGACCCCCGTGACGAACGCGGCCTACCAGGCGTTCATCGAGGACGGCGGTTACGACGAGGAACGCTGGTGGACGAGGGAGGGCTGGGCGCACATCCGCGGGCACGGCATCCACGCGCCGCTGTTCTGGCACCGTGACGGCGGGCAGTGGCTGCGCCGCCGGTTCGGCGTCACCGAGGTCGTGCCGCCCGACGAGCCGGTCCTGCACGTGTGCTGGTACGAGGCCGACGCCTACGCCCGCTGGGCCGGACGCCGGCTGCCCACCGAGACCGAGTGGGAGAAGGCGGCCCGCTTCGACCCGGCGACCGGCGGCTCGATGCGCTACCCGTGGGGCGACGCCGACCCCGCGCCGGAACACGCCAATCTGGGCCAGCGCCATCTGCGTCCGGCCCCGGCGGGCAGCTATCCGGCCGGCGCCTCCCCGCTCGGCGTACGGCAGTTGATCGGCGACGTCTGGGAGTGGACGTCCAGCGACTTCCTTCCCTACCCGGGCTTCCGGGCGTTCCCGTACAAGGAGTACTCGGAGGTGTTCTTCGGGCCCGACCACAAGGTGCTGCGCGGCGGTTCGTTCGCGGTGGACCCGGTCGCCTGCCGGGGCACCTTCCGCAACTGGGACTACCCGATCCGGCGGCAGATCTTCTCCGGCTTCCGCACGGCCCGCCCGGGGGCCGTCTGATGTGCCGTCACCTCGCCTACCTGGGGCCCGAGGAGGCGCTCGGCAGGCTCCTGGTCGATCCGCCGCACGCGCTGTACCGCCAGTCGTGGGCGCCGCGACGGCAGCGCCACGGCACGGTCAACGCCGACGGCTTCGGGGTGGGCTGGTACGCCGAGGGCGACCCGGCGCCGGCCCGCTACCGCAGGGCCGGGCCCATCTGGGCGGACCTGTCCTTCGCCGACCTGGCCCGGGTCGTACGCAGCCGGGCCGTGCTGGCCGCCGTCCGCGACGCCACCCTGGCCGGGGCCGACGCGGAGGCCGCGGCCGCCCCGTACGCGGCGGGCCCCTGGCTGTTCAGTCACAACGGGGCGGTCGCGGGCTGGCCCCGCTCGCTGGAGCCGCTGACCCGGACCCTGCCCGCCGCCGACCTGCTGTCGATGGAGGCGCGCAACGACTCCGCGTTCGTGTGGGCGCTGCTCCTCGCCCGGCTGCGCGCAGGGGACCCGGCGGGCCAGGCGCTGACCGACACCGTCCTCGAGGTCGCCGTCGCGGCCCCCGGCTCCCGGCTCAACCTGCTCCTCACCGACGGGTCGACGGTCACCGCCACCGCCTGGGGCGACACCCTCTGGTACCTGGCGGACCCAGGCAGGGGCACGGCCGTCGTGGCCTCCGAACCGTACGACGACGATCCGCGCTGGCAGGAGGTCCCGGACCGGACCCTGCTCGTGGCGAGCAGCGCCGACGTCGCGCTCACCCCCCTCAAGGACCCGAGCGCGGACACGGCGTCCGCACCATCCGAGGAAAGGCAGTCATGACCGGCACCCGCGCCTACGGCTACACCGACACCCTCGACGCCGAGCACTACGCCAGGGCTCTGCGCGCCGACATCCGCGGCGGACTGACCAGCACCCCCAAGTCCACGGCGCCCACCTGGTTCTACGACGCCCGGGGCAGCGAGCTCTTCGAGGAGATCACCCAGCTCCCGGAGTACCCCTTGTGGAGGGCGGAACTGGGACTGCTCCAGCTCCACGCCCAGGACGTGGCGGCGCAGACCGGGGCACGCAGCATGATCGAGCTCGGGTCCGGGAGTTCGACGAAGTCCAAGCTGGTCATCGAGGCGCTGGGCCCGGCCGGCCTGAACTACGTGCCCGTCGACGTCAGCGCGGACGCACTCCAGCAGGCCGGCGCCCAACTCGTCGAGGACTACCCGGGGATCCGTCTGCACGCCCTCCGTGCCGACTTCACGGCTCCGCTCGTGCTGCCGGCGCTGCCCGAGGAGGGCCCACGGCTCATCGCCTTCCTCGGCAGCACGCTGGGGAACTTCCGGCGCCCGGCCCGCGGCCCCTTCCTCCGCGGGCTCCGGGACATCATGCGGCCCGAGGACTTCCTTCTGCTCGGCGCCGACCTGGTCAAGCCGGAGGACGAGATGATCGCCGCCTATGACGACGCACAGGGCGTCACGGCCGAGTTCGACAAGAACCTGCTGCACGTCCTGAACCACGAACTGGACGCCGACTTCGACCCGGACGCCTTCGACCACGTATCGGTGTGGAACAGCGCCGAGAGCCTCATCGAGATGAGGCTGCGCAGTCGAGCCGAGCAGCTGGTGAAGATCCGGGAGCTCGACCTGGCGGTGCAGTTCGAGCGCGGAGAGGAATGGATCACCGAGCGCAGCGCCAAGTTCACCGTGTCCGGACTGCAGGAGGAGATGACGGCGGCGGGCCTCCACACCCGTGAGCTCTGGTCCGACCCGACCGCGGGCTTCATGCTCGCCCTCGCCACCGCCCACTGAGTCGGCCCGCACACCGCCGGTCACGGATGGAAGGGGTCCCAGCCCGGTCCCCCGGTGGGCGAGGGGCCGACGGTGGACGGGCCCGGGGCGCACCGGGCGGGATCGGGCGGCGGGAACAGCCGGTACGCGCCGACCCGGTCGGTGACGAACCGTACCGGCGTGTCCTCGTCGTCCGACGGGGCCGGTGTCACCCGGGGCAGTTCTCGTCCGGTCAGGGGGTCACCCGCGTACACGGCCGCGAGCACCCCGACGCACACGCCGTCCCGGCCGGCGGGAAGGTCACCGGGGAAGCCGACGGTCCAGGTCCTGCCACCGTCCGCGAAGAGGCGGTAGCGCCTGACGGACGACCACTCGGTCCGCGTCGTCGCGGTCCCGGGCGTGGTCGTGGTCGTCAGGGTCCAGAACTCGACCTGCACGTCGAGCGGAAGGCACAGCCGCCGGGCGTCGGCCGTCCGCGGTGCGCCCACGACGACCGACATCCTCGCGGACGGCGTGGCAGCGCCCCCGGCCGTCCGGAAGGAGACCGCGCCGCGCAACCAGGCCGCCTTCTGCCGTCCCTGCCATGCGTCGTCGGCACGGCAGCCTGCCGTCTGCGTGGACTCGGACGCCTTCGAGCAGCCGGCGCAGAGCAGGGCGAGGGCCGCCGCTGCGCAGGCCGTCATCGCCCCGCGGCGGAGTCGGGTCGCGGTGGTGTGCATGGTTTCCTCGTTCGTCACGGCCGGCCCGCGGACGTCCCACGGTGCGGGCGGCGAGCAGTCTGCCCGGCCCCGGCCCCGGCGAGGACGCGGGAAGGCCGCTGTGTCCGCTTCGTGATCACGAGGGTTCCCCGGTGTGCCGCGAACGGCGTGCCGTTCGTCTCGCGGCGGAGGTCCCGGGGGATTCCCCGGGAGACGGTTTGCCGCTCGGACCCCTCTTTTCGGCGATCTGTAGCCGAAATCGCCCAGCGGTTGAGCAATCGGCTTCCCGTCATCACGATTTCCCTGTCGAACGCCCGACGGCAGACCTCGGGCCCCAGCGCTGCAGAAGCGAGTCGAGCATGGTGCGTGTCCGTGCGTCCCTGTCCCAGCCGCCCGCCCGTGTGCCGGGCCGCGAACAGCCCCTGGTGCGCCGGACGCCGGTGCGGTTCGGCGCCGGCGCGCTCGCAGCGAGCCGGCGAGGCTGACGGCCGTGCGCCCCGGCCCCTACGAGCGTCACCGCGAGCTGCTGCACAGCGCCGTCAGCGCCCTCGCCGCCGGTGAGTGCCACCGCCCCTTCGCCGAGGCGACCGTCCAGGACGCGGCCGACGCGGGCATGCGGTCGACCCGTACCGCGGGAAAGGTGTTCGGCTCGCTGCTGGGGCGGCCCTTCGACCTGGTGCAGCCCGGCGAAGTCGCCCGGGTGCGCACGGAGTCGTCGCCGTACGGGCTCGGCCTGGCCATCGCCTATCCCCGCTGTGAACCCCCGGAGCTGGTCGCGGCCGCCGCGCGGGCGGCGGCCGGCTGGCGGGCCGCGGGTCCTCGTCGGCGTGCCGGGCTCGCCGTGGAGATCCTGCGGCGGCTCAACACCCGCAGTCACGAGCTGGCCCTCGCGGTGCACCACACCACCGGTCAGCCTCTGGGGGCCGCACTGCACGCCGCCGGGCCGCGCGCGCAGGACCGTGCGCTCGAGGTGGTGGCCCAGGCCCTCGCCGAGTCCGAGCGGGTCCCGTCCGGTCTGCACTGGGAGAGCGCGGGACGACGCGGCGGGCCACCGCTCGCACTGCGGGGCACCTGCACCCTGGTGCCCCGCGGCGTGTCGCTGCTCATCGGCTGCCCCGACTTCCCGCTCTGGAACGGTTACCCGGGCCTGTTCGCCAGCCTGGTCACCGGCAACCCCGTCGTCGTCGCCCCGCATCCGCGTTCGGTGCTGCCGCTGGCGATCACCGTGCGGGTCGCCCGGCAGGTGCTGGAGGAGGCCGGTCACGACCCGAACCTCGTCACGCTCGCCGTGGCCGAGCCTGAGCGGCGGGTGCACCTCCGGCTGGCCACCGATCCGGCCGTACGGATCGTCGACTTCACCGGCTCCGCGCGCGTCGCGGACTGGCTGGAGCGGCACGCCGCGCAGGCCACCGTGTTCGCCAGCCGGACCGGGCTGAACACCGTGGTCGTGGACTCGACCGACGACTACCCGGGCCTGGTCCGGGGGCTCGCCCTCTCCTGCTGTCTGTGCAACGGGACGGTGCGCACCACCCCGCAGAACATCCTGGTGCCGGAGCACGGCTTCGGCACCGAGGAGGGCCACAAGACGCTGCGCGACCTGGGCGCCGACCTCGGGGAGGCCGTGGACCGGCTGCTCGGACACCCCACGCGCGCGGCGGGGGTGCTGGGCGCGACCACCGCCGACGAGGTGCGCGCCGCGCTGACCGAGGCCGCGCGGTACGGCCCGGTCGTGCACGCCTCCGGCCCGGTGCCCCATCCGCGTCATCCGGGCGCCGAGCTGCGCAGCCCGCTGCTGGTGCGGCTGCGCGCCTCGGACGAGCAGGTCTACACGCGGGAGTGGCCCGGACCGATCTCCTTCCTGGTCGGCACCGAATCCACCTCGCACAGCCTGGCGCTCCTGCGGCGCACGGTGGCGCGGCACGGCGCGCTCTACGCCTCGGTGCACTCCACCGACACGCTGGTCCTCGCGGCGGCCGAGACGGCGGCGCTCGACGCCGGGGTGCCGCTGGTGGAGAACCTGGACGATCTGCCGGCCGACCCGTCCTCGGCTCTCGCGGATCTGCCGGGCGGGGGAGCCCACTTCGTCACCGGGCGGTTCCGCGTGGTGCGCTCTCGCAGGCACGCCGCGCCGACGGGTCCCGTCCCGGCGCCCGTGAGGCGCGCCGAGGCCGCCGCCGGGCTGGTGGACCGGTGAAGCCGCGGGTCCTCAGTCGGTCCAGGCGGCGCCGCGTCCCCGCACCTCGTCGAAGACGAGCCAGGTGCGGGTGGAGCGCACGCCCGGCACCCCCTGGATGCTCTCCAGCACGACCTTGCGCAGGGCGAGGTTGTCCGGGGCGCGCACCAGCACCAGGACGTCGAAGTCGCCGGTGACGAGGGCGACATGCTCCACGTAGGGGATGCGGCGCAGTTCGCGCGAGATGTCACGCCAGGCGTTCTGGTCGATGCCCATCGTGATGTAGGCGCTCGTGCCCAGGCCCGCTCGCTGGGCGTCGAGCTGCGCGGTGAAGCCCGTGATGACGTCCTCGGCGACGAGTCGGCCGATGCGGGTGTAGGCGTTGGCCCGGGAGATGTGCACCTGCTCGGCGAGTGAGCGGACCGAGATCCGGCCGTCCCGGAGGAGCCGGCCGATGATCTGGCGGTCGATGTCGTCGAGCGGGACGGCGTCCCGTGCGGCCGCTGCCGTCGGCGGCGAGATTCCCTCGGACATCTTGTCCTCCCGGGCCATCGGTTCCGGCAGTTCATCACCGGTTCGGTGGCGCTGCTGAACACATATTGAGGGATCGCCGCCCTTCTCCTGTCAAGTGTCCAGATAAGGCCGCCTGCGTTCCGCGCGCCGGAAGGGGGCCCGCAGAGGCCGGAGGGGCCGGGGGGCCGGGGGGCCGGGGGGCTCCGGCGTGGATCACGGACCGGTGTGGCGTTGCAGGAGCGGGCGCACGCTGAGGGGCTGCAGTTCCATCAGCACGATGGCGGTGTTGGAGCGGACGACCCCGGGGACCTCGAGGAGGTGGTTGGTGATGCGGTGGAGGTCTGTCGTGTCACGGGCGACGACCCTGGCGAGGAGGTCCGCGTCGCCGGTGGTGACGAGGAGTTCGACGACCTCGGGGATGCGCAGGATGCCCTCGCGGGTGGGCCGTCCGACCCTCTGGCTGATCGACAGGGTGATCAGGGCGAGCAGGGGGTAGCCCAGCGCGGCGGGGTCGACGCGGCGGCTGGGTTCCTTGAGGTGGCCGCTCTCCTCGAGTCGCTTCAGCCGGCTCTGCACCGTGTTGCGGGCGAGGCCGAGCCGGTCGGCCAGGGCGACCGTGGTCGCCTGCGGGTCCGCGTCGAGCGCGAGGAGGATGCGGGCGTCGACGGCGTCCACGTTTCGCATGATGCCCAGTATGCCATGACCCGAAGGGAAGGCATTGAGCATTATGCTCAATACATTTGCCGCGTATTGCGCATACTGATGACCGTTTCTAGGTTTCTGCCATGCAGAAAGCACCATGCGATGGCATGTCAGTGAAGAGCGTCCCCCCGGCCTCGGACCGGGTGTGGGGTGACGAGGACGAGGTGGTCTCGGCTGCCGTGCGGTACGCCTGGAACCGTCTGAAGCAGGACCCGGATCCGGTGACGGGCGCCCGCCCCGCAGCCGACCTGGCCGAGGCCGCAGGCGGCACCGTCACCGCCCCCGGCATCGGCGCCGCCGCCGCGCTCGGGCTGTTCGACCGCGTGTTGGCGCCGGCCACCCGCGCCCAGAACGGGCCCACGAACCTGGCCTACATCCCCGCCGCCCCCACCCGGGCCGCGCTCGCCTTCGAAGCCGTCACCGGCGCGACGAACATCTTCGCGGGCACCTGGGAGGCCGGGGCCGGAGCCATCCACGCCGAGAACGAGGCGCTCGCGTGGCTCACCCGGCTCCTCGGCTGGCCCGCCACCGCTGCGGGATGCTTCGTCAGCGGCGGCACCATGGGCAACCTCTCCGCGCTCGTCGCGGCCCGCGCCGCCTGCGAGCGGCCCCGCCCGGCCGGTGGCTGGAAGATCGTGTGCGCCGACAGCGCGCACTCCTCGATCGGGTCCGCGGCTCGCACCATGGACGTGGAGGTGGTCACCGCGCCCGTGGACCGGCACGGGCGCCTCACCGGAGCCGCCGTGAGCGCCGCCCTCGACGCCGCCGACGGGGTGTTCGCCGTCGTGGCGACCGCGGGGACCACGAACGCCGGCCTGGTCGACGAGCTCGACGCCGTCGCCGACGCGTGTGAACGCCATGGCGTGTGGCTGCACGTCGACGGCGCCTACGGCGGAGCCGGGCTGGCCGCTGACAGCGTCCGCCACCGCTACGCCGGCATCGAACGCGCCGACAGCTTCATCGTCGATCCCCACAAGTGGCTGTTCGCGCCGTACGACTGCTGCGCGCTGCTCTACCGCGACCCCGCCCCGGCTCGCGCCGCGCACAGCCAGTCGGCGCACTACCTCGACGCCATCGACCGCGATGTCCACAACCCGTCGGACCTGGCGCTCCACCTCAGCCGCCGCGCCCGCGGCCTGCCGTTCTGGTTCAGCCTGGCCGTCCACGGCACCGACCGCTACGCGGCGGCCGTCGAGCGGACTCTGACCGTCAGCCGGCAGGTCGCCGACGCCGTCCGGGCGAGCGACCACCTGCGTCTGGTGGCCGAGCCCGACCTGTCCGTCGTCCTCTTCGAGCGACCGGGATGGGGCGCGCGGGACTACGCGGCGTGGTCCGCGCAGGCCGCCCGGACGGGCGCCACGCTGTGCGTGCCGACCCGGTGGAACGGCAGGACCGTCCTGCGCATGGCCTTCGTGAACCCCGACACCCGTGCGCACGACGTGATCGAGGTGCTCCAGACGCTCCGCGGCGACCGCTTCGGGCAGGGGGCGCACGGACCTGGTGGAGACGCGGTCAGGAGCTCGTCGACAGGGCCCGGGTGATCCGGCCGGAGGCGCGGCGCGCCTCGGTCGCCGGGTCGGCTCCGGTGAGCACCTTCGTCATGTAGCCCTTGATCGGGTTGTCCGCCTCGACGGCGGCCCACTCGGGCGTGCTGGGGGTCGCGCGGCCCTGCGCGGCCCCGGCCGCCATGGCCGCGACGCCCTCCTCCCCTGCGACGGCTCCGGCCAGCTTGGCCTTGTTGGGCACGTAGTTCATGGTGCGGGCCAGCTCGGTGTCCCATGCGGCGCCGGTCAGCGCGGCGACCACGGCGACGGCGCCCTCGCGGTCGCCGGTGTTGCGGGGGACGACGAGATCGGATCCGCCGGTGAAGACGGCGCCGGGCCGTGCCGCGCTCTTGCCGGGCACCGGGAAGAAGCCCAACTCGCCCTCCAGGGCCGGGTTCTGCTCCAGCACGGCGCGCGCCAGTCCGGGCACGGCCACGATCTGCGCCACCCTTCCCGCTGCGAACACCCCTGCCTGGGGCGGATGTTCCTCGTCGGCGGCGACCGGGCCCCTGCCGAGCGACTGCAGGCGCCGGTAGAAGTCCATGCCGCGCAGGGCGGCCTTCGTGTCGAGGGCGCCCTGCCAGCGCCCACCGTCCTCGGTGGCGAGGTCGCCGCCCTCGTCCCAGATGAACCCGGAGAGGGTGTACCAGTCCTGACCGGCGAGGTAGATGCCCTGCCGGCCGTCCGCGTTCAGTTTCTCGGTGGCGTCGAGCCACTCGGCGCGGGTGCGGGGCAGGACGGTGACGCCGGCCTGCTCGAAGAGGTCCTTGCGGTAGATCACCACCCGGTTGGCCGCGTACCAGGGGATGCCGTACTGGTGGAAGCGCTGCTGCCCCGGTTCGGCGAGACCGGGCAGCCAGTCGTCCCTGCCCCACTTCGCCGCCGATTCCAGAGTGAGATCGAGCAGCCCGCGCCCGACGACGTACCGGGGGACCTGGGTGTTGCCCACCTCGATGACGTCCGGCCCGTTCTCGCCGTCGGATTCCAGGGCGGCCTCCACCTTGTCGCCGATGCCGGTCCACTCCTGGATGCGGACGTCGAGGTCGAGGTCGGGATGGTCGTGTTCGAAGTCCGCGGTGAACCGGTCCAGGAACTCCTGCGAGGCGCTGTCCTTCATCAGCCACACCGTGACGGTGCTCCGGTCGGGTCCGCCCGTGCCGGGCAGCACCCCGCAGGCGGTCAGGAGGGCGGCGGACACGCAGAGGGGGACGAAGAGGCGACGTCGCACGGGGGTCCTGTTCTGTCTGGCGGACAGGGCGGGGGCCCGACATGGGGGACGAGCGCAGCGCTCGAACGGGTGTCCCGGATTTTGGTATGGACCAATGCGGGGGTCAAGAGGATCCACCCGGAACCCGCCCGTCCGCGCCGACGCCTCGCGCTCCGCCGCAGCTTGGGGCACGGTGGAGTGACGCGTGACACACGTGACGACGCCGTCACGATCGAGAGGAGCGCCCCGATGTCGAACCACACCTACCGGGTCACGGAGATCGTCGGCACGTCGCCGGACGGCGTCGACCAGGCCGTCCGCAACGGACTCGCCCGCGCCTCGCAGACGTTGCGCAACCTGGACTGGTTCGAGGTGACCCAGGTGCGCGGTCAGATCGAGGAGGGCGACATCGCGCACTGGCAGGTGGGCCTGAAGGTCGGCTTCCGCCTGGACGAGACGGACTGAGCGGCGCGGCGGACGGGACGGACCGGGCGGCCGGGCCGCTCAGGTGCGGCCCTCACCCTCCTGCGCCTGGCGCAGCTCGCCCGAAGGAGCGGCCCAGCGCGCCCGCACGACGGTGAACCCGGCCCGTTCGGCGTCCGCGCAGACCAGTTCGTCGTCGTCCACCAGGACGCGCACGGTCCGGTCGCGGGCGAGCCCGCGCAGGATCTCCAGCTTGGTGAGCCGGGCCGGCCGGCGGTCGCCGTTGCGGCGCATGTGCACGCGCCCCTTCGGCAGCCCGTGCTCGGCGAGCCACTCCAGCGTGTCGCGCCGGCAGCGCTCGGGCCGGCCGGTGAGGTACACAACCTCGCACTCCTCGGCGCTGGAGAGCGCCAGCGCGATGCCTTCGGGGATCGGCGGGTCGTTGGGCGCGGCCGCGAAGAACGCGTCCCAGTCGCGCGGCCTGCGCTCCAGGAAACGCTGCCGGTGGGCCGTGTCGGCGAGGGTGTTGTCCAGGTCGAACACGGCCAGGGGCCGCCCGCTGCTCTCGTTCACGCCGTCCACCCTAGCCAGGCGCCGCCGAGGGACGGACTTCGGTCGCCGCCGACCGCCCCACGACCGTACCCACGACCGTCCGAGGTCTTCCTTCGATGACGCCGCGATCGTCAATTGCACATGGGAACCATTTTCATATAGCGTCCTCGCCGAAGCTCACCGCGAGCCGACCGAGGAGGTTCCCATGGCCGTTCCCAAACGGAAGACGTCCCGCAGCAACACCCGCCACCGCCGGGCCCGGTGGAAGGCGACCGCACCGGCCCTGATGCCGGTCACCGTCGACGGTGTGCGTCACCTCGTCCCCCAGCGCCTGCTGAAGGCGTACGAGCGCGGCCTGCTGCACCCCGCGGACTGACACCCGGGCCGAATCCGGCGCGCCGGGGCCGAGGAATCCCGTGGGCCGCCAGGCGTTGAACCCTGTATGAGCTCCGTGATCGCCTCGACCCGCTTCTCCGTCCTCGACCGCTCGCGCATCCGCGAGGGCCACACCGGCGCGCAGGCGCTGCGGGACACCGTGGCGTTGGCGCAGGAGGCCGAGCGGCTCGGCTACCACCGGTTCTGGGTGTCGGAGCACCACGGCGTGCCGGGGGTCGCGGGGTCCGCGCCGACCGTCCTTGCGGCCGCCGTTGCCGGCGCGACCCACACCATCCGCGTCGGCACCGGCGGGGTGATGCTGCCCAACCACCGCCCGCTGGTCGTGGCCGAGCAGTTCGGCGTCCTGGAGTCCCTGTTCCCGGGCCGCATCGACATGGGGCTCGGGCGTTCGGTGGGCTTCACCGACGGGGTGCGCAGGGCGCTGGGCCGGGACAAGGACGACGCCGACGACTTCGCCGGGCAACTGCGGGAACTGCTCGACTGGTTCACCGGCGCCTCGCCCACGGGGGTCCGTGCCCGGCCGTCGGAGGGCCTGACCGTGCCGCCGTTCGTGCTGGCGCTGGGCGAGGGCGCGGCGATCGCCGCCCGCGCGGGCCTGCCGCTGGTGGTCGGGGACCTCCGCGACCGCGCGAGGATGCGGCGCGTCGTCGACCGCTACCGCGCGGGTTTTCGGCCCTCGCCCTGGGCGGCGGAGCCGTACGTCGTCGTCTCGGGGACGGTCGCGGTGGCCGAGACCGCGCAGGCCGCGCGCCGGCTGCTGGTGCCGGAGGCCTGGTCCATGGCGTACTCGCGGACCCAGGGGACGTTCCCTCCGCTGCCGCCCGCCGAGGAGGCCGAGAGGCGACCGATGACCGCCAAAGCACGCGACTACTACGAGGCCGGGCTCACCGGCGGCGTCGTCGGCGACGAGGAACAGGTCGCCCGGGAGCTCGAGACCGTGCTCGAGGAGACGGGCGCGCAGGAGGTGCTGGTCACGACCAGCACCTACGACCGGGCCGCGCTGCTGGAGTCGTACCGGCGGCTGGCCGCGGTCGTCGACCGGGAGCGCGGCGACGCCCCGCACCGGGCGGCCGCGCTCCCGCACGCGTAGGACCGCTCACCGGGCGCCGCCGGGCGCGCTGCTCCGGCGGGCGCGCTGCTCCCGCCAGGCCCGGTAGTGGTCCGTCACGGTCTCCTCGATCGGACGGTAGACGAGTCCCAGTTCGTCGATGCTTCTGCGGTTGTCGACGCGGAAGCGGATGCCGAGGTGGCTGCGGATGTAGGCCTGCGACAGGCCGAAGGCGGGGCCGAGGACGCGGACCGGCCAGTGCGGAAGGGCCGTCCGGGGCAGGCGCAGGTTCCTCGGGTACTGCTCCCGGAGGATCTTCGCCATCCGGTGGAAGGAGGTCATCTCCTCGGCGGCGAGGATGTACCGGCCGTGGGCGTCCGGGTGTTCGGCGGCCGCGATGTGGGCCGCGGCCACGTCCCGCACGTCCACCGTAGTGAAACTGAAGTCCGGGGCGCCGTAGAAGAAGTAGCCCTTGAACAGTTCGTCCAGCAGGAACAGGCTGCCCGAGTCGGAGGCCGGGGTGAGCGAAGGCCCCAGGATCAGGCCGGGGTTGAGGGAGACCATGCGCCAGCGGTGCTGTGCGGCCTCGGCCTCCCAGGCCGCCTGCTCGGCGACCGTCTTGGCGTAGTGGTACGGGTTGTTCTCCACCGTGCTGGTGGTGTTGACGTACTTCTCCGACAGCGTCCCGCCGTCCATCTCCCGTACGTCGGCGTAGTCGCCGAAGATCGCGCCCACCGTGGAGGTGAGGACGAGCCGGCGGACCGTCGGCGTGCGCTCGATCGACGCCACGACGTTGCGGGTGCCGCGCAGAGCGGGCTCTACGACGTCCCGCCGCCCGTCCTTGATCTTCTCCGGCATCAGGAACGGTGAGGCGACGTGGAACACCACCGAGCAGGCCCGCATCGCCGCGTCGAAGGAGCCCTCGGCCAGCAGGTCGGCCTCGAAGAGTTCGAGGCGGCCGGGGAAGGCGTCCTGGAGGGCGTGCAGCGGGCCGCACTTGGCCGCGTTCGCCGTGGAGCGCACGGTGGTGTGCACACGGTGGCCGCGGACCAGGAGCTGCTGGACGAGATGCGCGGCCACGAAGCCGCTGCCGCCCGTCACCAGCACCGACGTGCCGGCCGGATCCGTGCTCACGCGCGCTCCCCTCGGAGGTCGGGACGCGTCATGATCCCATCAACTCGGCGCGGCCGTAACCGTGTTGCCGGGAATCGCCCCGACGGCCGGCTGCCGCCGCGCGGCCGTCCGCCGCCGGCCTCCTCCCCGGCCCCCGCCGGCGACCGCCCGCCGTGGGCCGCGGGGGCCGTGCCGGACGGTGGCAGGGGCGGCCGGTTCGGACGGGGGCCGCTCACGTGGCGCGTCCAGCACCCCGGCCCCGGCCGCCGCGGCCAGCGTCCTGCGGTCCGGGTGACCGTCCGCCGCGAGGGCGGTCAGCACCTCGACCTCGGCCACCAGACCCCGGGTGGACGCCACCCGCCACAGCGAGGCGAGCAGGGAGTCGTCGCCGACGAAGGCGGCCGCCGTGCTGACCGACCCGCCGTCGTCGCGGTAGCCGATGCGCACCGGCTGGACCTGGGCGCCGGCGTCCAGCGCGGCCTGGAACACCGCCCTGCGGAAGTGCCCCTGCGCCCGGCCGCACCAGGTGCTCCCCTCCGGGAACACGGCGACCGCCCGGCCGGAGCGCAGCACCTGCGTGATCCGTTCCACCGTGGCGGGCAGGGCGCGCAGCCGGTCGCGGTCGATGAACAGCACGCCGCCGCGCGCGGCCAGCGCGCCCGCCACCGGCCAGCGCCGGATCTCGGCCTTGGCGAGCATCCGCGCCGGGCGGACGCCCGCCAGCAGCGGGACGTCCAGCCAGGAGATGTGGTTGGCGACGAGGAGCACTCCCCCGGCGGCCGGCGCGCTCGCGCCGGTCACCCGGACGCGCACCCCGGCCGCCCGGACGACGGTGCGGCTCCACCGTCGCACCGCGCCCGCCGGGATCAGCCCGCCGAGCGGCGACAGCGCCACTCCCACCAGCACCAGCACGGCGACCGCCGTGAGCCGCAGCACGGCTCTCGCCACGCCCGTACGGGACGCCGTCCCTCGCACGCACGCCCGCGGAGTGCAGGGCGCCGCCGGCAGCCAGACGCTCACGCGGCGGGCACGAGGGAGAGGAAGTGCCGCAGGTAGCGCGGGTCGACGCGGTTCATCGGCAGCAGCACGTACAGATCGGCGACGCCGAAGTCGGGGTCGTGGGCGGGCTCCCCGCACACCCAGGCGCCGAGGCGGACGTAGCCGCGCAGCAGGGCGGGCAGCTCGGTGCGTCCGGCCGCGGCGGCCGACGCGGCCGGGGAAGGCGTCCACGGGCGCAGCGGCCGCACCCGGAACTCCTCGGGCGCCAGGTGCTTCACGCGCACCCGCTCCCAGACGCCGGCCGCCAGCGCGCCGCCGTCGGCCAGCGGGACGGAGCAGCAGCCGGCCAGCCACGCGTGGCCGCGGTCCACCATGTACCGGGCGATGCCGGCCCAGATGAGGCCGATGACGGCCCCGTCGCGGTGGTCGGGGTGCACGCAGGAGCGGCCGACCTCGACCAGGCCGGGCCGGATCGCGTCGAGCGCGCCGAGGTCGAACTCGCCGTCCGAGTAGAGGCGTCCGGTGGCCGCGGCGCGCTCCGGCGGCAGCAGCCGGTAGGTCCCGACGACCTGGCCGGTGTGCGTGTCGCGCACCAGCAGGTGGTCGCAGCGGGCGTCGAACGGGTCGACGTCGAGGCCCGGCTCGGCGGACGCCAGCGTGGCGCCGAGCTCGCCGGCGAACACGTCGTGCCGCAGCCGCTGCGCGGCCCGCACGTCGTCCTCGTCGCGGGCCAGGGTGACGGTGTAGCGGGCGGGTGCCGTGGACTGCTGGGGGCGGTCGAGCGTGGAAACGCCGGTCATGGCTCTCTCCTGTCGCGGGCCGGGTGGGCGCAGCGGCTGCAGCCCCCTGGCGTGGGTGCTGCCGCCCCTGTTCTTCCGCTCCCGGCCGACCTCGGCGTGACCGGCGCAAGGAGAGCTGATGTGCGCTTGCTGAACGGCTCGGGCCGACGCCGGGGACGGGGTGGCGGGCGCCGGTCGGGACCGGGTCGGAAGGCGCGCGTCGCCCCACCGTCCCGTTCACCGGCCCGTTCACCGGCCCGTTCACCGTCCCGTCGCCTGCCGGTTCGCCTGGCGGTTGACCGGTCGGTTCCCCGGTCCGGGGCCGCGCCCCGCCCGTGCCCGCGGACGCGAGACGGGGCCGGGGAGCACCACTCCCGGCCCCGCCCGTCCGCACCCTCGGCGAACGCTTCACATGCCCGGCGCTACCGCTTGGCGGACTTCCGGGTCGCCCGCAGCCATTCCCTGTTCATGCCGGTGATGGACATCAGCGGAATGCCCTTGGGGCAGGCCGTGGCGCACTCCCCGGCGAGGGTGCAGCCGCCGAAGCCCTCCTCGTCCATCTGCGCCACCATGTCCAGCACCCGCGTCTCCCGCTCGGGTGCGCCCTGCGGCAGCACGTTGAGGTGGTTGACCTTGGCGGACGTGAACAGCATCGCCGCCCCGTTGGGGCAGGCGGCCACGCACGCCCCGCAGCCGATGCACTCCGCGTGTTCGAAGGCGAAGTCGGCGTCCGGCTTGGGCACCGGCGTGGCGTGGGCCTCGGGTGCGGCGCCGGTGGGCGCGGTGACGTATCCGCCGGCCTGGATGATCCGGTCGAGGGCGCTGCGGTCGACGACCAGGTCCTTGACGACCGGGAAGGCGGCGGCCCGCCACGGCTCCACGTCGATGGTGTCGCCGTCCCGGAAGGACCGCATGTGCAGCTGGCAGGTGGTGGTGCGCTCCGGTCCGTGCGCATCGCCGTTGATGACGAGCGAGCACGCGCCGCAGATGCCCTCGCGGCAGTCGTGGTCGAAGGCGACCGGGTCGTCGCCGCGCAGGATGAGCTCCTCGTTGAGGGTGTCGAGCATCTCCAGGAAGGACATGTCGGGCGAGATGCCGTCCACCTCGTACGTGGACATGGCGCCGTCGGAGTCGGTGTCGCGCTGCCGCCAGACGCGCAGGGTGAGCCTCATGCGTAGCTCCGCTGGGTGGGGTGGACGTACTCGAAGACCAGGTCTTCCCGGTGCAGGGTGGGCGCGTGACCCGTGCCCGTGAACTCCCAGGCGGCCGCGTAGGCGAACTCGTCGTCGCGGCGGGCGGCTTCGCCGTCCGGCGTCTGGGACTCCTCGCGGAAGTGGCCGCCGCAGGACTCGGCGCGGTGCAGGGCGTCGAGGCACATCAGCTCGGCCAGTTCGAGGTAGTCGACGATCCGGTTGGCCTTCTCCAGGGACTGGTTGAACTCGGCGCCGACGCCGGGGACCTTGATGCGGCGCCAGAACTCCTCGCGGATCTGCGGGATCCGCGCGAGCGCCTTGCGCAGACCGGCGTCCGTGCGGGCCATGCCGCAGAACTCCCACATCAGTTCGCCGAGTTCGCGGTGGAAGGAGTCCGGGGTGCGGTCGCCGTCCACCGACAGCAGCAGGTTCAGACGGTCCTGCGTCTCGGCCAGCGCCTCCTGGACGGCGGGGTGCTCGTCGCTCACCTCGCTCCGGCGCGCGTGGCGGGCGAGGTAGTCGTTGACGGTCGCGGGGAGGACGAAGTAGCCGTCGGCGAGGCCCTGCATGAGGGCGCTCGCGCCGAGGCGGTTCGCGCCGTGGTCGGAGAAGTTGGCCTCGCCGATCGCGAACAGGCCGGGGACGGTGGTCTGCAGGTCGTAGTCGACCCACAGTCCGCCCATCGTGTAGTGCACGGCCGGGTAGATCCGCATCGGGACCTCGTAGGGGTCCTCGTCGGTGATCCGCCGGTACATGTCGAAGAGGTTGCCGTACCGGGCCTCGACGGCCGCGCGGCCCATGCGCGCGATCGCGTCGGCGAAGTCCAGGTACACGCCCTGCCCGCCCGGTCCGACGCCCCGGCCTTCGTCGCAGACGTTCTTGGCGGCGCGCGAGGCGATGTCGCGCGGGACCAGGTTGCCGAAGGAGGGGTAGACGCGCTCCAGGTAGTAGTCGCGCTCGTCCTCGGGGATCCGGTTCGGCGGACGGTCGTCGCCCTTGGCCTTCGGCACCCAGATCCGGCCGTCGTTGCGCAGCGACTCGCTCATCAGCGTCAGTTTCGACTGGTGGTCCCCGGTGCGCGGGATACAGGTGGGGTGGATCTGCGTGAAACAGGGGTTGGCGAAGTAGGCGCCGCGCCGGTGCGCCCGCCAGATCGCGGTGGCGTTGGAGTTCATGGCGTTGGTCGACAGGTAGAAGACGTTTCCGTAACCGCCGCTGGCCAGGACGACGGCGTCCGCGACGTGGGTGTCGATCCGCCCGGTGATCAGGTCACGGGCCACGATGCCGCGGGCCCGTCCGTCGACGACGATCAGGTCGAGCATCTCGGTCCGCGGGTGCATCTCGACGCCGCCGGCGGCGATCTGCCGGCTGAGCGCCTGGTAGGCGCCGAGGAGCAGTTGCTGGCCCGTCTGGCCGCGGGCGTAGAAGGTGCGCGAGACCTGCACGCCGCCGAACGAGCGGGTGTCGAGCAGGCCGCCGTACTCGCGGGCGAAGGGCACGCCCTGTGCGACGCACTGGTCGATGATCTCGACGGAGATCTGTGCGAGCCGGTGCACGTTGGACTCCCGGGCCCGGAAATCGCCGCCCTTGACGGTGTCGTAGAAGAGCCGGTGCACGGAGTCGCCGTCGTTGCGGTAGTTCTTCGCCGCGTTGATGCCGCCCTGGGCGGCGATGGAGTGGGCGCGGCGCGGGGAGTCCTGGTAGCAGAACTGGACGACGTGGTAGCCCTGTTCGGCGAGCGTGGCGCCGGCGGAGGCGCCGGCGAGGCCGGTGCCGACGACGATCACGGTGTGCTTGCGCCGGTTGGCGGGATTGACCAGCCCGGCCTCGAAGCGGCGCTTGTCCCAGCGCTCGGCCACGGGGCCGGACGGGGCCTTGGCGTCGACGACCGGCTCACCGGTCCTGTAGTGCGCGTAGGAGGAGAAGGGACTCATGTTCAGCTCACCACTCCGGTCATGACGCCCACGGGCACGGCGAGGAAGCCGGCCGTGAGCAGCAGTGCGAGGACGTCGGCGAAGATCTTGAGGGCGCGGTCGCGGGTGCGGCTGCCGGCGCCGAGGGTCTGGGCCGCGCTCCAGAAGCCGTGCCGTACGTGCAGGCCGACGGCGAGCATCGCGACGATGTAGACGGCGTTGCCGTACCAGGTGGAGAAGGTGTCCACGACGTTCTGGTACGGGTGGCCCTCCTGGAAGCCGCCGCTGTGCACGGTGCCGGTGGTCAGGTCGAGGACGTGCCACACGATGAAGAGGGCGAGGATGACGCCGCCCCAGCGCATGGTGCGGGTGGCGTAGCTCGCCCGCGGTTTCCTGTGCACGTACTTGGCGGGACGCGCCTTGAGGTCGCGGCGGCTGAGCTGGTAGGCGCAGACGGCGTGGGCGACCACGGCGACGACGAGCACGACGCGGACGAGCCAGAGCGTCCACTCGTAGTGCATGAACGGTTCGCCGACCGTGCGCAGCCAGTGGGCGTAGTGGTTGAACTCCGTCGGACCGAAGAAGATCTTGAGGTTGCCGATCACATGGGCGACCAGGTACAGCAGCATGATCATGCCGCTGACGGCCATCACGGTCTTCTTGCCGACGGAGGAGTCCCACACGGTGCGCGCCATGGACGACCGTCGGTCCGTCCGCGTTGCCAGAGCCATGTCTGCAGACGCTACGGCCGCGCCTGCCGATCGGTCCAAGACATGGTCCACCTTGATTCCATAGGCTCCACCTATCGTCGACGTACGCTGGAGGCATGCAGTTCCAGCAGCTCCAGTACTTCGTGGCGGTCGCCGAGACCCGGCACTTCACCCGTGCCGCCGAGCTCGTGCACGTGGCGCAGCCGTCGCTGTCGCAGCAGATCAAGGCGCTGGAGCGGGAGTTGGGGGCGGATCTGTTCCTGCGGGCGCGCGGCAACATCACGCTCACGGACGCGGGCGAGGCGCTGCTGCCGCTGGCCCGGCGGATCCTCGCGGACACCGAGACCGCCCGGTACGAGGTGCAGGAGCTGGTGCAGATGCGCGGCGGGCGGGTGCGGCTCGGGGCGACGCCCAGTGTCTGCACGGGCCTGCTGCCGGACGTGCTGCGCGCCTTCCACGACCGCTATCCGGGCATCCGGCTGCTGATCGAGGAGGGCGGTTCGCACGACCTCGTCCGCGAACTGGCGCGCGGCGCCCTGGACCTCGCCCTCGTCGTCCTGCCCCTGCCCAGCCCGTCCCCGGCGCTGACCACGGTGGAGCTGCTGCGCGAGGACCTGGTGGTGGTGTCCTCACCGGAGGCGCCCCGGCCGGGACAGGGGCGCACCGTGCGGATCGCCGACCTTGAGGGCGAGCGCATGGTGATGTTCCGGCACGGCTACGACCTGAGGGAGCTCACGGTGGCCGCGTGCCGTGCTGAGGGCTTCGAACCCGACTTCGCGGTGGAGGGCGGCGAGATGGACGCGGTGCTCGGGTTCGTGCGGGCCGGCCTCGGAGTGGCCGTGGTCCCCCGTATGGTGGCCGCCCGCTCCGGCCGGGGCCTGCGGGTCACCCCGCTCGCCCGGCCGGGCCTGCACCGCACGATCGCCCTGGCCCACCGCAGCGACGTGGCGCCGCCCCGGGCGGCGCGGGAGCTGCAGCGCATGCTGCTGGAGCGGTGAGCCGGCCCGCGCGCTGCCGGTCGGGCGCCGTGCGCGGCCCGCGGGCGTGCTGCGCCCCCCGCTCTCCCACCCGGAGCGCCCCCACGAGCCCGGCCGGAGCGCTCCGGCCCGGGGTCAGCCCGTGGCGTCCACCATGGCCAGGTCGTGCAGGCGGTCCGGGGGGCCGGGGCGGGCGTAGTACCAGCCCTGGGCCGTGTCGCAGCCGAGTATCCGCAGCTGCTCGGCCTGGGCGCCGGTCTCCACGCCCTCCACGGTGACCGCGAGGTCCAGACTGTGCGCGAGCGAAACGATCCCCTCGACGATCTTGAGGTCGACGGGGTCCGCCGGGAACTGCTGCATGCCCTGGGTGAAGGAGCGGTCCAGTTTGAGCACGCTCACCGGGAGCCGGCGCAGGTTGGCGAGGTTGGAGTAGCCCGTGCCGAAGTCGTCGAGCGCGATGTCCACGCCCATCTCGGCGAGCCGGCGCAGCGGCTTGAGCAGGGCGTCGTCGGCGCCGATCAACGCCGACTCCGTCACCTCCAGGCACAGCGCGGCCGGGTCCACTCCCGCCCGCTCCAGGATGTCGACGGTGTCCTGCACCAGGCCGGGGTGGGTGAGCTGGCACGGGGACAGGTTGACGTTGATGCGCAGCGGGCCGGTGTCCTCGTTGCGTTCACGCCACTCGCCGGCCTGCCGCACCGACTCCTCCAGCACCCAGCGGCCCAGCGGCACGATCAGCCCGGTGTGCTCGGCGAGCGGGATGAACCGGTCGGGTCCGAGCACGCCGTGCTGCGGATGCAGCCAGCGCACCAGCGCCTCCGCGCCGCGCACGCTGCCGTCGCCGAGGTGGACCAGCGGCTGGTACTCGATGAAGAACTCGCCGCGCTCCAGGGCCGCCGGGAGCGCCGTGGTCAGGCCGTGCCGGGTGATGGCGCGCGCGTCGGCCTCCGGGTCGGCGACCTCGAAGCGGTTGCCGCCCGCCGACTTGGCCCGGTACATGGTGATGTCGGCGCTGCGCAGCACCTCCGCCGCGCTGCGCTCCCCGGCCGGCCCCTCGACGATGCCGATGCTGCCGCGCACGGTCAGCTCGCGGCCGTCGATGCTCACGGGCGCGATCAGCGCGTTCATGATGCGCGAGGCGAGCTCGTCGACCTCGTGGCGGGTGTCGGGGCCGGTGGTCAGCGCCACGAACTCGTCGCCGCCGAGGCGCGCGACCATCTCGCCGGGCGCGGTCGCGCAGGACTGCAGCCGGTCGGCGACCTCCACCAGCAGCCGGTCGCCGGCGGCGTGTCCCAGGCTGTCGTTGATGGTCTTGAAGCCGTCGAGGTCGAGATAGCACAGTCCGAACCGACGGCCCTCGCCGGCCGCCAGCACCTTCTCCAGCCGTTCGAAGAACAGGGTGCGGTTGGGCAGGCCGGTGAGCGCGTCGTGGGTGGCCTCGTAGCGCAGCCGCAGATTGAGCAGCCGGCGCTCGGTGGTGTCCTCCATCAGGGCCAGCTGGTACTGCGGGACCCCGTCCGCGTCCCGCAGCAGCGAGACCGTCAGATTGGTCCACAGGACCGTTCCGTCGGGGCGGCTGAACGCCTTCTCCGTGTGGTAGTGCTCCCGTTCGCCGCGGACGAGCTCGTCGTAGAGCCGCCAGGTCTGCGGAGCGTCCTCGGGGTGGGTGAGGTCCTGGACCTTGCGGCCGAGCAGCGACTGCTCCGAACCGCCGAACATGCGCAGCAACGCCCCGTTGACCTGGAGGACGTTGCCCTCCAGGTCGGCGATGCTGATGCCTATCGCGGCTCCCTCGAAGACCGCGCGGAAGCGCGCCTCGCTGGCGTGCAGCGCCTGCGCGACGACGCCCTGGGCGCGCAACGCGGCCTGGGCGATGGCCTCCTGCTCGGCGAGGGTGCGGTCGCGCAGCGCCGCCGCGTAGCCGGCGGCCATGGCGTGCTGCAGACGCGAGGCGCGGGTGCGCAGGTCCTCCTGGGGGTCGTCCTCGCCGCAGTAGAGCACCAGGTAGGCGTCGACGCAGTCGAGTGTGCGGCTGAGCGCCTCGGGGTCGGTGCAGTGCACGTCGACCAGGGCCGCGCCGACCGCCTTGGCGGTGTCGGCGTCGAGGATCCGCTCCAGCAGCGCCTCACGCAACCGCCGCGCCAGCGGCAGAAGCCGCTCCTCGAGTTCGGGGCGGGTCAATGACGTCGAGGTCACCGGGTACACGGCCCGGCTCCAGATCGTCACGAACCGCCGCAGTCTGTCCTCCGGCCCGTCCGGCTCCGCACTCACGCCGTGCGCCCCACGCCGGCGAAACCGGAGAAGGCCCACGGGTCCTCCTCCTCCGGCGCCGTCTCCGGCCGCCAGTGCGGCATCGGCACCAGTCCCGGCTCCACCATGTCGTACCCCTCGAAGAACCGCCCGATCTCGTCATGTGAGCGCATGACCAGCGGATTGCGAATGTCCTTGTACACGTCGACTGCGCCCTCGGCCCGCCGCGACAGCTGCGGGATTCCCTCGTACGAGGCATGCGTGAGCACCAGCAGACTGCCGGGCGCGAGTGCGGCGCCGAGTTCGGCCACCGCCGCGTGCGGGTCGTCGGCGTCCTCGACGAAGTGGAGCACGGCGACCAGCAGGAGGGCCACCGGCCGCTCCAGGTCCAGCAGTTGCTCCACCTGCGGGCTGGTCAGGATCTCCTGCGGCTTGCGCAGGTCGGCGGCCACGACGTCCACTCCGTCGCAGTCGGTCAGCACCGCCTGGCTGTGCGCCACGGCGACCGGGTCGTGATCGACGTAGACCACGCGCGCGCCGGGGCTCGCCGCCCGGGCGATCTCGTGCGCGTTGCCGAACGTGGGGATTCCGGAGCCGATGTCGAGGAACTGGGTGACGCCCTCGGCGACCGCGTACCGCACGGCGCGGCGCATGAACGCCCGGTTCGCCTGGCTGATCTTCGGCAGTCCGGGGATGAACTCCATCGCCCTGCGGGCCGCTTCCCGGTCCACCTCGAAGTTGTGCGATCCGCCCAGGTAGTAGTCGTAGATCCGCGAGACGCTCGGCACCGAGATGTCGATGCTCCGAGGGGCCCAGGCGGGACGCTCCATCTATCTCTCCAAGGCGTAGGCGATCCGGTGTTCGAGGCTGAGGCTACTGATCGCCCGCCAAACGGGCGAGGGGAAACGGAAATTGACCGTCCGTTCCCGGTCACTGCCTCCGGCACGTGCCGGACCGACGCCCCACGCGGGGCTACGACAAGTGTCCGGGCCGCTCCGGAGGGTTCCCGGAGCGGCCCGGAGGGCGGCCGAATTCTACGCACAGGAGGAGGGGGCCCGACAAGCACAGCGGTCCGCCCCCTCCGTGCGGCGCGGAGGGGGCGGACCAACGGGTCGTGCGCGAGGGGACAGCTGCGGGAACCGGCCCTGGGGAGGCGTTCCTACTGCCCCGGCGCTCCGACCAGCTTTCCGTCGGGCGCGACGGCGTACCACGTGCCGCCCACGCCCTGGCCGTTGATGTCGCCGGGAGACTTGTCACCGGAGAAGGTGTAGATCGGCGAGCAGTTGACCGTCTGCTGCTTGACGCCGTCACCCCGGGTGAAGCTCATCAGGCCCTTCTTCTGGACGCCCTTGGTGTCGTTCGCGTCCACCGGCGCCACCGCCGGCCACTTCTCCAGGCACGGGCCGTTGCAGTTCGACACCGGCTTGGGCCACGCCTTGTCCTTCAGGAACCGGTAGACGGTCATGCCGTTCTTGTCGACGACGATGTTGCCGAGGTTCGGGTCCTTGCGGACGGACAGCCCGGCCAGAGCGGCGTCCCCGCCACCGCTGCCGGCGCCGCCCCCGCCGCCGCCCTTGGCCTTCTTGCCCTCGGGGGTCAGCGCGAACCACTTGTTGCCGACGCCCTGGCCGGTGGTGTCGCCGGCGTTGGCGTCCTTGGCGTAGTAGTAGGCGGGCCAGCCCGCCACGGTGAGCTGCTTGCTGCCGTCGGAGCGGGTGATCTCACCGAGCAGCGACTTGTCGATGCCGTCGCCTGCGGTCGCGTCGTCGGCGGACACCGGCGGCCAGGCGGCCGCGCAGTCGCCGTCACAGTTCGACTTCGGGGGTTCCGCGGTGTCCGCGTCGAAGCGGTAGAGGGTCTTGCCGGCGCCGTCGGTGAGGATCTTGCCCAGTTCCGGGTTCGCGGCGACGGCCAGTTCGCCCGTCGATCCGCCCTGCGCTCCGGTGCCCGCACCGACGCCGCCGGGGGCGGGGCTCGCACTGGCGCCGACCTGACCGTAACCGCTGCCGACGCCCCCGATGCCACCGGCCGGAGCCGTGGCCCCGACGTTCTGGCTCGACGCTGACGTGCCGCTTTCCGATCCGCACGCCGTCGTCAGCGCCAGTACGGCCACGGTGCCAGCCGCGAGTGAGGCGCTCCGCCAGGTGGTCTTCATCGTCAACAACTCCCCGATCGTCCCAAGATGTTGCGGCGCCCTGCTGCGCCACCGCACGACACTGGGTACGCATGCGAAGGTCCGTTGTGTTCAACCGCGGCACAAATTTCTTTCCGCGCCCTGTGACGCGCACCGGCCCCGGACGCCCGAGAAGGCTCCCGGACCGGGGGGTGCGCCTGCACGGAGCCCGCCGATCGCACAGCTGAACGACCGGCCGCATAAGCGCGCGCACCACCCGGCAAACCCGGGGAACCGCGGTTCCCCCGTTCGGGGCAATCCCCGCCGGGCGGGGACTGCGGCCGCTGCGTGAGGCCGCATGATCTTCGTCGTGCATGGACCCGAAGCGACCCGAACCGCCCTCGTCACACGAGGCCTGGCCCTGGTGAGCGCGGTCTGGATCCTCGCGGCCGTCCCGGCCGGCGTGGCGACGGCGGACGCCTGCGCATACGCCTCGACGGGCCCGGACGGCACTGAGGCGGTGGCCGTCGCGGGGAGTTACGGGTGGCAGGAGTCCCCCGTCTGCCCGCAGCCCACGCCGCCGCCCGAGCCTCCGCAGCCGCAACCGCCCGAACCGACGCCGACCCCCACCCCCACGCCCGCCCCGCCCCGCCCCCCGGCGCCGGCCCCGAAGCCGCCGCCCCCTGCGCCCCGCCCGCCGGCGCCGAAGCCGCGCCCGCAGCCGCCCGCGCCGCCGCGCCGCGTCACGCCTCCCCCACGGCCGGCCCCCGCGCCCCCGCCCGCGCCGGCCCCCGCCCCCGAGCCGCCGCCCGCGCCGCGCCCCTCGGCGGCTCCGGTGACCTATCCGCCCTACCACGCGACGGCGCGTCAGCGGCCCGCCCGCGGGGGACAGTCGCCGGTCACCTACGTCCTGCTCGTCACCGTGCCCGCGCTGGTCGCCGTCGCCGCGCTGCGACCGCGCTGACGCCGATCCTGGAGGCTTTCCTTGCCGGAATGGCTTGTTCTCACCCTCGCGATGCTCGCCGCCTGCGCGGTGGTGGTCGTCATCACCCTCGTACGGCACCGCAGGGCGCCGGAGGACGAGGACCCCTCGGAGACCCCGGACGTCATCGAGTACATGACGATGTGGATCGGCGTGGTGTACGCCATCGTCCTCGGTCTGGCCATCGCCGGCGTCTGGGAGGCGCGCAGCGTCGCCCAGGACCATGTGCAGGCCGAGGCGCAGGCGCTGCACGAGATCTCCGAGCGGGTGCGCGTGTACCCGGCGGACGTGCGCGACCGAATTCGAGCGGATGTCAACGCCTATGTCGGACACGTCGTCACCACGGAGTGGAAGGAGATGGCCGACGGCGCCGAGGTGAACGGGCACGGCGACGAACTCCTCCACCGGGTCCGGGTGGACGTCACCGACTACCGGCCGGCCTCCGACTTCCAGGCGCAGGCCTACCAGCCGCTGCTGGACCAGCTGGCCGCGGCCGACCAGGCGCGCAACGCCCGCGCCGAGTCGACGGGGGCGACCATGCCCGGCGTGGTGTGGTTCGGGCTGCTGGCGGGGGCCGTCATCACCATCGGCATGGTGTTCGCGCTGCAGATCCGGCGCACCACCCGCGAACTGGTCCTGGCCGGGCTGTTCTCCGCGCTCATCGCCTTCCTGCTCTTCCTCATCTGGGACTTCGACGCGCCGTACAGCCGGGGTGTCAGCGCGTCGGCGGAACCGTTCCTCCGCCTGTTCCCGGGAATCGGCGGCTGAGGCTCCCGGAACGATGTCGGTTCACTCGCACGTCCGCGCACCGGGGAACGGCCGCCACGCCGCCGCCATCCCCCGGGTGCAGGAACGGCGTCGCCCGAGCGGCCCACACCCGTGCCCCATTCGCACGACACCGATCGCGGGAGCGCACCCGCGTTCCTAGCGTTTCGGTCATCGAGGCGCATGGCTGGATAGAGCGGAACAGGTCCGCGGCTGCTCCTCGGGACCGGAGGATCCACCATGCCCGCGATACGCGTCGCTTCGGCGGCCCTGCTGGGCGTCACCGCCCTGACCTGCTTCGCACCGGCCGCCGCGGCGAGCGACGACGACAACCACTACGTCATGTCCAACGGCTACCGGGTGCTGCCCTCGACGGTCGCCGCGGGCGGCGAGGTCGTCCTCCAGGTCGATCGGGCGACCAGCGGCTGCCGGAGCTCCGTGACCGTCACGTCGGGGGTGTTCGACGCCGTCGTCATCCCGAAGGGCTCCACGTCGGCGGTGGCGCAGGTCGACCGGGACGCCGAGCCGGGCGTCTCGTACCGGGTGACGTTCGCCTGCGGTGGCGTGAGCGCCGTCAAGGAACTGACGATCGCCGCCGTCCGTCCGGATCCCGTGCACCCCCGGCCGCCCGGGGGTGTGCACGCCGGTGAGGGCGGCGCTTCCGCCGGGTTCGACCTCCAGGAGATCGGGCTGGGCGCGGCGCTCGTCGCGGGTTCGGTCGCTGCCGCCTACCGCGTCGCACGACGCCGCACGGTCGAGGACGGCGGCTGACGGCCCGTCGCGCACGGGGCTTCGCCCCGGAACCCAGCGGGTCCGGGGCGAAGTCCGGTGTCACGCGCGGTCCGCGCGGCGGCGGACGTCAGATGCGGCGCTCGGCGCGGCGCCGCATCCAGAACAGCCCGCCGCCGACCACCGCGGCGGCGACGAGCCCGCCGCCGATCGCGACGTCGGTCGGGGTGGCGCCGCTGGTGCTGCTGCCGCCGAGGCCGCCGCGGACACCGCCGATGACGGTGAAGGCGGCCGGGCGGGTCAGGGTACGGCCGGAGCAGTTGACGGTGACGTCGTAGGCGCCGGGGCGGGCGGTGTCGTTGACGGTGGCGGTGCCCCTGGCCGTCTGGTTGGCGCCGTTGATCGGCGTCAGCTGGGCCTGCGGGAACGCCGCCGAGGTGACGGCGCCGCCGGCGGGGCAGCCGTCGACGGTGATCGTGAGCTGGCCGCCGCGGGCGATGACGGCGGGCAGGACGACGATGTTGCTGGGGTTGGCGCCCATGCCGTCCCGGGCGACAGCGGCGGGGGCGGTGAGGGTGAGGGCGGCGGCCGCGGCGGCGGTGACCGCCGAGGCCGCCAGAGCACGAGTGGTACGCATGTGATCCTCCGCGGAAGGCGCCCCGGGTCCCGTCCCCGGCATGTCGGCGAGAAAGCACCTCCCGGGTCGACCCTCGGATGCCGTGCGAGCGCCCGCATTTCGGGAATGGTCCGTCCTGGTGAGAGGACACGCCGGGCTATATGCACACAATCGGATATCGCCGCAGGTCACGGACCGTCAGAAAATATCTGCCGTCGTCAACTCGGATGGCGCACCGGGCGAAGCCGGGGCCACCCGTTCGCCGTTGCCCCGTCGCCGGTTCACGTCGCGGCGCTTAGCGTTTCCCGTATGCGCGATAAGGACGCGGCGACGGCCGTGTCGAAAGGGGATGGCGAATGTCTGCGTACGAGCTGTCCGAGGCGGCGGAAGAGGAGGAGCGGCGGAGGAAGCGTGCACCCTGGGGCGTGATAGCGCTTGTTCTGCTGACCGGTCTCGCGCTCATCCGGAACGGGTCGGGAGAGTTCGACATCGGCCCGCCGCAGCCGGCCGCGGCGGCGGCCGCGGACGGCCGCACCGCCGGCGACGTCTTCGGACGGACCGCGGCCGCCCTGCCCTACGCCGAGCCGGACCGGGTGCGGATCCCCGCCATCCGGGTCGACGCGCCCGTCATGGCGGTCGGCCTCGACACGGACGGCTGGGTGGGGGCACCGCCGCCGGAGGACCCGAACCTCGCGGGCTGGTTCACCGGTGGCGTCTCACCGGGCGAGAAGGGGACGGCGGTCGTCGTCGGCCATGTCGACAACAAGCTCGGTCCCGCCGTGTTCTACGGCCTCGGTGCGCTGAAGAAGGGCAACCGCGTCGAGGTGTCGCGCAAGGACGGGAAGACGGCCGTGTTCGAGATCTACGGCATCGAGGTGTTCGCCAAGAACAACTTCCCCGGCGACCGCGTCTACGCCTCCAAGGGGTCGCCGGAACTGCGGGTCATCACCTGCGGCGGCGGTTTCTCCAAGGCGAACGGATACGACGGCAACGTCGTCGCCTTCGCCCGCCTGGTCGAGGTCCGCTGAGCGGACGCGGCCGGGCGGGCGGGCCCGCGTCAGGCGCGCTGGGCGTGCGGCAGCGTCAGGTGATAGCCGGAGTCCAGCAGCCGCGGCAGATAGCCGCGCAGCGCCCGCACGCTCTGGCTGCGGTCGCCCCCGGCGTCGTGCGAGAGCACCACCACGCCGGGGGCGGCGCCCTTCTCGACCCGGTCGACGATCACGCCGGCGCCGGGGGTGGTCCAGTCGAGGGTGTCGACCGTCCAGGCGAGCGGTTCCATGCCCAGTTCGGCGCCGAACTGGAAGGCCGCGCGGTTCCACGCGCCGTAGGGGGCGCGGAACCAGCGGGGCCGCTCACCGCAGCCCTCCTCGATGACGTCACTGGTGCGGGACATCTCGGAGTGGATCTGACCACGGGTCAGCCTGGTGAGCAGGGGGTGGGACCAGGTGTGGTTGCCGACGACATGGCCCTCGTCGGCCATCCGCGCCAGCAGGTCCTGGTTGCCGACGGCCATCTCGCCGCACACGAAGAACGTCGCGCGCACGTCGTACTCGGCCAGCGTGTCGAGGATGCCGGGGGTGTAGCGGGGGTCGGGTCCGTCGTCGAAGGTCAGCACCATGGTGCGGCCGCGGCCGGTCATCCGCAGCAGGGGTTCGTGGCGCACGGGGGTGCGGGCGGGCGCGGCGCGCGGGGGGCCGTAGCCGGTCAGCGGCTGCAGACGGTAGGCGGAGGGCTTCAGCGGGAGGCTGCGCGCCGGAGCGCCGGCGGCGGGGACGGCGGCCCCGACCGGCCCGCCCTTGTCGCCCCACCTGAACACTCCGGCCGTGCCGACGGCTCCGACGGCGGCGACGCCCGCGAGCAACGCCCGGCGCCGCGTGAACAACTGCTCCTTCTTCATGCAGTCATCAGTCGCCCGACGGGCCCCCGGCGCACCCTGCCGACACCGGACCGGCGGCATGATTCCACCCGCCCGGCGCAGCGCCTGCCGGTGCCGCGCTGCGCGCCGCGGCCGTTCAGCGGTGCCGCACGAGCGGGAACGGCAGGGTCTCGCGGATGGTGAGCCCGGTGAGGAACATGACGAGGCGGTCGACGCCGATGCCCAGCCCGCCGGTCGGCGGCATGGCGTACTCGAGGGCGTCGAGGAAGTCCTCGTCGAGCTCCATCGCCTCGGGGTCGCCGCCCGCGGCCAGCAGGGACTGCTCGGTCAGCCGCCGGCGCTGCTCGACGGGATCGGTCAACTCCGAGTACGCCGTGCCGAGTTCGGTGCCGAAGGCGACGAGGTCCCAGCGTTCCGCGAGACGCGGGTCACGACGGTGCTGCCGGGTGAGCGGGGAGACGTCGGTGGGAAAGTCCTTGTAGAAGGTCGGCAGCAGGGTCCTCTCCTCGACGAGCCGCTCGTACATCTCCAGGACGACGTCGCCGGGGCCGTCGTCCGGCGTGTACGGGACGCCGGCGCGGTCGCAGTGCCGCAGCAGGTCCGCCAGCTCCGTGTCGGCGTCGATCTCCTCGCCGAGCGCCTCGGAGATCGCGCCGTGGACCGTTCTCACCGGCCACTCCCCCGAGATGTCGTGCTCACGCCCGTCCTTGCGGACGACCGGTGAGCCGAGGGCGGCCGTGGCCGCGCCCTGGATCAGCTCGCGGGCCAGATGGAGCATCTCGTCGTAGTCGGCGTACGCCTGGTAGGCCTCGAGCATCGTGAACTCGGGGTTGTGCTTGTAGGAGACGCCTTCGTTGCGGAAGGTGCGGCCCATCTCGAAGACCTTCTCCAGGCCGCCGACGCACAACCGCTTCAGGTACAGCTCGGGGGCGATGCGCAGGTACAGGTCGAGGTCGTAGGCGTTGATGTGGGTGGTGAAGGGCCGGGCGTTGGCGCCGCCGTGGATCTGCTGGAGCATGGGCGTCTCGACCTCGAGGTAGCCGCGCCGCAGCAGCCCCTGGCGCAGGGCCTGGACGGCGGTCGACCGGGCGCGGACGACGTCGCGGGCGGCGGGGCCGGCCACCAGGTCCAGATGGCGCATGCGGACCTTGGCCTCGGGGTCGGTCAGGCCGCGGCGCTTGTCGGGCAGGGGGCGCAGGCATTTGGCGGTGAGCTGCCAGGCCGTCACGAAGACGGTCGGCTCGCCCTTGTCGCTGAGGCCTGCCGTGCCGGTGACGCACAGGTGGTCGCCGAGGTCGGTGTCGGCCCGGAAGGAGTCCAGGAAGCCCCCGGAGCCGAGGGCGTCGCGGGTGAGGGCGAGCTGGTGGTCGCCCGACCAGTCGCGCAGGGTCACGAAGACGATGCCGCCGAAGTCGCGCAGGCGCATGATGCGGCCGGCGACGGTGACCGTCCCGCCGCCGCCCGCGAGGGCGCGGACCTCGGCGAGCGTGTGCGTGCGCGCCGGGACGCCGACCGGGTAGGGGTCGACGCCCCGGGCACGCAGCCGGTCGAGGGTGCGGCGCCGGACGCGGACCTGGTCGGGCAGGCCCGCGTCCGGACCGCTCACCCCGGCCTCGTCCCCTCCGTCGAGGCCGAGCGCCGCCAGCGACGGCAGGCCCTCGGTCGTGGCGGGGCGGGGCCCGCCCTTCTGGTGCCGCTTGCCCCAGAGCTTGCGCAGGGAGGGCACGGACACGAAGCCCTCGGCGATGCCGGAGGCCAGGCCCACCCGGGCCAGGGAGCCGGCGTCGCCGTAGCACAGGAAGCGGGGGTACCACTCGGGCCGGTACTTGGCGTTGGAGCGGTAGAGCGCCTCCAGCTGCCACCACTTGGAGAAGAACAGCAGCAGCCGGCGCCACAGCCGAAGGACCGGTCCGGCGCCGATGCGCGCGCCCTCCTCGAAGGCCGAGCGGAAGACGGCGAAGTTCAGCGAGATCCGGCGCACGCCGAGCTTGGGGGCGGCGGCGCACAGGTCGGCGACCATGAACTCCATGACGCCGTTGGGGGCCGAGCGGTCGCGGCGCATCAGGTCCAGCGAGATGCCGTCGGCGCCCCAGGGGACGAAGGAGAGCAGCGCCAGGAGGCGTCCGTCGCCGTCCAGGGCCTCGACGAGGAGGCAGTCGGCGTCGGCGAGGTCGCCGAGGCGGTCCAGGGCCATCGAAAAGCCGCGTTCGGTCTCGGTGTCGCGCCAGGCGTCGGCGCGGTCCACCACGTCCTCCATCTCCTGGTCGGTGAGGGCCGAGTGGCGGCGCACGCGGCAGGTGGCGCCGGTGCGGCGGACCCGGTTGACGGCCTGCCGGGTGACCCGCATCTCGCGGCCGCCGAGGTCGAAGGAGCCGACGTGCAGGATGGCCTCGTCGCCGAGTTGCAGCGCCCCGAGCCCGGCGCGCGCGAAGGCCTTGGCGCCGTCCTCCGACGCGCCCATGACGGCGGGGGCCCAGGCGTGCAGGCGGGCCGCGTCCAGCCAGGCCGCGATGGCGTGCGGCCAGGCCTCGCGGTCGCCGACCGGGTCGCCGCTGGCGAGGCAGACACCGGCCTCGACCCGGTAGGTGACGGCCGCCTTGCCGCTGGGCGAGAAGACGACGGCCTTGTCGCGGCGGGTGGCGAAGTAGCCCAGCGAGTCCTGTTCGCCGTACGCCTTCAGCAGGGCGCGGATACGGGTCTCCTCGTCGTCGTGCAGGGCCGCTTCCATCCGCTGGGAGCGGAACAGGACGGCGGCGGCGTTGAGCAGGGCGAGGGCGCCGAAGAGGCCGAGCAGGAAGAACAGGGCGCGGGGCGGGCGGCCGTCGAAGGAGCCTGCGGAGACCAGCCCGCCCAGGACGCGGTTGGCGGCCCAGGCCAGGCGCTGGCCGGCGGGGAGGGTGCCGGGGAACGCCTCCACCAGCCCCCAGCCCGCGAGGACCGCGAGGCCGAGCCCCACGAACAGCACGGCGAGCGCGCGCCGCAGCGCCGCCCGGCGGGAGGCGGCGTAGAACTCGCGCCGGGCGAGGACCAGCAGGGTCAGTGCGAGCGCGCAGACCACCAGGGACGGGACCGACTGGGCGTACAGGCCGACGGCCACGCCGAGGACGTCGGTGAGGACGAGCAGGCCGAGGTAGACGACGACCAGCCACCAGGCGACCTTCTTCCGGGCGGCGGTCGCGGCGGCCAGCAGGAAGAGGAAGACGGCGTAGGCCAGGTTGGCGCTGACCGGGACGATGAGCAGGTCCAGGAAGCGGACGACCGGGCGCAGCAGTCGGCGCAGCGGGGGGATCAGCGCCAGCAGGACGCACAGCAGGCCGAGGGCGCCGAGGAAGGCCGCGAACGCTTCGGGGACCCGGGTGAGGACTCGTCCCGCCGGCCGCCGGGCCGGGCCCGTGGTGCGGTCGGCCGCGGTGCGCTCCACGGTGGCACTCATGTTCCGACTGTAGGAACTCCTGGGCCGGGCCGCCCGTCGGGCGGGCCCGGCACCGGCGCGACCTGGGGCTTCCGATAGCCTCGGGCCGTGACGGAACAGCACTCGCAGCAGCCCGCGCACCAGTTCGAGCGAGGCACCGACGGACCCAAGGTCGTCCTCGTCGGCGTGGACGGATCGGACTCCTCGCTGCGCGCGGCGGCCTACGCCGGCGGCCTGGCCCGTCGCCAGCACGCGCTGCTGGCCGTGGTGTACGTGCAGCCGGTGATGACGGCGGGCGCCGCGCTGGGCGTGCCGGTCACGGAGACGACCGACGCCATCGCCGAGGACCTGGTCGCCCAGATCCGCGAGGCCACCGAGCGGACCCGCGGGATATTCGACGTGCGCTGGGAGTTCCACACCTTCCGCGGCGACCCCTACAGCGGCCTGGCGAAGGCGGCGGACCGGCTGAAGGCGGACGCGGTGGTGGTGGGCGCCTCCGAGCAGGCCGGGCACCGGATCGTGGGTTCGGTCGCGGTGCGGTTGGTGAAGGCGGGGCGCTGGCCGGTGACGGTGGTGCCGTGACCCGCCGGCCGGTTCCGGCCGGGTCCGCCCGTGGTCCGGCCCCGCCGCAGCTGTCCCCTGCTATTTCCCCATCACCAGTCCGTCCTCGGCCGCGCCCCTGCTGAGGACGACGTCCCTGATCCGGTCGCGCACCCCCTGGACGCCCGCGCCCTGGGCGAGGGCCTTGTTCAGGTCGACGACCCGTCCCGCGTCGACGTCGAACAGCTGCGGCACGAACTCGGCCCTGCGCACCTCCCAGCGGCCCCCGGCCCGGGCGGGCGGGGCGAAGGTGAAGCGGGCCACGGTGGACTGGTTGCCGCGTGCGTCCTGGGCGCCCTGGTGGTTGAACATCTCGCCGGCGATCTGGTCGCCCATGCCGTAGACGACCCAGGTGCCGTTGACCTTCTCGTAGGCCTGGGGGACATGGGCGTGGGTCCCGAGAATCAGGTCGATGTCGGGGCGGCCGTCGGTGCGGGAGGCGGTGAGCGTGCGGGCGAGGGCGAGTTGACGGTCGTCGGGGGCGTCCTGCCATTCGGTGCCCCAGTGGACGGAGACGACCACCACGTCCGCGCCCGCCTTCCGGGCGACCTTGGCGTCGGCGAGGATGCGGTTCTCGTCGATGACGTTGACGGTCCAGGGCTGCCCGGGCGGAAGGGGGTAGCCGTTGGTGTCGTAGGTGTAGGCGAGGTGGGCGACGAGGGCCGGGCCGGCGCGCAGCAGGGTGACCGAGTTGCCCTCGGCCTCGGTGCGCGCGGTGCCTGCGTGCCGCACGCCGGCGGCGTCGAGCGCGTCCAGGGTGCGCTGCACGCCTGCGGCGCCGTCGTCGAGGCTGTGGTTGGAGGCGGTGGAGCAGCCGTCGTATCCGGTGGCGGCGAGGGCGGCGGCGATCTCGGGCGGGGACTTGAAGACGGGGTAGCCGGTGTAGTCGCCGTTCGCGCCGTACACCGTCTCCATGTGACACAGGGCCACGTCGGCGCGGGAGACGACGGGGGCGATCCCCGCGAGCATGGGGCGGAAGTCGTAGGCGACGCCGCCGCCGTCGAAGCGGGCGCGGTCGATGACGGTGGTGTGGGGAAGGACGTCACCCGAGGCGACGAGGGTGAAGCCGCGGGCGCCGGCCGGCGCCGGGCGGCCGGCCCGTTCTCCCGGCCGGTGGTCCTGTGCCTGGCAGGCGGCGGCCGCGGTGAGGACGACCGTCAGGGCCAGGGCCACCTGATGTCTGCGCGCGATCACCGGATCACCCCCGCTCGTCCGAATTGTCATATTTATGCATGTATCACTACTAGCCGATACGAGACGGCCGACCGGTGCGGCACTCCCTTCGTCCACGGGCGATGCCCGCGATCGGCGTAGCCGGGACCGTTCGTCGAACCGTTCGTCGACGCGATCGACCGTCCGCCGCACGCCCCTGTGCGCGCCCTGTCTTGAACCGGCCCCTTGCGATGCCATACGCCCATGACCGCCACCGCCGCCCTCAACGCCCGGACGACGACCGCCGAACACGAGCTCGCCGCGCTCCAGCGTGAGCACGGCCGGCCGCTCTTCGCGCTGCTGCTGCGACTGTGCGACGGCGACCGCCAGCGCGCCGAGGACCTCGTCCAGGAGACGCTCGTACGCGCCTGGCAGCACCCGGAGGCACTGCGCGCCGACGCCTTCGACTCCGTGCGGCCCTGGCTGCTCACCGTCGGCCGGCGCCTCGCGATCGACGCGCGGCGGGCCCGCCAGGCCCGGCCCGCCGAGGTCGGCGACGCGGTGCTGGAGAACGCGCCGGTCTGCGCCGACCACGCCGAGCGGGCGGCCGCCACCCTCGATGTGCGCGAGGCTGTGAAGACTCTCACTCCGGAGCACCGTGAAGTCCTGGTGCTGGTGTATTTCCGAGGGGCGAGTGTGGCGGAGGCCGCCGAAACGCTCGGCATTCCGCCCGGTACCGTGAAGTCCCGCGCGTACTACGCGCTGCGCGCCCTGCGCCGGGTGCTTCCGGGATACGCGGCCGACCTGCGCTGAAACCCACGGTCGGGTCAAGCCTTCGCAAAGCGCCTTGCCGAGGACCCCCGTGGGGTAATCGGGTGTCCTTATCCGTGTTCCGGCGGGTCCGGGAAGCGGGGTCTCCAGCGTCCCGGCGACGGGCGAAGCGCACGCACCGGAGGAAGGCAGGAAGGGATGCTGCACAGAGGGCACCAGAGCACGGACGGCACCGGCGGCGGCGAACTGACCGTCCCCATGGCCTGGTTGTACGCCGAGTACATCGCCGACGAACTGCTGCGGACCGGCGATCTCATGCCACCGACGTCCTTCGAGTTCCGCGCCGGGCGCGACGCCCTGGCACTGACGATCTTCCTGTCCGACACCGACGGCGAACTGCCCGGCATCCGGGTCGTGACCCAGCTGGAGACCTGGCTTTCGCTCACGGCGTACGACCAGCCGTGGCAGGACTGGGTCGGCGCACGTATGTCACAACTGACGGACGAGGCGTCCGCGACGGACGGGCCCGCACCCGATCTGGAACTCGCCGCCGCGGCCTGGCGCTGGCTGGAGGAGACGGAGCTGCTCGCTCCCGACCTCAACGCGGTGCCGGGCGGCTCCCCAGGCGCCGGCGAGGACGAGGGACCCAAGGTCTGGACGCCCGCCTGGCAGCTCGGGCTGCCGCTCGGCCACCTGGCGATTCATCTTTTCTAGACTCGCACCAATCCGCGGGCCGGACCGCTCCGAACATCTGGGTCACGATTCGGTACGCGGCTTGAGTGATTCGTCTGCCAGGTGCGTACCGGTGGGAGCAACGAGTAACCCCACTGGCACTCAACGGCACGAGGTTTCGGCATGAGGTCCCTGGAAAGGCATCGCGACGTCGGCGCGTACGCGCTCGGCGTGCTGGACGAAGCAGAGGCTTTCCGCTTCGAGGACCACCTCATGGAGTGTCCTCAGTGTGCGGCACAGGTCACCGAGTTCGGCCCCACCGCACGGCAGATGATGCTCTACCGGCGCGCCACCCCGCGCGCCGTCCACCCGTTCGCCGGGCCCGGCCCGCAGCTCCTCGACCGGCTGATCGCCGAGGTGGCGGCCCGGCACCGGGCGGTGCGCCGGCGCGTGCTCTACGCCGTGGCCGCCTCCGTCGTGGTGGCCCTCGCCGGTCCCGTGCTCGCGATGATGGCGGGCGGCAACAGCGGGGGCGACGACGGCGCGGACGCCGTGCGGCTCACCGCGACGGACGAGAAGTCCGGGGTGTGGGCCCAGGTCACCACCGAGAACGAGGCCTGGGGCAGCCATGTGCAGCTGGAGGTCAAGGACGGCGCCGGCCCGCGTGCCTGCCGCCTGATCGCGGTCGGCGTCGACGGCTCCGAGCAGACCGTCACCAGCTGGACCGTCCCCCTGCACGACGCCCGCCCCAACACCATGCAGGGCGCGGCGGCCTGGCACCCCGACGAGATCGCCCGCTACGAGCTGCGCACGGCGGGCGGCGAGCACCTGGTCACGCTCCCCGCGCGGTGACGGGCCGGAGTGAGTTCAGGTCACTCCGGCGCCGCCTCAGCGGTACCCGGCCGCCTCACCAGTACATGAGGGCCGCTCCGCCGCCGCCCCACGCGGAGTACAGGCGGACCCTGGCCACATAGCGGCGGCCCTTGACGAGCCGTACCTCGATGCGGCTGTTGCGGTCCTGTCCGCTGTCGTCCTCGGCGGTCAGATAGCGCGGTTCGCCGTCGCGTTCCTCGAAGAGGACCAGTCTGGCGTCCGCCTGGCCGAAGGTGCCGATCTCGTACTTCCGGGTCTGGGTGGGGACGATCTCGAAGTCGGCCTGCTCGCCCGAGGACAGCTGGAGCGGGTGCGACTGGAACGGCTCGAGCCTCGTCGGCCTGGCGACCAGCGCCGGGTACCAGCGCAGCACATGGTCCTTGTCCACGGCGGAGAGGTCGAGCGGGGACTCGATGCCCTCACGGCCGTACTTCTCCGGCTTGCGGATCAGGCCGGGCGGGAAGCCGTACTCCATGATCGATTCCGGATCCCATGCGGAACCGGTCACCTGCGTCTTCGAGAGCTTGCGCAGGATGTTGTGGAACGTGACCTCCCGAGGCCACTCGTTGGGCGGCCCCGCCAGTTCCGCGTAGACGGCCTCGTCGTCCCAGTCGATGCCCGCGAACGGGTTCTGGTGCTCGTGGGCGAAACCGATCGCGTGACCGATCTCGTGCAGCGCCGTGGCCCTGCCGTACGGGGTGTTCAGCTTCCAGCCGAAGCTCATCGTGTGCTCGGTCGTGGCGATCGTCAGGGCGTCCGTGCCCACGAACGAGGCGGAGCCCTCCCGTTCGATGAACGCGATCCGGATCTCGGCCTCGCCCGGATCGTCGACCTCCCTGAACTCCAGCCCGATGCCGAGGGACTTCCACTTGTCGAAGGCGTGCCGCACCTCCTCCAACTGCTCCGGACCGCCGATGTCCCCGCCTCGGTCGAGGAACGCGTAGTGCAGGACGGTGCCGTTGACCCACTTCGTCCCGACCAGCTGTATCGCGGCGGCCCGGTCGGGGCCGAGGTCGGGGCGCAACACGGGCTGCGTCTGCGCCGGTTGGGCGCAGTAGCGAGGGATCTTCGTCTCGTACTCGACTCGTGTGTCCATGGTGATGTTCCTTCTCGGCACAGTCCGAGACGCGGGCGGGAAGCCGCTTCGTCCTCGACGCCGGCTCGCGCGGACAGCCGGGGACGCACACCTGCTCTCCCGCGGGGAACATGACCTGCCGGACCGTGCTCATCTCGAGGATTCGTCCGAGTGGACGATTCCAGCGTCTTGCCACGACGACCGTCGCGCAAGTCGGTGTCCGCAGATCCGCCGATCCGCGGCGCGAGGACGGCGGCAGTGGGCCGCCGGTGCCGTTGACGTTCCCCTCCCACGCGGCGGCGGTGATGCCGCTGAAGCCGGCGCGCCCGCGCTGGTTCGACGGGGTCGCGCTCGTGGCCGGATCCACCGCGCCCGCGGTGCGTGACGGTGTCATCGGCGTGGGTCGGCGCGGTGACCCACCGCCTGTGGGACGACCTCGCCCACGATCAACTGCCGGGCACCACGGTGGGATTCGCCGCCCTGGGCCACCCCATGGCGGCCGGCGTCCCCTGGTGGGTCGTCCTGCACACGGTGTCGTCGCCGGCCGGACCGGCCGGGTGGATCTGGGCCCCGGTCCACGTCGGCCGCCACGGCCTGCTGCACCGCCGGCCCGGCCCGCCGCCCCTGGTCCCGCGCCGGCCGGTGCTCCGGTGGACGACCTGTGCGTCACCGCGGTCGGCGCGCCACGGCCCTCGACGGCCTTCTTCCGAGCGGCGACATTCCGATCGTTCTCGCCACCCCGCTGCTCGCCGCTGCCGAGGCGGCCCTCACCGTAGGCGCGGCCGCCGTCCGTCTCGCCACCCGGCGCCGGTCGCCCGGACCGGCGGGGGCGCCGCGGCCCGAAGCGCCCCCGCAGCCGCGGCCCCGCTCCGTATGACGGCAGGGCGCAGGGCGCACGGGGCAGACGCGGGGCGACGACCGCGGCGGGCCCGCCCGCTACTTCAGCAGCCGGGACATCCTTCGGTCCGCCAGTGGTCGGCCGCCCGTCTGGCAGGTGGGGCAGTACTGGAGCGAGGAGTCGCTGAAGGAGACCTCCCGGACGGTGTCGCCGCAGACCGGGCACGGTTGGCCGGCCCGGCCGTGGACGCGCAGACCGCTCTTCTTCTCGGCCTTCAGCCGCCCCGCCGCCAGGCCCCGCGAGCGTTCGACCGCCTCCGTCAGCGTCGTGCGCAGGGCCTCGTGGAGGGTGTGGATCTCCTCCGGCGTCAGGGACGCCGCCAGCTTGAACGGGGACATCCTCGCCGCGTGCAGGATCTCGTCGCTGTACGCGTTGCCGACGCCGGCGATCAGGCTCTGGTCGCGCAGGGCGCCCTTGAGCTGACGGCGTTCTCCCGCGAGCAGGGCGGCGAAGCGGGCCTCGTCGAAGTCGGCGGCGAGCGGGTCGGGGCCCAGCCGGGCTACGCCGGGCACCTCCCGCGGATCGCGGACCACGTACACGGAGAGCCGCTTCTGGGTGCCGGCCTCGGTGAGGTCGAAGCCCTCGCCGGTCTCCAGGGCGACCCGCAGGGCGAGGGGGCCCTTGCCGGGGCGGGGCTGACCGTCGGGGAGGCGGTCCTTCCAGTGCAGCCAGCCCGCGCGGGCGAGGTGGGTGACGAGGTGCAGGCCGTCCGCGGTCGTCAGGTCGAGGAACTTGCCGTGCCGGCGCACGGCGGTGACCTCCTGCCCGTCCAGGGCGGTGACGGGCGGGTCGTACGTCTTCAGCACACTGATCGCGACAGGCAGCACGCGCACGATCTCGTGGCCGACCAGATGCTCGGCCAGGAAGTCCTTGAGCGCTTCCACCTCGGGAAGTTCCGGCATACGTCCAGAGTGCCACGCGGGCTCAGTGGTGCTCGTGCACGAGGAACTCGCACCACACGCACTTTCCGCCGCCCCGCGCCTCCACTCCCCAGCCGTCGGTGAGGAGGTCCACCAGGAGCAGGCCGCGGCCGGAGACGCCCGACTCGCCGGCGTCCCGGCGGCGGGGCAGCGCGCTGGAGGAGTCCTCGACCTCCACGCGGAGCCGGCGGTCGCCGCCGGTCAGCGCGCGCAGCGTGACGATCGCCGCGCCCTCGGTGTGCATGAGCGCGTTGGTGACCAGCTCGTCGGCGACCAGCTCGATCTCGTCGGAGCGCTCACGGGCGCCCCAGGAGCGGACAGCGGCACGGATCATGTGCCGGGCCTCGGTGAGGGCCTCCGGGTCGCCGGGCGCCACGTGCTGCTGGAGCCGGTTGCCGGACTGCGGGTCGTCCGGGTCGCGCCGGCGCAGCAGCAGGAGGGCCACGTCGTCGTCCCCGCCGCGCTCCTCGGCGATCTCGATGAGCCGGTCGGCGAGTTCGCGTACGTCCTCGGGGCCCGCGGCGATGAAGGCGGCGAGGGTCCGCATGCCGTCGTCGAGGTCGGCGCCGGGCTGCTCGACCAGCCCGTCGGTGCACATCAGCAGGGTGTGCCCGGGATCGAGCTCCACCGTGCCGACCGGATACCCGAGACTGCCGAACTCGGCGGACAGGCCGAGCGGCAGTCCCCCGGGCACCGGAACGCGCCGGCAGTTCCCGTCCGGGCCGCGCAGCAGGGGCTCGATGTGACCGGCGCGGACCAGCTGGACGACCCCGGTGGACAGGTCCGCCTCCGCGTACAGGCAGGTCGCGAAGCGGTCGGTGTCGAGTTCGTGCAGGAAGACGGAGGCCCGGGCCATCACGGCCGCCGGGGTGTGCCCCTCGGCCGCGTAGGCCCTCAGCACGATGCGCAGCTGGCCCATGACGGCGGCCGCGTGCGTGTCGTGGCCCTGGACGTCGCCGATGACCGCGCCGACCCGGCCGCCGGGCAGCGGGATCACGTCGTACCAGTCGCCGCCGATGTCCCGGCCGTTCGCACCGCCTATGGTGGCGGCGCGGTAGCGGACGGCCACGTCGGCGCCGCGCACGCTGGGGATGGTGCGCGGGAGCATGGCCTGCTGGAGGCCCTGCGCGATGTCCTTCTCCTGCTCGTAGAACATGGCCCGCTGCAGGCTCTGCGCGATGCTGGAGCCGAGGGCGACGAGGATGTTGCGCTCCTCGGGTGTGAAGCCGTGCCGGTCGCTGTAGAGCAGACCCATCGCGCCGATGGGGCGGGCCTGCACGATGAGCGGCAGATAGGCCGCCGAGGTGATCCTCAGGTCGGTGAGATGCGGCCACAGCACGGGGTAGCCGCCGGCGAACTCCTCGGGCGACTCGATGAAACGGGGCGTGAGGGTCCGCACGACCTCGCTCATCGGATACGGCTCGTCTATCCGGGTGACCAGCGTGCCGGGCACGAAGCTGCCCTCCGGCCCCTCGGCGATGAGCCGGATGCGGCCGGCCTCGACCAGTCCCATGACGAGACTGGTCGCCCCGAGGTGGGTGAGGCCGTGGGTGTCCTTGAGCACGTCGATGACGTCCTGGACGGTGCGGGCGTGCGCGAGGGCCGCCGTCGTGAGCTGCACGACGTTGGTCTGTTCGCGGCGCGCGTCGTCGAGGGCGGCCGCCTCGTGGCGGGCGGCGAGGTCGTGCAGCTCCTCGGTGGCGTCGCGGATGATGCCGACGATCCGGCGCGGCCGGCCGGTGCCGTCGCGCCGGATGTGGCCCTGGGTGTGGGTCCAGCGCAGGGTGCCGTCGCGCAGCCGGAGGCGGAAGTAGGCGCCGTAGTTCTCGCTGCCGTCCTTGATGGCCTGGGAGACCAGCTCGTCCAGGCGGCCGGCCTCGTTCGGCGGGACGCGCACGGCGAGCGACGCCGGGTCGCCGTCGTACTCGTCGGGGCGCAGGTCGAAGATCTCGTGGGCCCGGGCGTCCATCTGGAACACGCCGGAGTCCAGGTCCCAGTCGAAGCCGCCCATGCGATTGAGCGCCAGGATCGGATCCGGGTGGGCGGGCCAGTCGTCCGGGAGTGACAGGGCCCTCGCTCCCCGATCAGCCATGGGCCCACCTTGCCAGGATTTGCCCGATTATTCGACCGGGGAGCGCCGGGCCCGCGGCCACGGTCAGCCGAGGGCGACGTCGACGGGGCTGCCGAAGACGGCGTCGGACCGGTCGGGGGCGACGGACGGATCGAGGCCGCCGGACGGGTCCGGCCCGCCGAGCCCGTCGAGGCCGCCGGAGGCGTCGGACTCGTCGGGTCCGTCCGGGATCAGCCCGCCGCCGTCGGGCAGGTCGGGCACCTCCGGCACGGTCTCGGGGCCGATCGCGTCGGGGTCGAACGAGCCGGGGTCGTACGAGCCGGGGTCGAGTCCGCGGTCGGGGCCCGGACCGTCCGCGTCGGCGCCGGGGTCGGCATCGGCGTCGGGCCCCGGCTCGCCGGTGAAGGGGCCGTCGAAGAGGGGGCGGTCGTCGGCGGCCGGGAGGACGGTCTCCGAGCCCGGCATCGTGTGGTTCGTCGCCTCGCCGCCGCGACAGACGACGACGAGCGCCGCCGAAAGCGCGCAGGCGGTGAGGAGAGTGGCTGTGGGTACGCGCACCACGTGCTCCGCATCGTCCGAACGGATCGAACCGAACTGGTTCGCCCACTATTGTCTGCTTGACCCGCACGGGTCACGCAAACGGAGCGGACGGGCGCGCACAGTGACGATCGCGGCGGAAGAAGGCCCTGTCCCGGACCGGGCGGGACCTGAGCGAAGGAGCGCACGGCCGTGGACTGGTTCACCGCACCCGAGTACTGGCTGAGCCGGCTGGTCTTCCAGCGCGCCCTGGCCGGCCTGTACGTGGTCGCATTCCTGGCCGCGGCGCTGCAGTTCCGGGCACTGCTCGGGGAGCGGGGCATGCTGCCGGTGCCCCGGTTCGTCGAGCGCACGCCCTTTCGGCGGGCGCCCAGCCTGTTCCAGCTGCGTTACTCCGACCGGCTGTTCGCGGGCTGCGCGTGGACGGGGTGCGCGGTGTCGGCGGCGCTGCTGGCCGGCGTCGACGGTCTGGTGCCGCTCTGGGCGGCGATGGCGCTGTGGCTGGCGCCGTGGGCGCTGTATCTGTCGATCGTCAACGTGGGCCAGACCTGGTACGGGTTCGGCTGGGAGTCCCTGTTGCTGGAGACCGGCTTCCTCGCGGTGTTCCTCGGCAACGACGAGGTGGCCCCGCCGGTCGTCGTGCTCTTCCTGATCCGGTGGATCCTGTTCCGGGTCGAGTTCGGCGCGGGACTGATCAAAATGCGGGGGGACGCCTGCTGGCGAAAGCTGACCTGCCTCTACCACCATCACGAGACACAGCCGATGCCCGGCCCGCTGAGCTGGTTCTTCCACCATCTGCCCAAGCCGCTGCACCGTGTCGAGGCGGCGGCGAACCATGTCACCCAACTCGTCGTGCCGTTCGCGCTGTTCGCCCCTCAGCCGGTGGCGACGGCGGCGGCGACGCTGATGATCCTCACCCAGCTGTGGCTGGTGCTGTCGGGCAACTTCGCCTGGCTGAACTGGATCACCGTGGTCCTGGCCGTACCGGCGCTGGCGCTGCCCTCCGGCCACGGCCCGGGCCCCGACGCCCCGCTCTGGTACGAGGTCACCGTCCTCGCCGTCGCCGCCGTCCTGCTGTTCCTCAGCCACCGGCCGGTGCTCAACATGCTCTCCCGCCGGCAGGTGATGAACCGGTCCTTCGACCCGCTCCACCTGGTCAACACCTACGGCGCGTTCGGCAGCGTCAGCCGGATCCGCTACGAGGTGGTGGTCGAGGGGACGCTCGACGCCGTGCCCCGCGAGGACTCCGACTGGCGGGAGTACGAGTTCAGGGGCAAGCCGGGCGATCCACGGCGCCGTCCGCGCCAGTTCGCCCCGTACCACCTGCGCCTGGACTGGATGATGTGGTTCGCGGCGCTCTCCCCCGCCTACGCCGGGACGTGGTTCGCCGCGCTGGTGGAACGGCTGCTGGAGAACGACCGCGACACGCTGAGGCTGCTGCGGCGTTCCCCGTTCCCTCCCGGCGAGCCCCCGCGCCACGTCCGCGCCCGGCTGTTCCGCTACCGGTACACGAGCTGGAGCGAGCTGCGGGAGACGGGCGCGTGGTGGGAGCGGACGTATGTACGCGAGTACCTCCCGCCGACCCGGCTCGCGAACGCGGCTAGAACGCCGTAGACGCGCGCACGGCCCGGAGGCCGGGAGGGTGGCACGCGCGGCCCGAAGGCCCCCCCGAGCCTCTCGACGCGGGGCGTCCGCCGGGGCACAGTTCTCCCTACTCGCGAGTAGTGCAGAGGAGCTGCCGTGGCCGCCTGGGTCGACCGGACCGCAGTCGAGATCGCCGCCGCCGTGCGGGACAAGCAGGTCACGCCCCGGGAGGTGGTGGCGGAGCATCTCGCGCGGATCGAGCGGCTGGACGGCCGCGTCGGCGCGTTCCGCACGGTGCGGGCCGAGGCAGCGCTCGCGGAGGCCGACGAGGTGGCCGCCCGGCCCGACCTGGGCGAGCTGGCGCTGGCCGGGGTGCCGGTGGCGGTCAAGGACAACCTCGGCGTGCGGGGCGAGGCCATGCGCGTCGGCTCGGCGGCGACGTCCGGCGTCCCGTCCGCCGCCGACCATGTCACCGTGGCCCGGCTGCGCGCGGCCGGCGCGGTGGTCGTCGGGCTGACCAACGTGCCGGAACTGTGCGTGTTCGGCACCACGGAAGGCGTCCACGGCACCGCCCGCAATCCGTGGGACCTCTCCCGCACGGCGGGCGGTTCCTCCGGCGGGAGCGCGGCCGCGGTCGCCGCCGGGATGACGCCGATCGCGCTCGGCAACGACGGCATGGGCTCGCTGCGCATCCCGGCGGCCAACTGCGGCCTGGTGACCGTGAAGCCGGGTCACGGGGTGGTCCCGGCCGGGATCGGGGACGGCGACTGGTTCGGCATGTCGGAGAACGGCCCGCTGGCGACCACGGTGGCGGACGTGCGGCTGATGCTCTCCGTGCTCGCGGACGCCGACGTCACGACGGCCGGCGTCACGGCGGACAGCGGGTCCGGGGCGCTGCGGATCGCGGTGTCCGTGCGCAGCCCGCTGGCCGGGGTCACGGTGAGCGCTCCCTACGCGGGCGCGGCCCGGGACGCGGCCGGCGTGCTGATGAAGGCGGGGCACCTCGTGCGGCGGGCCGACCCGCCCTATCCGCTGTCGCTGGGCGTGACCTCGCTCGCCCACTGGACGGCGGGCACGGCCGTGGACGCGGCCTCCCTCGACGCCCGTCTGCTGACGCGCCGCACGCGGGTGCACGCGACGCTCGGCCGGCGCTTCCTGAACGGGGTGCGCGAGGGCTCTGCGCGCGAGGATCTGCGACGCCTGCTGGAGCCGTTCTTCGCGGAGTACGACGTGCTGCTCACGCCGGCGCTGGCGCGGCGGTCGCCGAAGGCCGCGCCGTGGCACGAGCGGGGCTGGCTGCGCAACGTCCTGGCGAACACGAACTACTCGCCGCTGACCCCGCCGTGGAACCTGACCGGCTGGCCGGCCATGGCGGTCCCGTTCGGCACGCTGCCGTCCGGTGCGCCCGCCTCCGTCCAGCTGGTCGGACGGCCGGGATCGGAGGCGGAGCTGCTGCGCGTGGCGGAGCAGCTGGAGAACCTGCGCCCCTGGCGGCGCACGGCGCCGCTCGATCACGGCGCGTCCTGAGGCCCACACGGGCCGGCCCCGGCCATGTCGGCCGGGGCGGATGCGGGGCGGCATGGGCGTGGCTCGGGTGGGTGCGCACGCCCATGCGGCGGTGACCGCGCGAAGCGCGATCCGTGGGTTCAGTCCACGCTGGGCAGGATGTGGTCCTCGGCCAGGTCGTCCTCGTAGCCGGCCAGGCGGATGGGGGCGGAGCGGGCCCACACGTCGAGGCTGCCGATCTCGCCGGGCCTGTGGCCGGCCCGCTCCGTGCGTTCCTTGGGGCGTTGCTCGCGATTCGTCTTCTCCGGTGTCACCGCGCACTCCTTATGTGTCGGGTCACCCTCGGGGCGTGCCGGCCAGTCTGCGGTCCGGCGCTGAACGCTCCCTAGGGTCTGGCTGGAGTCGGTGGCGACACGGTGGCGCCGGTGACTCCCAGGAGAGCTGGCCGTTGTGAACCGGCTTGTCCCAGACGGACGGTGGGTGTGGGTGGCACTCCGTCCTGCTGTCCGTCCGCTATACATTAACCAAATGAGCGGGATGCCGCTCGATAGGGCCTGAAGATTTGACACAACCATGGCGCGTCACCCGCAGGCTCCCGTAAGTGAATTGAACCCTTTTCACCGTTTTAACGCCTTATGACTTCACCCGGACGGCGTATGCCGCCGAACGCCTCTCCCGGCCGCGCGTGCCCTCCGGCGGACGGCCCGCCCCGTCCGCCCCGTCCGGCCAGCCCGGTGCCGTCCGACCCCGACGGCTGCCGCCCGGCGGCGGGACGTGCGGGCCGTACACAACTCCCGTCCTGGGCCTGTCGGTTGGCAGCCCGCCGTGAGACCGTACGCCGATGACGTCGTCGTACGGGTTGCGCGGCAGGGCCGCCCTCGTCACCGGGGGCACGCGGGGCATCGGATGGGCGGTGGCCCGGGCGCTCCGTGACGCCGGGGCGCGGGTGTGCGTGAGCGCACGGGACCCCGACGAGGTGCGGCGCGCCGCCGCCGAGCTGGGCGGGGTGGGGCTGGCCGGCAGCGTCGCGGACCCCGGTCACCCCGAGGAGCTCACCGATCTGTGTCTGCGCTCCTTCGGGCGGCTGGACGTCCTGGTGAACAACGCGGCGACCAACCGGCCGTACGGCCCCCTCATGGACGCCGACCCGGACGTCTGGCGGGAGGCGTTCGCCGTGAACGTCGAGGCCCCGCTACGGCTGGTGCAGTGCGCGTGGCGCCGCTGGATGCGTGAGCACGGCGGGGCCGTGGTCAGCGTCTGCACGGAGGGCGCGGGTCATGTGGGGCCGGGCGTCGGCGCCTACGGCACCAGCAAGGCGGCCCTGCTGCACCTCACCCAGCAGCTGGCGGGCGAGCTGGGACCGGGGGTGCGGGTGAACTCCGTCTCCCCCGGCCTCGTCCGCACCGAGATGGCACGGTTCGTCTGGGAGCCGAGGGAGCGGGCCGTCGCACGGGAGCTCCCGCTCGAGCGCATCGGCGAGCCGCAGGACGTGGCCAGTGCGGTGCTGTGGCTGTGCTCGGACGAGGCCCGCTGGATCACCGGCGCGGACCTGCTGGTGGACGGCGGCACGCGGGTGCGGGCGGCACGCGCCGCACGTCGGGAACCGGGCGCCGGGTGACGCGCATCCCCGCCGCGCGCCTCCCGACGATCACCCGCGACCCGCCTGCGGCCCCGGATCCGGCTCAAGCTCCGACTCCGGCTGCGGATCCGGCTCAGCGGCAGGAACCCCCGGTCACCACTTGCCCGGCGCGTAGTCCTTGAGGAAGACCCCGTACAGGTCCTCGCCGGCCTCGCCCCGTACGACCGGGTCGTAGACCCGGGCCGCGCCGTCCACCAGGTCGAGCGGTGCGTGGAAGCCCTCCTCCGCGAGACGCAGCTTGTCGTAGTGCGGGCGCTCGTCGGTGATCCAGCCGGTGTCGACGGAGGTCATGAGGATGCCGTCGGTCTGGAACATCTCCTGCGCGCTGGTGCGGGTCACCATGTTCATCGCGGCCTTGGCGGCGTTGGTGTTCGGGTGCCCGGCGCCCTTGTAGCCGCGCCCGAAGACGCCCTCCATCGCGGAGACGTTCACGACGTACGCACGCCCGCTCCCGGCCTTCGCGGCGGCGTCGGCCATGGCCGGCCGGAGCTTGCTGATCAGGATGAACGGCGACGTGTAGTTGCACAGCTGGGTCTCGAGCAGCTCCACCGGGGAGATCTGCTCGATGGTCTGCACCCAGGTGTTGGTGTCGACGACGTCGGGGACCAGACCGCCCGCGTCGATGGCCGTGCCGTCGAGATGCCGGGCGACGCTGGCGTTGCCCGCGACCAGGGCGAGGTCGGCGACCTTCTGCGCGTCCAGGGCACTCGCCCCGACCGGCAGCGCGGCGAGCCCGTCGACGGCCCCGGAGCCGAACGCGCCGATCACATGGTACGCGGGCAGTTCGCCGGCGGGCAGCGGAGCGCTCTCGCCGCCCACCAGCGCGGCGTACGCGGAGGGCAGCCGGCGCACGGTCTGAGTGGCGTTGTTGATGAGGATGTCGAGCGGACCCGCGGCGGCGACCTGCTCCGCCAGGGCCACGGCCTGCGCCGGGTCGCGCAGGTCGATGCCGACGACCTCCAGACGGTGGAGCCAGTCGGCCGAGTCGTCCATGGCCTTGAAGCGGCGGATGGCGTCCTTGGGGAAACGCGTGGTGATCGTGGTGTGCGCGCCGTCGCGCAGCAGCCGCAGGGCGATGTACATGCCGATCTTGGCGCGGCCGCCGGTGAGCAGCGCGCGCTTGCCGGTGAGGTCGGCTCGCACGTCGCGCTTGTCCCGGTTCAGGCGGGCGCACTCGGGACAGAGCTGGTGGTAGAAGTAGTCGACCTCGACGTACCGGGTCTTGCAGGTGTAGCAGGAGCGCGGTCGCTGCAGTATCCCGGCGATCCTGCCCTCCTCGGTGACGGACGACGGCAGAATGCCCTCGGTCTCGTCGTCGATGCGCTGGGCGGAACCGGTGGCGGTGGCCTCGGTGACCGACTTGTCGTGGGCGGTCTTGGCGGCCCGGCGCTCCTGGCGGCGGCGCTGCTTGACCGTGCGGTAGACGCCCGCGGTGGCCCGGCGCACGGCGATCGCGTCGGGGTGGTCCACGTCGAGCTTGTCGAGCTCCTCCAGAACGGCGAGGCAGACGGCGAGCCGCTCGGGGTCGATGCCGGGTCCGTGCACGACCGTGTCCACGGCCTCCTCGGTGATCGCCGCCGAGTTGTCCTCTGTCACCGTCATCGCGCTGCCGCTTCCCTGCTCACCCGGGCGGCGCTCCGACCGCGCCCGCCTTACGAAGGGGGAATTTTACGGAGCGCCGAGCCCGTCCTCCAAACGCGTTCCCGTCAAGGGCCGCAGGCCGTGATGAGCGTCTCCACCTCGGCGCTCAGCGCATGGGCGACCCGGTCGAGGTCGGGGACGGCCTCGGCGTCGGCGACGAGCCCGTAGTGGACGCGGCCGCGGTAGGTGGAGACCGCTACGGCCAGCGCCTGGCCGCGCGCCAGCGGCGCGTAGGGGAACACCTCGTCGACCGGGTTCCCGCCGAGTTTCAGGCCGAGGCTGGGCAGCGGGACGCTGGTGACGAGGATGTCGAACCAGAACCGGGCGGCCTGGCCGGCCAGCGGCCCGCCGAGCCGGTGCCCGAGGGCCGGGACGTGATCGGCGAGCAGGGCCACGGCGCCCGCGCCCCTGTGCGGACCGGCGTCCTTGTTGCGGTCCATGGTGGTGCGGACGTGGGCGAGCCTGCCGAGCGGGTCCGGGTCGTCGACCGGAAGCCGCACCACGTAACCGGAGAGCCGGTTGCCCTGCGGGTGGGCGGTGCGCGGGCGGCGCTGGGAGACGGGGATCAGGGCGCGCGGCCGGACGCCCGCGCTGCCGTCCCCGCGCTCGTCGAGCCAGCGGCGCAGGGCTCCGGCGACCACCGCGATCAGCACGTCGTTGACGGTGCCGCCGGCGGCCTTGCGGATCCGGTGCACGTCGTCCAGGTCGATGACCACGCCGGCGGTGCGGCGGGTGCCGCTGGGCCCGGCGGTGAGCGCGGCGCTGGAGCGCACGCCGAGGCCGGAGACGGCGAGCGAGGCGCCGATGTCGAGGGCGCGGCCCACGTCGGAGACGGCCCCGCGCACCAGTCCGCGCAGCCGGTCCATGTCGGGGACGAGCCGCCGGGCGGGCTCGGCCGGGCGGGGCCGGCGCTCGGGCAGGTCCATCGGGTCGAGGACGGCCGCCGCCAGCGTCAGGGCGCGCAGACCGTCGGCGAGGGCGTGGTGGAACTTGAAGAGCACGGCGAAGGAGAGGCCGTCCTCGCCCGGCAGGACGTGCGCCTCCCAGGGCGGGCGGCCGCGCTCCAGGGGCCGTTCCATGAGCCGGCCGGCCACGGTCTGGAAGTCGGCCGCGGGGGCGTGCAGACGGACGTGGTGGCGGGGGTCGAAGTCCGGGTCGGCCTCGCGCACCGCTCCCCCGAAGGCGAGCGGCTGCCACACGTCCCGGATCCGCATCCGCAGCCCGGGGACGCCGGACGCCCGGGCCGCGAGCAGGTCGGCCGCGTGGGCGCCCGCGGCGGGCGAGTGCGCCGAGAAGACACCGAGGGCGCCCAGGTGCATGGGGTGCTCGGCCGACTCGAGGTTCCAGAACGCCAGGTCGAGGGGGGCCAGCAGATCATCAGCAGTCACGGACTTGCCTCGCGTCGAGGACGGGTTGAGCGAAGGACGGGTGGGAACCAGTCAACCCCTCGAAGGCGATTACGGTCAAGCATGATCAGGCTACGCACAGTTAACATCGGATTAAGTTCATGACACCAGGCAGCCCTTGCCCAGGGCGATCACCCCGCCCGGGGACACCGTGTACAGCTCCGCGTCCCGCTCCGGGTTCACGCCGATGGTCGCGCCCGGAGGGACGTCGACGTTCTTGTCCAGAACCGCCCCGCGCACCACGGCTCCCCGTCCGATGTGCACATTGTCGTGCAGGATCGAGCCCTGGACGACCGCGCCCGGGTCCACCACCACCCCCGGCGACAGCACCGACCGGGTCACCTGTCCACGGATCAGACACCCCGAACTGATGATCGACTCACCGGCGATGCCTCCCGCGTTGAAACGCGCCGGGGAGAGCTGGCCCGAGTGGGTGTAGATCGGCCAGCTGCGGTTGTACAGGTTGAACGCGGGGCGCTCGGCGATCAGGTCCATGTGGGCGTCGTAGTACGCGTCGAGCGTGCCGACGTCCCGCCAATAACCCTGGTCCCGGGTGGTCTCTCCGGGGACGTGGTTCTCGCTGAAGTCGTACAGCCCCGCCTCGCCGCGGTCGGTGAGCTGGGGGAGGATCGAGCCGCCCATGTCGTGCACGGACGACTCGTCCTCGGCGTCCCGCTGGAGCGCCTCTATGAGGGCCTTGGTGGTGAAGATGTAGTTGCCCATCGACGCGAACACCGAATCCGGGTCGTCGGCGAGCCCCGGCGGGTCGGCCGGCTTCTCCAGGAAGCGCTCGACCGTCTGGCCGTCCGAACCCGGCGTGATCACCCCGAAGGAGGAGGACTCGCCCCGCGGGACCCGGATCCCCGCCACCGTGACACCCGCGCCGCTCTCGATGTGCTGGGTGAGCATCTGGCGCGGGTCCATGCGGTAGACGTGGTCGGCGCCGAACACGGCCACGTACTCGGGCCGTTCGTCGTAGATCAGGTTCAGCGACTGCAGGATGGCGTCGGCGCTGCCGAGGTACCACCGCGGTCCGAGCCGCTGCTGCGCCGGGACCGGGGTGACGTAGTTGCCGAGCAGGCTCGACATGCGCCACGTCGTCGTGATGTGCCGGTCCAGCGAGTGCGACTTGTACTGCGTCAGCACGCAGATGCGCAGGATGTCGGCGTTGACGAGATTCGACAGGACGAAGTCGACGAGCCGGTAGGTGCCACCGAACGTGACCGCGGGCTTCGCCCGGTCGGCGGTGAGCGGCATCAGCCGCTTGCCCTCACCGCCCGCCAGCACGATCCCGAGCACCGTAGGTCCTCCACGCCGCATGGCCGCTCTCCTCACCCTGGTCGGATACCCATGGCTGCCCCGGCGCGGGGCTCCCTACGCCTGTTTGACGATCTCCTGGTACAGCCGGACGGTCCGCCGGGCCACCGCGTCCCAGCCGAACTCCCCCACCGCACGCGCCCGCCCGGCCTCACCCATCCGCGCCGCGGCCGCCGGGTCGCCGAGGATCTTGTCCAGCGCGCTCGCGAGGTTCGCCTCGAAATCCTCGTCGACGGTCACCAGGCTGCCCGTCACCCCGTCCTCGACGACCTCCGGGATCCCACCGACCCGCGAGGCCACCACCGGCGTGCCGCAGGCCATCGCCTCCAGGTTGACGATGCCCAGCGGCTCGTACACCGAAGGGCAGACGAAGACAGCCGCGTGCGTGAGGAGTTGGATCACCTCGGGGCGCGGCAGCATCTTCGGTATCCAGTGCACCCCGTCCCGGGAGCCGCGCAGCTCGGTGAAGAGATCACGGAACTCCCGCTCGATCTCGGGGGTGTCGGGCGCCCCGGCGCACAGCACGACCTGCGCCGCGGGATCGATGTCCCGTACGGCGCGCAGCAGATGCGGCACGCCCTTCTGCCGGGTGATCCGGCCGACGAACAGCACGAACGGCCGGTCCGGGTCGAGGCCGATCCGGCTGAGCGCGTCCGTGCCGCGGTCGGGCCGGTAGAGAGCCGTGTCGATGCCGTTGTGCACGACGTGGACCCGCTCGGGGGCGAGCGAGGGGTAGCAGGCGAGGATGTCGTCGCGCATCGCGCCGGAGACGGCGATCACCGCGTCGGCGGCCTCCACCGCGGTCCGCTCGGCCCAGCTCGACAGGGCGTAGCCGCCGCCGAGTTGCTCGGCCTTCCAGGGGCGCAGCGGCTCCAGCGAGTGCGCGGTCACCACGTGCGGAACGCCGTACAGCTCCTTGGCGAGATGACCGGCGAGGTTCGCGTACCAGGTGTGGGAGTGGACGAGTTCACGCCCTTCGAGGGCGGCCGCCATGGCCAGGTCGACCGAGAAGGTGCGCAGCGCGTCGTTGGCGCCGTCCAGCACCGGCCACGGCCGGTGACGGTGCACCCCGTCCGTGCGGCCCTCGCCCCAGCAGTGCACGTCGAGGTCTATCAGCCGTCGCAACTCGCGGGCGAGGAACTCCACATGGACTCCCGCGCCGCCGTACACGTCCGGGGGATACTCCCGGGTCAGTAGGCCTACTCGCACCCGGAACCCCCAGTCTCAGCGGCCGACTCCCTTCATGGTCACCCAGACGGGGCGCGCGGGGAAGAGCGCGGGGATCGTGTGAAGCAACAGTCGCCGCAGAGGCCTGCGCCGGGGACCCGGTAGTAGAGACAGCAGCTGCGGCGGCGGAAGACGCCGTCGGACAGCGTGCCGGTGTCCGTGAGGAGCGGGTGGGCGAGGAGCGCCGCGGTGAGATCACGCGTGCGTGCGGCGACGTCCGGGCGGCCGTGCCCGTCCGCCCACCCGACCAGCAGACGCGCCGTCGCGGCGAGGGCGGAGGCGGCGTTGCCGCGCAGCAGGCCGGGCGCGACCGGGCAGCGGGCGCGCAGGGCCGCGGAGAGGGGTTCGAGGTGGTCCTCCAGGACGGCCGCCGCCACGGACCCGGCCACGCCGGCCACGGACCCGGCCATGCCCGCCACGGACTCGCCCGCGCCCGTCGCCGGCTCGGCCACGCCCGCCGCGTCCCCGGGCCGGGCCCGCACCCGCGTCAGCCACAGGTCGTCCGGGGCTGCCGCGTCCGGGTCCCAGCGCAGCAGCCCGGGGGCGAGGTCGGGGACGCACCCGTACAGGACGGTGCAGCCCACGGCGACCGACCACAGCCGGGCCGCCAGCCCCTGCTGGGCCACGGACGCGCCGATCCGCTCCTCGGGCGCTCGTAGCGCGCGGGTCACTTTTCGGACACGAAAGGCCAGCGGGTCCTCGTGACGTTCCGCTCCGGAGCTCCCGGCGGCGCCCGCCGTGGGCGGCGCCGGAGTCCGCGCGTAGGCCTGCGCGAGGGTGGGCAGCCGGGGGTCGGGCTCTCCTGGGCTCCCTAGTGGCGTGCGCAGGGCGAAGAACCCGCCCAGCGGGCGGAGCAGGGCGAGTTCGGGGTCGAGGTCCACGAAGTCCAGTAGTACCAAGGGAGGGCAGGGGCCGGGGTCAGGGGGATCCCTGGTCCGTCACCCGCCTGAGGGAGGACGGAGGTCCTTTCGTACTCCATCGGCAGTAGGACCCAATGCGTGCTCAGGGACGACGACGGGAACAGATCGACAAGGCATCGTGTTGGTTATGAGAGCCGACCGTACGCCGCGCCGGGCCGTGTGCCCCCGCCTCACGCAGAGGAGCAGCTCATGAGCGCCCTCGCGTTGTCCGTGGTCCTGTCGCTCGTCTCCGCTGTCGCTTACGCGGGCGGGGCGATCGTGCAGGAGCAGGTGGCGGTGTCCTCCCCCGACGGGGAATACGCTCCGCTGCGCCGCCCGGGCTGGTGGGCCGCGGTGGCGCTGAACGGCCTCGGCGGACTCCTGCACGTGGTGGCGCTCGCCTACGGTCCGCTCAGTCTGGTCCAGCCGCTGGGCGCGCTGACGATCGTGTTCGCGCTGCCCATGGCCGCGCTGTTCGTCGGCCGCCGGGCCGGGGCGACGGCCTGGCGGGGCGCGATCATGGCGACGGTCGGTCTCGCGGGCCTGCTGTCCCTGGTCGGGGCGGCCGACGCACAGTCGCTGTCCACCGCGCAGCGGATCACGGTGGCCGTGATCACCGCCGGCGCGGTGGTCACCCTGATGATCGCCGGGCGGGCCGCGCACCGGCACCCGGTGGTCCGCAGCGTGCTGCTGGCGACCGCGTCGGGCATCGCCTTCGGCATGTCGTCGGTGTTCACCAAGACCGTCGCGGTCGACTGGACGGACGGCGTCTCGTCGGCCGACATCCCCTCGCTGGCCGTCATCGGGGTGCTGGCCACGGCCGGCATGCTGCTCTCCCAGGCGTCCTACCGGGGCGCGGGCCTCGCCGCACCGCTGGCCACGCTGACCGTGATCAACCCGGTGGTGGCGGCCGCGGTCGGCATCACGATGTTCGGCGAGACCTTCCGCCACGGCACCACGGGCACCGTGCTCGCCCTGGGCTGCGCCGTGGTGGCCGCGGGCGGACTGATCCTGCTCACGACGGAGCGTCTGCAGACCACGCATGCTCAGCCGGAGCCGGCGACGGCCGGCGTGCCGGCCGCGCGTACGCGGCCCGACGACGTCACGACGACCGTCCCGGCGCCTGCCGCGGCCGCACCGTTCCCGGCACTCCCGGCGCCTGCTGCGGCTGTGACGTTCCCGGCGCCTGCCGCCGTCGCCGTGGAGCCGGGTGCCGCGGCCGGGACCGGCCCGGACCGCCTGATCCCCGCCTCGCTCGCCGGTGGAAAGGCGCGGGGGGCGGACGACCGCCTCCGCGACGGCCGGTACGACGACGCCCGGAACGATCTGGAAGGCCTGGGCGACCTGCACGAGGACGCACGCGCCGGGCAGTCGGCCGACGCCGTGACGGCCGCCGTCCTGCCGTCGTTCTACACCCCGCTCTACGGGGGGCTGCACATCCCGGTGCCGGTCACGGTGGACCGGCACCGGGTGCGGGTCAAATCCTGACGCCGCCGGCCCTCAGATACGCCACGGGGTCGACGTCCGATCCGAAGCCGGGCCCCGTCCGCACCTCGAAGTGCAGATGCGGGCCCGTGCTGTTGCCCGTGGAGCCGGACCGGCCGATGCGCTGGCCGGCGCCCACCGACTGGCCGTCCCGCACGGAGATGGCCGACAGGTGGGCGTACTGGGTGTAGCGGCCGTCGCCGTGCCGGATGACCACCTGATAGCCGAACGACCCGCCCCAGCCCGCGCTCACCACTTCCCCGGCAGCGACCGCCTTCACCGTCGTCCCCGTGGCCACGGGGAAGTCGACCCCGGTGTGGTAGCCCTTCGACCAGGACGAACCGGACGCGTGGTATCGCGTTCCGGTGGCCGCGTCGACGGGAGCCACGAAGGAGCGCCCGGCCGACGTCCCGCCGTCGCCCTTCTCCGCCTTGGACCCCTTGGAGTTCTTGGAGTTCTTGGAGTTCTTGGCCGGTTTGCTCTGCTTGTGCTGCTCTCCGTGACCGCTGGGTCTGCCGTGAGCGCCCGGCTTGCCGTGGCCGCTGGGTCTGCCGTGAGTGCCCGACGTGCTGCCGCCGGCGGACGTCGCTCCGGCCCGCAGACTGAGCCGCTGCCCGGGCAGGATCAGGTCGGGGTCGGAGCCGATGACCGTCCGGTTCGCCGCGTACAGGCCCTGCCAACCGCCGCGGACGTCCTCGTCGTCGGCGATGCCGGACAGGGTGTCGCCGCGGACGACCGTGTACATCTCCGCGGTGCCCGCACGGGACTGCGGCGTGCTCTGCGGCCGCACGTCGTCCAGGGACGTCCCCGACGTGCCGGACTTCGTCGCCCCGGTCGCCCGGGACGTGCCGCCCTTGTCGCTCGTGCCGCTCTTCGCGGACGTCCTCCCCGAGCCGTTCGGGTGGACGTCGGGGGCGTCGCCGCCGCGGCTCAGGCCGGCCCGCACCGAGCACGCCGGCCACGCACCGGGCCCCTGCCCGTCGAGCACCTTCTCCGCCACGGCGATCTGCTGGTCCCTGGTGGCCAGATCCGCTCGGGGCGCATACCGCGTGCCGCCGTACGCCTCCCAGGTGGACTGCGTGAACTGCAGTCCACCGTAGTAGCCGTTGCCGGAGTTGATGTCCCAGTCGTTCGTCGACTCGCAGGCGGCGACCTTGTCCCAGGTGTCGGCGTCGGCCGCCTGCGCGGTCGCCGCGCCCATGAGCGGTATCGCGATGCCGGCACCGCCCGCCGTGACGGTGAGTGAGGCGCGGTTGATCCTGTTCGGCTGATACCGGCGGTGCCGGCCGCGTACGGCCATGGGGTCCCCCTCGACATTGCGTCAGGAGCGGCAAAAGTATGGGCTGCGAACAGGCCATGACAAGGCGACAACCGGCCGCTCCGACGCCGTCGGGAGCACGGCCGCCGCCGGAGGGCCGCCGGGAGGGCCGCCGGCAGGCCTGCGCGGGCCGGTCGCACGACGAATCGGCACGGGAAACCCGTCAAGATGGACCCGAGGACGACAGGATGACAGCACGCTACCGACGCGCACCTCCGGAGGAGCCACCCGTATGAGCACTTCAGCCCAGATCGGCGTCACGGGACTCGCGGTCATGGGCCGCAATCTCGCCCGCAACTTCGCACGCAACGGTTACGCGGTCGCGGTGCACAACCGCACGGCGGCACGCACCCACGCGCTGGTGGAGGAGTTCGGTCACGAGGGCGAGTTCGTGGCGGCCGAGACCGCCAAGGATTTCGTCGCGGCGCTGGAACGACCCCGCCGCCTGGTCGTCATGGTCAAGGCGGGTGAGCCCACCGACGCGGTGATCCGGGAGTTCGCGCCGCTGCTCGAGCCCGGCGACATGATCATCGACGGCGGCAACGCGCACTTCGCCGACACCCGGCGCCGCGAGCGCGAACTGCGTGAACAGGGACTCCACTTCGTCGGAGCCGGCATCTCCGGCGGTGAGGAGGGCGCGCTGCACGGCCCCAGCGTCATGCCGGGCGGTTCCCCCGAGTCGTACGAATCGCTGGGCCCGATGCTGGAGAAGATCTCCGCCAAGGCCGCGGACGGGGCGCCCTGCGTCACCCACGTGGGACCCGACGGCGCTGGCCACTTCGTGAAGATGGTGCACAACGGCATCGAGTACGCCGACATGCAGCTCATCGGCGAGGCGTACCAGCTGCTGCGCGACGTCGCCGGGTACGAGCCCGCGCAGATCGCGGACATCTTCCGCACCTGGAACACGGGCCGCCTCGACTCCTACCTGATCGAGATCACCGCCGAGGTGCTGTCCCACGTGGACGCGGCGACCGGCAGGCCCTTCGTGGACGTGGTCGTGGACCAGGCCGAGCAGAAGGGCACCGGCCGCTGGACCGTCCAGATCGCGCTCGACCTCGGGGTTCCGGTGTCGGGGATCGCGGAGGCGGTCTTCGCACGGTCGCTGTCGGGACACGCGGGTCTGCGCGAGGCCTCGCGCACTCTGGCGGGACCGAAGGCCGCCGCGCTCGGCGAGGCCGAGGCGCAGGCCTTCGCCGACCGGGTGGAACAGGCGCTGTACGCCTCCAAGATCGTGTCGTACACGCAGGGCTTCCACGAGATCGCGGCCGGTAGCGAGGAGTACGGCTGGGACGTCGACCTCGGCGCCGTCTCCGCGATCTGGCGGGGCGGCTGCATCATCCGCGCCGCCTTCCTGGACCGGATCCGCGCCGCGTACGACGCCCGGGCCGACCTGCCGAGCCTGCTCTCCGACGCGACGTTCGCCTCCGAGATCGCGGCGGCGCAGGACGCGTGGCGCGAGGTGCTGGTGTCGGCGACGCTGCAGGGCGTTCCGACACCCGGCTTCGCGGCGGCACTGGCCTACTACGACGCCCTGCGGGCGGAGCGGCTGCCTGCGGCGCTCACACAGGGGCAGCGGGACTTCTTCGGGGCGCACACGTACCGGAGGGTGGACCGGGAGGGCGCGTTCCACACGCTGTGGGGCGGGGACCGCTCGGAGGTGGACGCGTAGGCGCAGCTCCCGGGACCCGCGCCCCGGTAAGCGCCCGCCGGCGGTGAGCGGTGCCGGGGCCGCCCACCGCCACCGCGCCGGTCAGGTCAGGGGTGGGCCCGGTTCCGGGCTGGGGACGGGCTCCGGCCCCGGCGGGATCGGCGACGGGGACGGGTCCGGCGGCCCCGGCTGCGGGGGCGGCGCCGGATCCGGGCCGGGCGGCTGCGGGCCGGGGGGCTGCGGCTCGGGCGTGGGCACCGGGCTGGGGAAGGGCTCCGGGCTCGGGAAGGGCTCCGGAGGAACGGGGTCGGGGCCCGGCGTCGGCCCGGGCGGGACGGGGGCGGGGTACGGGTCGGTCATCGTGTCCTCCGGCCGCTTGCGGGGTGCTTGGCTGTGGAACTACTCCCCCGCGTACCCGGGGCCGCCCCGCACACTCACCCGCGTGGCCGCGACCGGCCGAGCCCCGGAACCGCCCGCCCCACGGCCGCCCGCACCACCGTCGCCGGGATGACGGCGCCGCCGACGGGCCGCTGTCCCGCCCGCCGGGCTCCCGGGCCACCTAACGGCACGCCCCCCGGCCATCGGCCCCTTTGGCTTGCAGATCGCCCGGGAGGCCATACACAGGACGCCCGGGCCCGGGGCCCGAAGGTCAGAACCGGCCGGGGTGGGCGCGCAGCCAGTCCTTCGCGGCGCTCAGCAGCTCGGGGTCCGCGGCGGGGGCTTCCTCGGGATGCCGTGCCGCCCACTTCACGACGTACGGGCACAGCGGCGCCACCGGGACACCGTCGCGCGCGGCCAGCGCGTACAGCTCGCGCGCCAGCGACCCCGCGACGCCCTTGCCCTCGTGGGCCGGCTCGACGACGGTGTGCACCGGCACCAGCGCGGTCGCGGGCGACTCGAGGACGAAGTACTCGATACGGCCCACGACTTCACCACCGTCGCCGACGGCTTCGAGGCGGCCCGCCGCCCGGTCGTCACGGATCTCGATGTCGCTCATGGGCACTCCCGGTGCGATCGCTGCGCCGGCCGGCGCCGGCTGCTTCGGTCAGGCCGACACCGCGTGCGGGCTGCGCTCCTGGTCCGTGCCCGGTACCGGCTCCGAGGGGTCGGCGCCCAGGGCGACGATCCGGTTGCCACGGTCCACATGCACGATCCGCGGCTCCAGCGCCCGCGCCTCGGCGTCGGTCACCTGAGCGTAACTGATGATGATCACCAGGTCGCCGGGGTGCACGAGATGCGCGGCGGCGCCGTTGATGCCGACGACGCCGGAACCGCGCTCCCCTTCGATGACGTACGTCTCCAGCCGGGCCCCGTTGTCGATGTCGACGATGTGCACGAGCTCGCCCGGCAGCAGGTCGGCGGCGTCCAGCAGGTCGGCGTCGATGGTCACCGATCCCACGTAGTGCAGGTCGGCCTGGGTGACGGTGGCACGATGGATCTTGGACTTGAACATGGTGCGCAGCATTTTCAACTCCCGGAAGACGGCTCCCTGCCTGCTTTGTGCAGGTCAAGGGCGGTATGCACTCTACACGGGCACGCGCCGAAGTCGACGATTGTGAGCAACATCGCTCCATCCGCATCGCATCCTCGCCCTGGCCGCCGTGATCTGGCACGACGATGCCACCGGACAGGACACCCTCCGCTCGCTGACAATGTACGACCGCTGCCCCTTGGAATTGATCATCCAGAGATCTTTAAAGGTGCGGATGAGGTATCCCGATGGCAGTGGGTCGACGATGCCAGTGGGTTGACGGACGAGGAACGGAGTCGGCGTGAGCAGGTCCGGCCGGCAGCCGCTGACCTGTTCGAAGCCGGGGCAAGTGACGGGGAGGTGGCCCGGCGGTTCGGTGACCCGGATATCGGCGAACCGCTGGCAGCGGGCGTTGGCTACGGGTGGTCGGCAGGCCCTGGCCTCCAGAAGCCCTGGTGGTGCCCGTTGCAAGCCCGGCTCGGGACGACTACGCGTACTGGAGACGGTGTTGCATGCCGGCCCTGCCGCCTCCGGCCGGCCCGACCAATGCTGGACGCTGGCCCGGATCGCCGAGATCGTGCGCCGCTCCAGCACGTTGCCCTTGCGTCCGCAGATGTCGCAGCTGTCCGCCAGGAGTCTCGCGATGAAGTTCCTTGTGTGGATACTTCACCCGGACCGGCTGACGGTCGAACCCGGTCCCCGTCACGCACTACACCCGAACGGGGGGGGTGACCACGGCGCTCCCGGGACAGTCACGCAACCGCGTTCAGCAGGTCGGCCAGCAGGTCGGGCCGTTCCAAGGCGATGAAGTGGCCTGCTCCCGGCACCTGCGTGAAATCGGCGGCCGGCAGCATCTCCTTGTTGGCTTTCCGGTCCGATGGCCGCGACCAGTCCTTCTCCCCGTAGACGAGGTGGACAGGCGCCTTGACCTCGGGGTAGCGCGAACGAGCGGCGATGAGGCTGGGCATGTTCTGGTACACGCCCCGGGCAACGCTCGGGTAACCGGGGCGGCTGCCCACCTGGAGGAGTTCGTCGAGGTAGTCCTCCCGCAGCGCGGTCCTGTCGACCAGCCCGCCCTGCAGGATCCTGCGGACGACGGGCTTGGGCTCCACCCCGGCGACCACCGGGCCCACCCCCGGAGTGAGGACACCGCTGACCACCACACGGGCGAGGAGGCTGGACCGGGCGATACCGCCGGGGAAGTCGTAGGTGTTGACCGCGACCACGCGCCGTACTCGCTCCGGCAGGTCGGCCGCGGCGGTCAGGGCGAGCACCGCCCCCATGGACTCACCGACCAACGTCACGTCCTGCAGGTCGAGTTCGGTGAGGAGTCGCTCGACGCCCGCGCGCATGGCCGGCTCGTCGTAGGACGCCCCGGGCACGATCTCGGAGTAGCCCATCCCCGGCAGGTCGAGGGCGTACACGGTGTACCGGTCCGCGATCAGCGGGATGAGGAGACGGAAGTGCTCGGCCTGGGTACGCACGGTGTGCAGCAGGACCAGGGGGGCGCCGCTGCCCGCCTTGAGGTAGCGCAGGGTCCCCTCGTCGCTGCGGTGTCCTGCGCGGGGGGCGATGGTGTGGCTGGTGGTTCCCGGGATGTGAATCGTGGGACGGGGCTCTGAGCTGGGCATCTCGCTGGCTTCCCTTTGCGTGAACTGCTGCGGACGAGTGATTCGGACAGGGCCCGCCCGAAGGGGGCATGACCATGGACCAGCCCTTGGATTCATCGAGAAACCGACCGGTTTCCATCATCGTAAACCGATCGGTTTCCTTGCGCAAGGCTGAGGTCGCCAGCCCCAGCAACGGGGTCAGCACACAGGAGAGACGCGTACGCGGGAGTGCCATCCGCACAGCGGTCGCCGATTCCGCACTCAAGGGCCACTACGGCACGTCCAAACGCTCCGGCTGCAGGTGCAGGGCTACGCCGCCGTGGCGAGCCGCCGAGGCTAAAGGTGATGCGGCCAAGTGGCCCGGGCCGACCGGATGAGGCCCCGGGAAACATCGCGCCTGCCGTTGGGCGCCGACGTCGACGAGACGACGGCCTTCCTGGCGCGCGGCACGCCCGTCAACACCCTTGCAGCCGCCGGATTCCCCTCGATTGCGGGGAATCAGGGGGCGGGAGCCATCGCCCCGGGGAGGGCACGGTCACGGCGCCTGCTCGAGAGGGGATGCGTCAGTGCATGCCTGCCGCATCGAGCAGGGTGGTCACGGTGGGCATGACGAGCCCTGCCAGATTGTCGGCTCCGATCCCCGCGCGGGCACTGGCGCCGTCGAAGACCAGGCTGAGCTGCCGGGCCAGCAGGCCGGGACGGCTCGCCCCGCCCCGTTCGGCCTCGGCACGGAAGAAGACGGTCAGATCCTCTTTGACCCGGTGGGCCACCTGGCTCGCAGGATGGCTCCGGTCTTTGAGCTCGACCTGAGCAGCCAGGTACCGACACCCTTGGAAGTCGGGCGCACCCGCCTGCTCCTCCAGCTGGTCGAAGACGTACAGGATCCGCTCGCGGGGTGAACGGCCTTCGTCCGCCGCCGGCAGGAACCCGGCCGCGAAGGCAGAGGCGCGCTCACCCAGGCTCGCCGCCAGCAGTTCGTCCTTGCTCTCGAACAGCTGGTACAGGGAACGCTTCGACACCCCCGCCGCCTTGCACAGCGCCTCGACGCCGACGCCGACACCGTCTCGGTAGGTGAGCGTGGCCGCCGCCTCCAGCAGCCGCTGCCTGGTACTCGGCTTCACTTCGGTGGTCATACCGCGAGGTTAACTCGACGCGGACAAGATGAAAACCGATCGGTTTACAGCTCCTTCTGCGCGCGCCGGGACCGACGGGCCGCACCCTAGGCGAGCCGCTCGATCAGCATGGCCATGCCCTGCCCGCCGCCGACGCACATCGTCTCCAGGCCGATCTGTTTGTCATGGGCCTGAAGGTTGTTGATGAGCGATCCGGTGATCCGCGCTCCGGTCATCCCATACGGGTGGCCCAACGCGATGGCCCCGCCCGAAACGTTGAGTCTGTCCTCGTCGATCCGGAGCGCCTGTGCAGAGCCGAGCACCTGCACGGCGAACGCTTCGTTGATCTCGACGAGGTCGACGTCGCTCATGGTCAGGCCTGCGTGGTCGAGTGCCTGACGGGTGGCCTCGATGGGGCCGAGGCCCATGATCTCCGGCGAGAGACCGGTCACGCCGGTGGAGATGATGCGGGCCAGCGGCTGCAGGCCGAGTTCACGCGCCCGGACGTCGGACATGATGACGAGGGCCGCCGCTCCGTCGTTGAGCGGGCACGAGTTGCCGGCGGTGACGGAGCCCTTCTCACGGAAGACCGGCTTGAGCGCGGAGACCGCATCCAGCGTCGTCCCGGGCCGCGGGCAGTCGTCCTCGGTCACGATCGAGCCGTCGGGCAGGGTGATCGGGGTGATCTCCTTGCGGAAGTGGCCGCGCGCGATGGCCTCCTCGGCTCGGTGCTGCGAACGAACCGCCCACCGGTCCTGCTCTTCGCGACCGATGCCCGTGAGGGAGGCGACGTTCTCCGCGGTTTCACCCATGCTGATGTACACGTCGGGCACCAGTCCCGACTCCCGAGGGTCGGTCCAGGCCTCGTGGCTCGCCTGCCTGGCGGCCGAGCGGGCCTGAGCGACGCCGAACGCGGGATGCTGCGTGTCCGGCCAGGAGTCCGAGTTGCCGTTGACATACCGGGACACGGCCTCTGTGCCCGCCGAGATGTAGACCGAACCCTCGCCTGCCTTGATCGCGTGGAAGGCCATCCGCGTCGACTGCAGCGACGATGAGCAGTAGCGGGTCACCGTGGTGCCCGGCAGGTTGTCGTAGCCCAGTTGGACGGCGACGTTGCGCGCCAAGTTGAAGCCTTGTTCACCACCGGGCAGACCGCAGCCGAGGATCAGGTCTCCGATCTCGTCGGGGTCGAGTCCCGGAACCTTGGCGAGCGCCGCAGCGATCACCTGGGTGGCGAGATCGTCGCTGCGCATCTCCTTCAGCGACCCCTTGAACGCCCGACCGATCGGCGAGCGGGCGTAGGACACAATCACGGCTTCGGGCATTTGGGTGCTCTTCTCGGAGATCTGGCGATGGGTTCTGTCCGGGCGAGCGGCTCTCGAGCTCCGGCAGAACAGGGATTACGTCAGCAAGGTAGCCACCCGGAACAGGTACTCCATAGGACGATCGCGCCTCTCCGTGGTACGTCCGCGCCAGACGGCCCCACGAGCGCCCCGGTTTCCCGGAGAAGTCGAGTACCCAGATGTCGAGTTGGGGATGATCAGCCTGTCAGCCTCCCTGGGGGCGCCTGCCTCGCTCCGGCAGTTCGAACCCACGCCTCCCGGCGGCGCTCGCCGCTCCGGTGCGCGCTCACTGTCGGCCCCGGATCGACGCCGGTGCGAAGGACAGGCCGGGGCCCGTCGCGGCGCCGCCACCCCCTGAAGCGTCACGCCGGCCCCTTGCGGCCGGCACCTCAGAGTGCGTTCGGGTGGCGGGAGGGGATCTCGCCCCCCGGGCCACCCGACCTTCGAAGAGGGCGGGCCCTCCATGACCGGGGAACCACCGGCGGTCAGTGGGATGACAGGGCTGCGGCGTGAGCGGCCCGCAACGAGGGCTTGTCGATCTTCCCGACAGCGTTCTTGGGGATGGCGTCGACCACGAGGAACGACGTCGGCCGCTTGTAGCCGCTGAGGTGTTGCGCAGTCAGCGCTTCCAGAGCCGCGGGGTGGACAGTTGCACCGGGCCGCGGCTGGACGTAGGCGACCACCACCTCTCCCCACTTGTCGTCAGGCACACCGATGACGGCGGCCTCGAGGACAGACGGGTCAGACGTGAGGACGTCCTCGATCTCCTTGGGGTAGATGTTCTCGCCACCACGGATGATCATGTCTTTCGATCGCCCGACCAGGGTCAGGTAGCCGTCCGCGTCCAGGTGGCCCACGTCGCCCGTGTACAGCCATCCGTCCACGATCGTCTTCGCCGTGTCTTCCGGCCGGCCGAGATAACCACGCATGACGTTGGGGCCACGCACGATGACCTCACCATCCCTGCCGGTCGCCAGCTCGTTGCCCTGCTCGTCGACGATCCGGAGCTCCTGCCCCGGGACGGCGACCCCCACGGTGCCTGCGCGGCGCGGACCCGCGACGGGGTTGACGGTGGAGAAGCAGGTTCCTTCGGACAGCCCGTAACCCTCGATGACGGGGAAGCCGTACCGAGCCTCGAATCGGATCGGCAACTCGGCGGAGGCGGGTGCTGCGCCGCACGTGCCGTATCGCAGCGAGGACGTGTCGGGTCGGACGTCGGCCGGCAGCGCCTCGAGGATGTTGTAGATCGTGGGCACGGCGCTGAAGTAGGTGGGTCGCTCCCGCTCGACGAGATCGAAGAAGGTCTTGGGGTCGAACCGGTCGGTGATGAAGACACTGCCGCCTGCGACCAGCGGCATGAGCACGCTGACCACGATGGCGTTGACGTGGAAGAGCGGCAGGATCAGCAGGCAGCGGTCGGTCGGCCCGGTCTCGACCGCCTGGCACCCCATCGCCGCCATCGCGTCGATGTTGGAGTGGTCGAGCATCACGCCCTTCGGCACGCCCGTCGTTCCGCTGGTGTAGATCAGGAGTGCCGGCGCGGTCGAGTCCGGCTGCGGCGTCGGACCCGATCCCACCGCCTCTCCGTACAGGTCGTCGACGGCCACTGTGGCGACGCCTGCAGCGGTCGTGCCGTCCTCGACGACCAGCACGCGTGCGCCCGAGTCGTGGAGCTGCCTTGAGAGTTCACCCTCCGTCAGGCTCGGATTGACCGGGGTGACGGTCGCCCCGAGCCGCCAGGCCGCGAACAGCAGGAACACGAACTCGACGCGGTTCCTCAGCTTGAGCGCCACGACATCGCCGGTACCGATCCCAAGGTCCTGAAGGTGACGAGCAGCAGCCCGGACACGGGTCAGGAACCGGGCATTGGTGAGCGACTGACGCCCGTCGGCAACCGCGGGCCCGTCCGGAGTGGATGCGGCGCGACGGTCGGGCAGCGAGGCGAATTCCATGGTGAGGTCACCTATCGTGGTGTGGCGCGTTTCAACGCGAAGGCAACAGTGCGGGCTTCGGGTGACGGGCTCGGTCACTCAGCGGCGTCGCGCTTCGCGATCGCCTCGCCGGCGGAGAACCGGAGCGTCCAGACGTTGCCGTGGTGCGGGTACTTCTCCACCATGGTGGCCACCAGCTCCTCGGCGTCCTTCGCGGCCTCGGAGGCAGCCGCGAAGTCCTGGATGTAGGCGCGGGTCTGGGCGATCATCGTCTCGACCGCGTAGTCGTCGCCGTCGGGCCTGCGGTGTCCGGACACGATCATGCGCGGGCGGAGGCTCTCCACGGTGTCGACGGTCCCGAGCCAGTCCTGCCACTCGTCGGGCGTCGACAGGCCGAGCATCGGGTGGATCTCGTTGTAGATGGAGTCACCGGCCACGACGACGTCGATCTCGGGGATGTGCACGATGCTCGTGGGATGGATGTCGGCCTGCTTCACCTCGATGATGTGCAGGGGAGATCCGTCGACGTACAGCGTGTCGCCTTCGAGTGGCTCCGGAAGCGGCCCCGCCATGATGCAGGAGTCGCCGAACAGCATGCCCCACTGCTCGATCTGAAGCTGCATGGTCTGCTTCATGGACTCGACCACGTGGGGCAGCGCCACGGCCTTCGCCTCCGGGAACCGCTCCAGGAGCGGTCCGAAGCCCAGGTAGTGATCGGCGTGATCATGGGTGATGTAGATCGTCGTGAGCTTCTTGCCGGTGCGCTCGATCAGGTCACCGAGGTCGCGGACGTCGTCCTTGAGGTAGAGCGCGTCGATCAGGACCACCTCGGTGGCACCGCTCACGAGCGTGGCCGTGGTGGGCGAGAAGGTGCCGTTCGGTACGCCGGGAAACTCCTCGGCCGGGACATTCGGCCATCGCCCGACGAAGACCGTGGCGCGGATGGGTGGGGCCGGCGAGGAGTGGGTGTCAGTGGTCACGAGGTGCCTCCGGTTGCGGTGTTGTCGGCCGACGCGGCATTGCGCACGTCGGCGGCGAAGTCACGTTATGAACGCACGCTCGGTGACTCGTAGAACGAGTGCGCCGAGCGCTGGTATACGAGCGCCACGTTGCTCTCGAGCACCACCGCGGCAGCGCGGAGTGCCGGAGTGATCGCGACGGTCGGCACGACGCGCCGTTCGCTCGGCAGGGAGCGGAAAGTCCGGACAGCGGGATCATCGCCGCGGTGGTCCGGCTCGTCAGAGATCGCGCGGGACCCCGCGACCGGTAGCGGCGGGCGCGGTATCCGCGTACGCCGTCATCCGCGTCAGTGCGCCCGTCGTCCGCCCCACATTCGTAGGCGAGGGTGCTCGGCCCCGCGACGACCGCACGCAGCGCCTCCTCTCTTTCGCTGCTGAAGCGGCCTGCGCCAGTTGTCGGCAGGTCGATGTGGGGAGGTCGATGTGGGGAATCCTTCCCCGGCTCCCAGGTCGCCCTCGGGGATCCGGAGATGGATGAGGTCCCGGGCCCGCACGGTGGACAGGACCCCAACGGTGCCTCGGGACCTCGGTCAGGGGATCAGCCGGCCGGCTGCCCGTAGGGGACGGGCCGGTTCTCCTTGGCCCAGAGCTTCTCGATGTCGGACTCCGGCGGAGGCGGAACGAGGCCCTGGACGCGCCACAGATCCATGGCGGTCTCGTCGATGTGGACCTCCCAGTCGTAGCCGCGGTCCTTCACGAACGGCGCCAGCTTCTCCTCGATGACCTCCATGCACAGGAACCGCATCTCGGGGTCGTCCATCTGCCGGGCGATGTGGTCCACGCGGATCCGTACGAAGTTGTTGTTCGCGTTGCCACCGACGTACATGGTGTTCGCCGGCATGTCCTTGAACAGGACGACGACATAGAACTTCGGCAGGTCATAGGCGTAGTCCGTGTACAGCGAGGTGATCCTCTCGGACAGTTGCTCCTTGTCCTGCGGGGTGAAGGCGTTCTCGGGGGTGAAGATCTCCCAGTACGGCACTGCGGCTCCTTGATGGATGGGTCGGTGACGGGAGGTGCGGCTTGCGGCTCGGCGATGCGGCTCAGGAGGGGGCTCAGCCCCAAAGGTGCTTGACGAAGTGGTCCCGTGCGGCTGCGGAGAGCTCGTCGAAGCCGGGGCCGCTGTAGAAGTCGAAGTGGCCGCCCTGCTTGACGATGATCTGCTTCGGCTCCCGGGCCTCCTCGTACGCGTCGAGGGCCAACTCGAAGGGGGCCACCCTGTCGTTGTCGGCCACGATCATCAGCAGCGGGGTCGGCGCGATGCGGCTGATGAAGGTTCCTGGGGCGTACTCGGTCACCATTTCCATGCTTCGAGCCGTCAGCTCGTTCTTCCAGTTGGGCGCCCGGTCCGCCGACGTCTTGCTGAACCACTCGTAGGCGTCGGTCGCGGGCATCACGGCCTGCGCCGTAGGGTCGGCCGCGACGACCGGGACCATGGCGGGCTCTCCGCCGGTGAACCGGTTGAGTCGGTCGCCCTCCTGGATCGCACGGAAGACCGGGATGAAGTCCGGCCGGATCGCCCGGCTCAGGGTGCGCGGGCCGGTGATGAACGGCACCTGGGAGACGACGGCCTTCACCCTCTTGTCGATCGCCGCGACCATGAGGACGTGTCCACCGGAGAAGCTGGAGCCCCAGATGCCGATCTTCGACGCGTCCACCTCGGGACGGGTGGTGGCGTAGGTGATCGCGTTCCGGAAATCCCGGTACTGCAGGACCGGGTCGACCTCTTGGCGGGGAGTCCCCTCACTGTCGCCGAAGTTCCGGTGATCGTAGGCGAGCACGTTGAGGCCGGCTTCGGAGAAGACCACGGCATAGTCGTCGAGGTGCATCTCCTTGACGCATGACAGCCCGTGCGCCAGGACCACCACCGGTGCCGGTGTGCTGGTGTTCCTGGCCGGATAGAACCAGCCCCGGAGGGTGACGTCGCCCTCGCCCTGGAACTCGATGTCTTCTCGATTCATGTGATCTTCCGATTCGCTTGCGATGGTCCGTCGGTCGTGTGGAGGTTCACCCGGAGTGATCCGGAACTCGCGAGTAGCGGTGTCGGGCCCAGAATCCACGAATGCCTGTGAGGGCTCATAGAAGGATCGCGCCGCGGGGTGGTACGGGTGTGTCACCGCCTACGAGGAGACGGTCAGGCGCATCCGTGGGCTTCCCGGTAGTCGCCGGGCGACAGCGAGAACTCTCGGCGGAACTCCCGTCCGAAGTGGCTGGCGTCGCAGAAGCCCCACCGGTGCGCGATCGCGGCGATGCAGAGGTTCGTGTTCACCAGGTCGCCTCTGGCCGCTGCCAGGCGGTGCATGCGGATGACCGACCCGACGGTGTCCCCGGTCGACGCGAAGGCCCGGTGGATCGTCCTCGGAGAAACGCTGTGGGCGGCGGCGAGGTCGGCGACTCTGATCGGTCCACCGGCGAGATGGTCGACGATCCAGTCCTCCAGCCGCCGCCGGAACAACTGCAGGAACTCGTCGTCGCCGATGTGGGGTCGACTAGCACGGATCATGCCGGCGATGAGGACGAGGAGGGAGTTGCGCGCTCCCTCGGCCTCCGCCGCGGACATCCGCCCGATGCGCCGGTCCAGGCTCATGAGGAAGCCGTGGAGGAGGTTGGCCAAAGGGCTCTGAGCCGTGTCCAGGAGCAGGCAACCGGGTGCGCCGCCCCCCGCGTCGAACGGGGACAGGGCGCTCATGGGCACCCGGACCGTTCGTTTGGCCAGGTGGTCCGGGACGACGAACCGCCCGGTGGTGCGGGTGCTCATGATGAGAACCGTTCCTGGTCGCAGGACGACGGTCTCGTCAGCAGTCTCGATGATCTGTTGGCCGGCGTTGGCGGCGAGGAGCAGCAGCGCGTCATCGTCCTGACGCACTGCGTTTCTGCCTCGGGTCCCTTCGACCTGCGCGCACACCCAGTCGGTGATGAGCAGGTCTCCGAGGTCCAGCTCCTCAGCAGATCCGAGGCGCTTGGCCGGCCCGGTGAGCCGCAGGTCCATGGAGGCCAGGCGGTCGCGGACGGCGAGCCTCCAGCGGACGTCCAACTCCTCGGGTGTCAGCAGGCCGGCGGGGCTTAGCATGGGTGGGGCGACAGTCACTTCGGCTCCAGCTCGATAGAAGCTGTCCTCTCGGTCGTGACTCGTAGTCTGCTTCGTCGAAACATTCCGGTACTTGCCCTGAGGCGACAAGGATTTGTCCTTGCGTGACACCGATCTTCCTGTCCGGTGCTCTGCCCTGCAGGGGCTCTCCGCGCTCGTCACCGAGATCGGCGGCTCGGGCCCGGAACTCCTCGCGGGATACGGCTTCGACGAGGCGAGGATCGCCGAGGGCACCTCGTTCGCCAGTCTCCGACTGGTCGAGCGCGTTCTCGAGGAAGCGGCCCGCCGATTCGCGCTTCCGGACCTCGGTTTGAGGATGGCGGCGCAGCAGGATCTGCATGTGCTGGGACCGCTGGCGATCGCCATGGAGAACTCACGCACGATCGGCGAGGCCATCGAGTGCGCGGGCCGGTACCTGTTCGTCTACAGCCCGGCCCTCTCACTCGAGGAAACCGACGATCCGCTGGGAAGTCCCGGTGTGGTCGGCCTTCGCTACACGACCACGGGCATCAAGGCATCACCACAGGCGATCGACTACGGCATCGGGATCGTCCACCGAGTCCTGACGCTGATCCACGGCGACGCACCCTACGGACTTCGTTCGGTCCTGCTTCCACACGCTCGCCTGGCACAGGAAAGCTCCTACCGGGCGTACTTCGGGGCCGAGGTCAGATTCGACTGTCCGAGCGCGGCCCTGCGCGTCCCGAGCCAACTGTTCTCGACACCGGTCAGCGGCGGCGACGACCTGCTTCACGACATCGCGATGGACCATCTCGAAACGCACTTCGGCCACCATCACGTGCCGATGTCGGACCTGGTCGCAGCGATTCTCAGCGAACAGCTCGGATCCAGCGGTCCGGACCTGCCGAAAGTCGCGCGTCTGCTGAGTCTCCACCCGCGATCAGTTCAGCGGTCCCTGTCCAAGGAGGGCACGACCTTCTCCGGCGTCGTCGATCGTGTACGCCGGAGTCAGGCCCTGCACTTGATCACGACGACCGACCTGTCCTTCTCGCAGATCGCGGCCGGCCTGGGGATGCAGGAACAGTCCAGCCTCACTCGTGCGGTACGTCGGTGGTTCGACACGTCACCTTCCAGACTGCGACGCGAAGCACAGGAGCCGAGAGGTCGGTCGGCCCTCATCGACTGAGCGTGCTCCGCGAGCCCCGAGCCGGCCCCGGGAGATCTCGTCTCTCCACGGTCTCAAATCCGCGGCCGCCTTCGTCGAAGACCGGGCATGGCGCAGGTGCGGGGCACTGCTGCCGGCGTCGGATACCGCGCGCGTCAGAGGGGATGGGAGACGAGAACCTCATCGCCGATGCCACAGCCCTCGCCGGCGGTGGCCCCGCCGTTCCCGGCGAAAGCGATCTGACCTGCGGCGACGCGCCGTGAGGGAGGCAGGACCGGGACTCGCCGCTCACGCATGCCTGGCGGGCCCGGTGCCGGCAGAGCCGGCCATGGGGGGCTCGCGAGAAGCCGTCGCCGCCCGGAGCGGGTGCATGACCCTTTCGGGGTCTGCCGGAGTGCGTGGCATGCGTCGCCCGCACAGGCTGGCGTCTTGACAACCTCCACCCACGGGTGACGAGTCCGATCGGTGCTGATGCGTTGCGATCCGCACCAGTGCGGAAGGACGACATGTCTATACGCAAGCGCGGCACCGCTGCCGCAGCCGCCATGTTCCTGGCCGGCCTGACGATGCTGACCGCGGTCCCGGCCCACGGCACGCCCGGCGCGGCCACCACCAGCCCGAGGCCCGCAGAGAGGAAGGGCGGCCCCCCTCCCCTGAGCCGCCCGCAGCCGGGTCTGCTGCCGGGCGGGACGACCGACGGCCCCCCGGCCGCACACGCAATGGCCGGCACGCACACCGTCGTCTCCGGGAACACCTTGTGGGACATAGCCCGGCACGCTCTCGGCAACGCACTGCGGTGGGACACCGTCTACACCCTCAACCGGCAGGCCATCGAGGATGCGGCCCGTCAGCACGGACACGCCTCCAGTGATGGCGGCCACTGGATCTTCCCCGGAACGATGCTCTCCCTGCCCCGGCACGAGCCCGCGCGGACGCAGCAGTCGTCGCGGTTCGAGTCCGCTCCGTGCCCTACCACTTACGGGGCGCTGAAGGACACCCGCTGCGGCTTCCTCGTCGTACCGGAAGACCGGGCCCACCCCACTGCGCGAACCCTTCGCCTGGCCGTGGCACTCGTCCGCTCGGCGTCGCCGACCCCGCACCCCGATCCGATCGTGTTCCTCACAGGCGGGCCCGGCGCCGACGCCCTCGGGAACATAGCGGAACTCACCGAGGCCGGGATCAACCGCGACCGTGATCTGGTCGTCCTGTCCCAGCGCGGGACGTTCTCGTCCCAGCGGCCGCTGACGTGCCCCGAGATCGACCGGTTCTACGCGGAGCGCGTGCACCTCCTCTACGACGCACCCTCCACCGGAGACCGGTACGCCCAGGCGGCGGCCCGGTGCCACGAACGCCTGACAGCCCAGGGAGTCGATCCGGCCGCCTACAACACCAGCGAGAACGCCGCCGATGTGGCGGATCTGCGCAGGGTTCTGGGAATCCGGGAGTGGAACGTACTGTCGCATTCCTACGGTACGCAGCTGGCGCTCGCCTATATGCGCATGTTTCCCGACGGAGTCCGCTCTGTGACCGTCGACGGCGTCGTACCGCCGTCGGTGGCTACGCCCGGGTGGACGTGGAGCAGCATGAGGGAGGCGTTCGACAACATCGTGGGCGCCTGCGCGGCCCAGCCCTCCTGCCGGCGGCGCTACCCGGACATCGGCGGCACCTTCTTGCGTACGGTGCGTGAGCTGGAGGCGCATCCGGTCACCACGCACGTGACGGTTCCGCAGGTCGGCAGGGTGAAGGTCGTCCTGGACGGCGGGGCGCTGCTGAACTGGACGGTGCGTGCCAGCCACGCCCCCGCCGACTTCCCGCTGGCCGTGGACGAACTGGCCCACGGCCACCCCGAGCGCATCGCCGCACAGTGGGCGTCCGCCTGGCTTCCCGGATCGCAGGGGATGTTCGCTCACGGGTTCTCGCTGAGCGTGTGGTGCAGCGAATGGGTGCCGTTCGAGACCCCCGCCGAGCAGCTCGCCAAGGGGATGCGAGCGTTTCCCGAGCTCCCCCGCTCGGTCCTCGCCCAGGCGCCCCAGCTGCCTTTCCTGCGACAGGCATGCCAGGCATGGAACGTCCCGAAGGCACCCGGCTCCGTCCGCGCGGTCACGCGAAGCGGCATCCCCACCCTTGCCATCTCAGGAAGTTTCGACGCCCAGACCGGGGCTCAATGGGGTCGCTACGTGGCCCGGACGCTGTCCCGTTCCACGGTGGTGACCCTGGCCGGCGTCGCCCACGGAACGTTCGACCATCCGTGCGGGGCCAAGGTGATCACCTCCTTCTACGACGATCCCGACCATCCGGACACCCGGTGCGTGAGCTCGGTGAGACCGGTGCCGTTCGTCGTCGGCAGTGCGGGAGTCGAGGCCTCGTGAACAGAGATCTGCGGCTGGACGACATCGACGTCGGCCCCGTGCGATGGTCCCGCCGCCGCTTTCTGAGCGCTGCGTCAGCGGTGGGCTGTGCGACGGTCTCGCTGGGGCCGGCGCCGGCATCGGCCGCATCCCCGCCATCCGCCGTCCACGGCGGCGGCACCGGTGACACCGGTGACACCGGTGACACCGGGAACCCGATGTTCAGCGCCCTCGACGCCAAGATCGAGGAGGCCATGAAGGCGTACGCGATTCCCGGAGCGGCCGTGGGCGTGCTGTGGAACGGCGGGGAGTACGTCAAGGGGTACGGGGTCACCAATGTGGATCACCCGGTCCCGGTCGACGGTGACACCGTCTTCCGGGTCGGCTCGACCACCAAGACCTTCACCGGCACCACGGTGATGCGGCTGGTCGAACGGGGCGAGGTCGAGCTGGACGCCCCGGTGCGCCGCTACCTCCCCGACTTCACGGTGGCCGACCCGTATGCGTCGGCCCAGGTCACCGTGCGGCAGTTGCTCGACCACAGTCCCGGGTGGCTGGGCGACGACTACCAGGACTTCGGGCCCGGTGACGACGCGCTGGCCCGCTTCGTGGCGTCCATGGCCCGACTTCCGCAACTCAACGCCCCCGGGAAGGTGTTCGCCTACAACAACGCGGCGCTGTGCGTGGCCGGCCGGATCATCGAGGTGGTGACGGGCACTGCCTACGAGGCGGCGGTGCGCAAACTGGTCATCGATCCGCTCGGACTCGATCACAGCCGCTTCTCCAGTGACGAGATCGTGGGCTTCAACGTCGCCGCGTCGCACAATGTCGTCGACGGCAAGGCCGTGCTGGAGCCGTCCTTCTGGCTCCAGCCGCGCAGCCTCGCGCCGACCGGCGGCCTGATCTCCAGCGTGCGCGACCAGCTGAGCTGGGCCCGCTTCCACCTCGGAGACGGAACCGCCCCCGACGGCACACGGCTGCTGAGCAGGGCATCGCTGGAACAGATGCGCTCCGCACCCGGCCCCGGCGGCACGCTGGTCGTGGAACTCGACGGCATGGGAGTCACCTGGATGCTGCGCCCGACGGCCGAGGGGCCGCGGATCGTGCAGCACGGCGGGACCTGGCCGGGGCAGATCTCGGGCTTCCTGATGGTTCCCGCCCGCGGCTTCGCCCTGACCCTCCTGACCAACTCGGAAGGCGGGACGCGGCTCAGGGACGAGCTGTTCACCGACGACTGGGCGCTCCGCCGGTTCGCCGGGTTGACCAACCTGCCGGCCACGGCCGAGGTCCTGGGTGGGCAGGACCTGGCGCCCTACGAGGGCCGCTACATGGCCCAGCGCATCAACGACGAGGGCGCCGTGGAGGATGTCGTGGTCGAACTGACCCGGCACAACGGGCGGCTTCGCGGTACCCAGACGTTCCGGAGCTCCCCCAGCGCGGGCCAGGTCGCTTCCGAGGAAGAGGACTCGGCGGAGGACCAGACCGGCGAGGTCGGGCTCGCCTTCTACCGCACCGACTTCGCTCTGGACCTGGACCCCGAGGGCAAGCCGGTCGGCACGCGCTCCGACTTCGTGCGCGGACCCGACGGGAAGGTGGCCTGGTGGCGCAACCACGGACGGCTGTACCGCCACCAGGCGCCTTGACGGGCGTGGACGGAGCACCGCCCCCCGTACCGCGGGCGGCGGGTTCGTACGCCGGCCGTGCGTCGGACCGCCGTGCGCGCGGCCCCTGATCCGGTGCGCCCCGGAAATCTGCAGGCGCGTTAGCGTGATCCTCCGCCGCGTGGAGTGTCCATGTGCCGGGTCGGCCGGCACTGCGGTATGCGACGGAGAGGGACGGAACTGGGATGAGTGAACTGTCGAAGCCCGAGGTCGACGTCCCAAAGGGTGCTGCGCCTGCCGAGCTGACCATCCGAGACCTGGTCGTCGGGGACGGGCCCGAGGTGAAGCCGGGCACGGTGGTGAGGGTCCACTACGTCGGGGTGACCTTCGAGACCGGGAAGGAGTTCGACTCCTCCTGGGGCCGTGACCAGCCGTTCAAGTTCGCCCTGGGCAGCGGCAGGGTCATCAAGGGCTGGGACCGGGGGGTGAGGGGGATGAGGGTCGGAGGACGGCGCGAGATCGTCGTTCCGCCGCGTCTCGGCTACGGCAGACAGTCGCCCTCACCGTTGATCCCGGCGGGCTCGACCCTCGTCTTCGTGGTGGACCTGCTCGACTCGTACTCGAGCACAGGCGGCTGGAGCAACGCCCGCTGACCGAGACCGCTCCTGTTTCCGCACGACCGCAGGAAACGCACAGGCCCCGGTGCGCGCCGACCTCACTGCCCCGCCGAGGCGATGGCCACCGTCGTGACGACCGCCGCCGACGCGAGGATGCCGGCTCCGGCGACGGTCATCCTCTCGCCTCTCAGAGCTCACTCGTTTATGACCGCGGATCGCACTCTGCTGCCGGCGGTCGACGCGGGCACCGGCCGAAGGTCATCCCCTCGGCCGGCGGCGTGCGTCATTGATCGTGCGTCAGCTTGCGCTGCTCGTACGGCGCTTGCGTGCGAGGAAGACCGCCGCGGCCCCCACCGCCGCGACGGCGAGGCCCGCGCCCGCGAGGACGGGAGTGCTGCTCGACGCGCCGGTGTCGGCGAGACCCCCGTCGGCGGTCGGGTTGTTCGCCCCCGTGCCCGCACCGGGCGACGGCGTGGCCGACTCGCTCGGGTCGCCGGACTCCCCCGCACGGGGCGTGGCCGACTCACCCGGGGTGGGGGACGCACCTGAACCGGGGGCGTCGGTCGCGGTGAGTTCCGCCGCGAAGAGACCTGCGATCACTTTGTGACCGTCAGCGTTGGGGTGCGGGTCCTTCTTCGTGCACGCCCAGGTCAGCCGACAGATCTTGGCCACGTTCGCCGGCACCTCACCCGCGCCGGGCACGTTCACCTGAGTGGTGAAGTCGTCCGAGGAGAAGGCCCCGGCCACGTCCGCCACCTTGAAGCCGGTCGACTTGAAGACCTGGGCGATTCCCGCGTTGGCGGCCCCGATCAGGGGCGCCGAGTCCTTGGCGGCCTGCTGCCCCGCGGCGCCCTGCAACCACGCCGCCAGGAAGGGGTTGTGGTACGTCGAGCCGACGAACTGCGTCTTCTCCGTCCCCGCCTTACGGAGCGCGCCCGCGATCTGGGCGAGGTTCGTCGCCATGCTCTGGCTCCGGCCGCTCAGGCACGCTCCGTCGAGGGTGCCGGCAGGGCTGACGCAGTTCAGGAGGATGTCGTTCGCCCCCACGCTGAGGGTCACGTAGGCGACCTTGCCCTGGTGCTGGGCCATGGCCTTCAGGGCGGCGTCCAGTTGGGACTTGGCGTTCGGGTAGTCGCACTTTCCGCCGTTGATCAGCGACTCGGTGGTCTCAGCGGTGCAGCCGAGGCGTATGTGCTCGAGTCCGGGGGTGCGCTGCTTGAGCTGCGTGTAGAGCTGGTCGGTGTAGGCGACGCCGGTGTCCTTGTCGACGTCCGGCTGGTAGCCGGCGGCCAGGGAGTCGCCGAGCGAGATGTAGTACGTGGCGTCCTTGCCGCCGGTCGCGTCGTCGGCGGCGGCCGTCCCGGGCGTGCTCAGCACGACCGTCACGGCGGAGGCGGCCAGCAGGGGGCCGAAACGCTGAAGGGGTCTCATCACTTGCGTGCTTTCCGATGCGTTGGGGGGATGCCGAAACAGATCGGCGTGAAGCCTGGCTGGAAGCAGCGAAACTCAGCCGAAACGGTTTCCGAACACCCAAAGAAAGTCTTGTGAAGATCTGGGGGAGAAACTGCTTCCTCCGCAAGCCGCGGGATCCGCCCGGCTTCGTCTCGGAGGCGCGGAGCCAACCTAGCAAGATCGAAACGCACTTGAGCACAGGAAGTAGACAACATGACGATAACGACGGCACGTGTAACCACCAGAAAGGCTTGAGCGACCCGGAATTGCTCACGGGACTCGCCGGTAGCCATTCATTGAGTGATCAACTACGACTCCGAGTCCTTCGCCTGACGCTGCGAGTATTTTGACGGCAGGTCAAAGTCGGTACGGAGAGGGCGACGTCAGCTTCGAGGCCGGAGGGCCGCCGTGCGATGGGCCGGGGAGTTCCCGGACGACGACCGCACCGCCAGGTCGGCCATGATGAGAGATCGGGTCGTGAAAGAGGAGAGGGCCCGGGAACGTAGCCTGTTCCCGAGCCCAGCTTTGCCGCCATGTGCGACACGCCGACACGTTTAAAGGGTGCGGATCAGTCTCATGTCGTCGTGTTCTGCCATTGAACTACCGTTGCATGCATATGACTTGAGAGCGCAACGGGCTGGATTTGAACCAGCATCCGACGGCCAGGCCCGCGCCCGGTCGATTCGGCGATCGGCGGCGAATGCTGAAGCTGGAGCAAGAGTCTGAGATTGATTGCGGGTGCCTCTGCCTTCTTGGGCTACCCGGGCGTGACATGTGGTGCCCGGGGGAGGATTCGAACCTCCACTGTCCCGCGTTCGTCACGACAAGCCTCAGTTTCAGCTTGCGCTCCTCGCGCACCCGCTCGCTCAACGACGAGCGGGATTCCCTGAGTTTAGCCGGATCGGCATCCGGCGGCTATCCGAAAAGGTAGCCGAACACCGTGTCACCCACGCGCTGGTCCTGGATCTCCGCCCCGTTGGCTTCCTCGCGCGCGTACTTGACGGCCTGCTGCAGCTTCTCGACGCGCGCGCAGAGTTCGTTCACGCGGCGGGCAGGCAGGGCTCCCGAGAACTTGACGGTGGTCCAGTAGCCGACCGGCACGTCCTCGTAATACACCTCGACCTGGGCGGGGTGCTTCTCGGTGGCCTCGGCCTTGACGTGGTTGCGGGGCACCTTCTTCGTCCGGATGGTGCGGACCGTCTCGGTCTTCCACCAGTCCGTCGAGGGGTCCTGCGACCAGGATTCCGAGGCGTCGAGCACGGGCAGCTTGCGGACGAAGGTGTACAGGTCGACGAGCTGCTTCTCGAGGAAGAGCAGATAGGAGACCGGTACGTCACGGAGCAGAACCTGCCCGTCCACCGTGACGTCGCCGCGAGCCGTGCAGTTCGCCCAGTCCTTGGTGGCGGTCACGTCGAAGAGCCGGGTGAGGGCCGCGGCGGTGTCACGCAGCACGTCCTCGGCCTTGAGCTGCACCCGGGTCGACTCGGGCGGCAGCTGCTCGCCCTCCTCGTCCTTGGGCTGGTAGGTACGGGATATCCCGGACAGGAGCGCGGGCTTCTGAACGTCCTGGTGAGCAGCCGTCAACTCCTGCTGAGCCTTGGCCTTGACGCCCTTCTCCACTGCGATGATCTGGTTGAGTTTCGCCACGAGGCAAACGGTAACAGGGGGCGGAATCCCGGTTCGAACGGTTTTCCGAACGGGAATCCGCTTTCCGTCGGCGGGACGGCAGCCCCGGCCGCCTCCGGCGCATGCCGATCGCCCGTGCGGCCGGGTCTCGGCTGCACGGGCGGTCGGCATGCGCCGGGCGCCGGGGCGTCGTCTCAGAGGTGCTGCTCGGTGGCCCGGGTGCGGTGGTACTCGTCCTGGCGCTCGTCGGTGATGTACGCCGGGATCGGGAAGTCCCACCAGCCGGGGACCCAGGGGCCCGCGGCGTCGCGGTCCGTGGGCACCTCGATCACGGCGGGCGCTCCCGACTGGACGGCCTTGCGCAGGGTCGGCTCCAGGGACGCGGCGTCGTTGACCTTCCACGACTCGATGCCGAAGGCCCGACCCATGGCCGCGAAGTCGGGGCTGTACGGCGAGCCGTCGGGGTGGGAGAACTCCGTGCCGATGTGCCGCGAGGTCTGCTTGCGCTGACCGCCGCGGATCGACATGTAGCCGGCGTTGTTCTGGACCACGAAGACGACCGGCGCGTCGGCGGTGACGCTCAGGGCGATCTCCTGGGAGGTCATCAGGAAGTCGCCGTCGCCGAGGACGCACACCACGGGGCTCTCCGGTCGGGCGAGCTTGGCCCCGACGGCGGCCGGGACGGCCCAGCCCATGGAGGAGAAGCCACCGGAGGTGAGGTGGGTGCGCGGCGAGTAGACCGGGAAGGTCTGCTTGACCGCGCCCTGGGTGTTGCCCGACCCGGCGACGATGATCGCGTCGCGCGGGAGCACGTTGCGCAGGGCGCCGAGCGGGCGCTGGGAGGTGAAGGGGAAGCGGTCGCTGTCACGGCGGCCGGCGAGCTTCTCCTCCCAGTCCTGCTTGAGCCGGCCGAGTTCGGCGAGGTATTCGGAACGGTCGACGCCCTTGCTGGGCAGGGAGTCGACGATGGCCGCCACGGCCCGCTGGGCGTCCGCGACGATGCCCACCTCGGCGGGGTAGTTCTTGCCGATCTCGTGCGGGTCGATGTCGATGTGGATGAGCTTGGCGGGCGGGATGGAGAAAGTGACGCCCTTGGCGTAGCTGGAGGCGGACCAGTCGGTGAAGCGGCAGCCGACCGAGACGACGACGTCGGCGGAGCTGGCGATCGCGTTGCCGGTCATCGTGCCGGTCTGGCCGACGCTGCCGGCGAACAGTTCGTGGTCCTCGGGGAAGGCGCTCTTGCCGTTCCACGTGGTGACGACCGGGATCTGCCACCGCTCGGCGAGCGCGAGGACCTGGTCGGACGCCTCGGACGTGATCGCACCGCCGCCGACCACGATGACCGGGCGGTCGGCCGCGCGCAGCACGTCCACGGCACGGTCGATCGCTTCCGGGTCGGGGTGCTGGCGGCCGACGGGGATGCGGCGCTCCAGGTCGTGGAGTTCGACGTTCGCGGCCTCGGCCTGTACGTCCATGGGGACTTCGAGGTGCACCGGGCCCGGGCGGCCGGTCAGCATCGAGTTGAAGCAGCGGTGCAGGACGAAGGGGAGCTCCTCGACCCGGGTGACGACCCAGTGCCGCTTGCTGACGGCCTCGGCCACCTTGGGGAAGTCGTTGGCCGTGTAGCGGTCGAGTTCCTGCAGCAGTCCGTGGCCGCGCATGTGGGTCGGCGGGCCGCCGGTGACGACGAGCACGCTGGTGGAGTCCGTGAACGCGGTGCCCATGCCGATGACGGTGTTGCTGGCTCCGGCGCCGATGGAGGTCACGGCGGCCTGCGGGCGGCCGGTGACGCGGTAGTAGCCGTCGGCGAGGTGGACGGCGCTCTGCTCGTGGAAGGTCTGGACGAAGGGGATCCTGGACTCGTCGTCGAGGAAGGCGTCGGTCAGTGACCAGATGCCGTGGCCGGGGATGCCGGCGACGACGTCGACCCCGTAGTTGCGCAGGGTCCGCGCGACGATCTGGCCTCCGGTGAGGACAGGCATGATGTGCTCCCAAACAGCTCGGGTCGGACGGTGGGATCAGGCGTTCTGACGGGCGGCCCAGGCGAAGCCCTGGGTGCACAGGCGGGTGACGTCCGGGTTCTGGAGGTCGTCGAGGTCGTGTCCGACCGCGCTGTAGAAGACGCGGCCCCGTCCCCACGTCCGGGTCCATGCCTGCGGGATCGTCTTCCCCTCCAGCCAGGGCAGGTGTTCGCCGGTGAAGGCGGTCTCGGCCAGGACGTGGTTGTTGGGGTCGACGGACATGTAGTACTGCTCCGACGCGACCCGGAAGTCCTTCACCCCGGCGGTGATCGGGTGGCCGGTGTCCGTGACGGTGACCTCGTAGGGGTACTTCACGCCCTCCCCCGCGGGGTGTTCGAGGAAGCTGCCGCCGATCAGCCAGTGGTACTTGAGGCTGGTGCGGAACGCGGCGGCAGCGCCGTGCCAGGCGGCGACGCCGGTGCCGTTCTCCACCGCCCCCAGCAGGCTCGACTCCTGAGCGGCCGTCAGCCCCTCGGACAGCAGGGCGTTGTTCCAGTTGAGCGCGATGAGGTCGTAGCCGGTGAGATCGGCGTCCAGCGAGAAGACGTCGTTGCTCTCCTCGACGTCGTATCCGAGGTTCCTGAAGATCGGGAGAGCCCATTCCTCGGCCACCTGGTAGGGCTTGTGCCCCGGCCAGCCTCCGTACAGATACAGGACGCGGGTCATGCGAGGTCTCCTCCACTCGTGCCGCCGAGGGCCGCGGCGCGGCTGCGCAGACGTTCGGCCACCTCCATCGCGTCGCCCTCCGGCGCGGTGGACTTGCGCTCCGGCTTCGCGGTCAGCAGGTACACCAGGCCCACGGCCGAGACGACGAGGAAGCCGACGAGCGCGATCCACTGGTCCACGAGCGAGGTTCCCGGGCCGCCGGTGGGCCACGCGAGAAGGACCATCCCGAGCACTCCGTAGGCCAGGGCCGCCACATTGACCACCATGCCCCAGCGGCCGAGGGTCCAGGCTCCGGCGGGACGCCAGCCCTTCAGACGCATCCGCAGCGCGGCCAGTACGACCATCATGAACGCCGCGTATCCGGCCAGCACCTGGAACGACACGATCTTGGTGAGGGAGTCCGGGGAGTAGAAGACGAACACGTAGATCAGCAGCGGAACGACGTTCACGGCCAGCAACGCGTTCATGGGGACCCGGTGCCTGCGGGAGATCTTCGAGAAGACGCGGGATCCGGGGAACATGTCGTCGCGGGCGAAGGAGAAGACGATCCGGCTCGCGGCGGCCTGCTGGCTCATCACACCCGCGATGAACGACGTGATGATGACGGTGAGCACCGCCTTCGTGCCCACGATGCCGAGCGAGTTCTGCAGGATCGCGGGGATCGGGTTGGTGTCCTCGCCCGACAGGATCGATGCGAGGTCCGGAGCCGCGAGTGCGTACCCGACGAACGCGAGGAGCGCGGCGACTCCGCCGACGGCCACGGTGAGCTGCATGGCCCGCGGGATGCTGCGCGAGGGGTTGGGGACCTCTTCCGCGATCTCGCCGCACGCCTCGAAGCCGTAGAAGAGGAAGAGGCCGACGAGCGAGGCGGCGATGAAGGCCATGAAGTAGTTGTCGTGGTTGGAGCTGCTGGTCTCGAAGAAGATCGAGACGGAGTTGTGCCGTTCGAACATCAGCAGGTAGAGGCCGACGACGACGATGCCGATCAGCTCCGCGGCGAGTCCGATCTTCGAGATCAGGGCCAGGGTCCTGGTGCCGAAACAGTTGCAGATCAGGCAGACGACGGTCATGCCGACGGCGATCCACAGCCGCTGGGCGGGGGTGGAGCTGATGCCGGGCTCGTCGGCGGTTCCGGCGACCAGGCTGGCCAGGAAGTCCGAGCTGAAGAGTGCGGTGCTGGTGATGCCGATGGTGATGGTGCAGATGTAGATCCACGCGTTGAACCAGGCATAACGCCCGTTCCACAGCCGTCTGACCCATTGGTAGAGCCCGCCCGCGAGCGGGAACTGCGAGACGACCTCTCCGAAGACCAGCGCGACGAGGAACTGCCCGAACCCGACGATGCCGATCCAGAAGATGGACGGTCCGCCGGCGGTCGCCAGACCGACGGCGAAGAGGGACACGACACCCACGAGTGGCGAGAGGTACACGAAGCCCAGGGCGAAGTTGCCCCACAGGCTGACCTTGCGGTCGAACTTCTGCTCGTAGCCGAGCACGGCGAGCAGTTCCGCGTCCTCGGCCGACGAGACGGGGCGTGCGCTGCCGTCCGAGGGGTTCACGGTGGTGGATGGGGGCGCCGTGTGCGCCTCGTTGTCCGTAGCTGACATGACGATCTCCGTGGGTCGAGGGGGAGGTGCTCCTTGTCGAACGGCTGCCGTGCCGCGCGTGCGGTCCGGCGTAAATCGCGATCCGTCATCGCGGATCAGCTCTGCTCGAAGGCGTGGTCGGTCCAGTCCAGCCGGGCCGATCCGTAACGCGCGGCGCGGACGTCCCCCGAGCGCGCGTGTCCTTCGAAGTTCTCGATGCGCGAGGCCCTGCCGCAGATCTCACCGAGCCGGGCGCTGGATCCGGCGTCGCCGATCTCCTGGTAGGTCACGGTCTTGAGGTACTTGCCGACCCAGAGACCGCCGGTGTAGCGGGCCGCGCCCAGCGTGGGCAGCACGTGGTTGGTGCCGATGACCTTGTCGCCGTACGCCACGCACGTCTTGTCCCCGAGGAACAGGGCGCCGTAGTTGCGCATCCGGTGCAGGGCCTCGCGGGGCTCGGCGGTGAGGATCTGGACGTGCTCGCTGGCGTACTCGTCGGCGAGTTCGTAGGCGGCGTCCAGGGTGGGGACCACGATCACCTCGCCGTGGTCGCGCCAGGCGCGCCCGGCGACCTCTCCGGTGGACAGGTCGGGCAGCAGCCGCTCCACCCAGGAGACGGTCTGCACGCCCACCTCCTGCGAGGTGGTGATGAGCACCGCCGGGGAGTCGGGTCCGTGCTCGGCCTGGGACAACAGGTCCGTCGCCACCACGAACGGGTCCGCCGTGCCGTCCGCGACGATCAGCACCTCCGTCGGGCCGGCGAAGAGATCGATCCCGACCTCGCCGAAGAGCTGGCGCTTGGCCTCCGCCACGTAGGCGTTGCCGGGACCGGCGAGCATGTCGACCGGGGCGATCGTCTCGGTGCCAAGCGCCAGCGCGGCCACGGCCTGGACACCGCCCATGACGTAGATCTCGTCGGCCCCGGCCAGGTGCATCGCGGCGATGCTGACGGGCGGCGGCGCCCCCCGGTCGGGCGGGGTGGTCGCGGCGACCCGTTCGACGCCCGCGACCTTGGCGGTCAGGACGGTCATGTGGGCCGACGCGGTGAGGGGGTAGCGGCCGCCGGGCACGTAGGCGCCGGCCGCGCCGACGGGGATGTTGCGCTGCCCCAGGAACACGCCGGGCAGCGTCTCCACCTCGAAGTCGGTGAGGGAGTCCCGCTGCGCCTGGGCGAAGCCGCGGACCTGCTTCTGGACGAAGCGCAGGTCGTCGAGGACCGTCTCGGGGACGGAGGAGACGACGGAGGCGATCTGGTCGGGGCCGAGCCGATAGGACTCGGGACTCCAGTCGTCGAATTTCTGCGACCAGCGGCGCACGGCCGCGTCGCCGTTCTGCCGTATGTCGGCGATCACGTCGGTGACGGTCTCGATGATTTCCGGCCGGCTGGTCCGCGACGTCTTCGCGGCGACCGGGGCCTTGATGATCTTGTGTTGGGCTGACACTCTGCACTCCTTGCAGGGATCGTGCCTGCGGGCTTGCCCTGAAGTCTGGGGAAACGGGAGGTGGGGCGACAGGCACAGGGTGTGCAATATTGGCCGTGGATCCTGCACACACCGAGGTTGTGGCTCATGGCTGACGTCCTGACTGTTCGCGCCGCGCTGGAGCTGGAGGTGTTCACCCGCACCACCGTGCGCGTGTACGCCGGGGAGAAGAATCTGGACCGCCCGGTGCGCTGGGTGCACACGGGCGAGATCCCGGACATCCATCGCTTTCTCACCGGGCAGGAGATGCTGCTGACGGCCGGCCTCGGCATGGGCGCGACCCAGCTCGAGCAGCGCGCCTTCATCCGACGGCTCGCGGACGCCCACGCTGCCGTCCTCGTCGTCGAACTGGCCGGGCGCATGTTCTCCTCCATGCCGGAGGCCGTGATCGAGGAGGCGGAGGCGGCCGGCCTGCCCCTGGTGGGGCTCGCCGACGAGATCCCCTTCGTCGAGACGTCGGCCCAGGTCCACGAGGTGCTGGTCGGGATGCGCATCAAACAGCTGATCGCCGAAGAGGCCACCAGCCAGGCGTTCATGGACCTGCTCCTGGCGGACGAGGACTACGTCGGCGTGGTCAGGGAACTGGCCCGGCGCACCGGGCACCCCGTGGTGCTGGAGGACGTCGCCCATCAGATGCTGGCGTACGGAGGCGCGACCCCGGCGGCCGACGAGGTCGTCGACGCGTGGAGTGCGCACTCCCGGGCGATCCACGAGCGCCACCCCTCGCTGTCGCCGCAGGGCCCCGGGGTTCCGACCGCCTCGGCGGCGTCGTTCCGCGAGGTAGCGCCATGTGCTCGCCAGCCCGTGGTGCTCCGGGGCGAGTCGTGGGGCTGGCTCCACCTTCTGCACGGGGGGAAGCGGCCGAGCCCGCCGGAACTGCGCACGCTGGAGCGCGCCGCCGCGGCCGTGGCGATCTCGCTGCTGAGCGAGCGGGAGAGCGGCGCCCGTGCGTCCCAGCGTCAGACGGCGCTGCTCAACCGGCTGCTGCTCGGCGACATCACGGGAGAGCGGTTCGTGACCCTCGCTCTGGCGCTCGGCCAGGACCTGCGCGGACGGGACCTGATCGTCGTCACGGCCTGGGCCGGGGACGAGGAGCCGACCAAGGACCACCTCCTCGCCCACGTTCTGCGGGAGGCGGGCTGGCCCGCCGTCGTGGGCGACACCGGGGACTTCGACGTGGCGGTCGTGGGCCTGCCCACCCGGGCCGACGCCGCCCGGGTGCCGGCTCTGCTGACCGATCACGGAATACGGGGCGGCGTCAGCCGGATCGTGGAGCCGGCGGTGCTCCCCCTGGCACTGCGCCAGAGCCGCAGCGCGGCGTCCGTCGCGGCCGCGGCCTCGACCGCGGAAGTGCGCCATTTCGACGATCTGGGGGCGCTGCGCCTCCTGGTCGCCCTCTCCGAGGGTCCCGAGCTCCGCCGCTACGTCGAGGACGAGCTCGGTCCGCTTCTGGAGCACGACGCGCTGGCGAAGAACCCCCTGCTGCCCACCCTGCGCACGTTCCTCGACTGCGGCGGCAACAAGGCACGCGCGGCGGAGGAGCTCTTCATCCAGCGACGCACCCTCTACCACCGCCTGGACAGGCTCTCCGAGATCCTCGGCCTCGACCTCACTCAGGTCAACAACCAGCAGCGGCTGCAGCTGGCCGTGCGCGGACACGACCTGCTGCGCAGGCCGACCCTGCGGCGGACGTGACCTCGCGGCGCGTCCGCCCGCCGTGCCGTCAGTCCTTCGTCGCCCGGGCGAGGGACGGGGCGATGCGCAGGGCGTTCGCGCCGATCGTCAGCGCCGGGTTCAGCGCCGCGGAGGACGGGAAGAACGACGAGTCGGCCAGCCAGAGGTTCTCCACGTCGTGGCTGCGGCACAGGGGATCGAGCACGCTCCGCGTCGGGTCGTGACCCGCGACGGCCGTTCCGCACATGTGGGAGTTGGTCTCGATCCCCATGCGCTGGGTGAAGATCAGCGGGTAGCCGGCTCTGCGGACCGCCCGGGTGACCCGGCGCACCAGTTCGTGGTGGGGCGCGAGGTTGGTCGGCGTCCAGTCGATGAGGATGCGGTCGCCGTCCACCCGCACCCTGTTGTCCCGGGAGGGGAGGTCCTCGGTCGTCAGGTAGATGTCGAGGCTTCGGGCCGCCATGAGCTTCAGGGCCCAGGTCGGCGCCCACGGACGCGCGGGCTTGAGCATGGGGGCCTGCAGCTTGCCCAGCATCTGGAGGTTCCCGAGCGGGAAGCGCGTGCCCGGTCCGGCTTCGTAGAAGTCGTTCAGGCCGAGCGTCTTCTGCCACTTCGTGGGGTTGGTCCGCAGGGGGTTGACCCCGACGAAGAAGGTGCTGTTGTGGACCATGTAGTTGCGGCCGAGCAGGCCCGACGAGTTGGCGAGACCCCGGGGGTGCGCGTCGTCGGCCGAACGGAGCAGCAGTGCGGCCGAGTTGACGGCCCCGCCGGCCAGGGCGAAGGACCGGGCGTTGATGCGGAGGGTGCGGCCCGCGTGCCGTGCCTCGGCGGCGACGATTCTCCGGCCGTCGGGCGAGGTGATCAGGCGGGTGATCTCCGCGCCCGTGAGGATGTTCACGCCGTCGCGCAGCGCGGGGAGGAGTAGCCGGTTCTCCGCGTCGGACTTCATGCCCGTCTCGTCCGGACAGCCGTCGGCGGTCGTCACGGCGGCGCGATCGGCCTGGGTCTCGATGTTCAGGGCGTTCGGCGTGTGGAACGGGTGCAGGCCCTGCCGGCGCAGCGACCGTGAGAACCGCTCGATCTCCGGTTCGTGCCGCAGCGCCGGATACGGGTAGGGCTTGGAGCGGGGCGGCTCGGTCGGGTCCTCGCCGGTCTGCCCGTGCACCTGGAGCAGCTCCTCCATCGCGGTGTAGAAGGGCTCCAGGTCGTCGTAGTCGAAGGGCCAGGCGCGCGAGACGCCCTCGTGGTGCTGCACCTCGGTGAAGTCGCTGCGGCGGAAACGGGGCAGCATGGCGCCGTAGAAACGGGTGTTTCCCCCCACCCAGTAGTAGACGCCGGGTGCGAACGGCCTGCCGGTGCCGCCGTCGTACCAATGGCCGGCGTTCTTGTACCGGCCCTTGAGGTACATCTCGGCCGGCTGCGAGTTCTGCGGTTCACGGGGAAGGAAACTGCCCCGCTCCACGACGAGTACGTCGAGACCGGAGTCCTTCAGCGCCCAGGCCAGCGAGGACCCGCCCATGCCGGAGCCGATGATCAGGACGTCTGTGCCGATCTCCTCGGCGGTGCCGGGTGAGACGAGGGCACCGGGGCGCAGCTCGGGGGGTGTGTAGTCCTGACGGACCGGGTCGGACATGAGTCGGGCCCCTCTTCGCGGCGGTGTTTGCGAAACGAGCCTAAGCAGTGGCACGGATGCGGCACATGCACGGAATGAGTAACGGCTGCCGCCCGAGTCGCTCACTTCGTGCATGGGCTGCGCGGGTCTGACGTCCCTAACCTCACCAGGAAGCACCACACGCCGATCAGGCGACGCAGTTCCACGGAGGCGCAATGGACAGGGAATCGTATGACTACGTCGTCGTCGGGGCCGGCTCGTCCGGCTGCGCGGTCGCGGCCCGGCTGTCCGAGGATCCCGATGTCACGGTCGCGCTGATCGAGGCGGGGCCGCCGGCCCGCGGCCGCCTCTTCGAGATCCCCGCTCTGTTCTCGCAGCAGCTCAAGACACAGTTCGACTGGGACTTCGGGACGGAGCCCGAGCCGCGGCTCGGCGGACGCCGCGCCTATCTGCCCCGCGGGCGGGTGATCGGCGGCACCAGCTCGATGAACACGATGCTGTACGTCCGCGGTCACCGCTACGACTACGACACCTGGGAGCGGCTCGGCAACCCCGGCTGGGGATACGACGACGTCCTGCCGTTCTTCAAGAAGTCCGAGGACAACGAGCGCGGCGCCGACGACTTCCACGGCGTCGGCGGCCCCCTCACCGTCAGCGATCCCCGCTCCGTCCATCCGCTGCTGACGGCATGGGTCGAGGCGTCCCAGGACGCGGGGTACAAGCTCAACCCGGACTTCAACGGGTCCGGGCAGGAGGGCGTGGGCTATCACCAGGTCACGCAGCGCAACGGTCTGCGGTGCAGCAGCGCGATGGCGTTCCTGGAGCCGGCCGCGGGCCGTCCGAACCTCACCGTGCTTGCCTCGACGACCGCTCTGCGCCTGAGCTTCGACGGCGCGCGGGCCGCCGGCCTGGAGGTCGACCACCTCGGAACCGTCCGGACGATCCGGGTCGACCGGGAGATCGTGCTGTCCCTCGGCGCCTACAACTCGCCCCACCTGCTGCTCCAGTCGGGCGTCGGCCCGGCCGACGAGCTCTCCGCGGGAGGGGTCACCCCGCTGCACGACCTGCCCGACGTCGGCAGGAACATGCAGGACCACACCGGGTGCTTCATCAGCTTCTTCAGCGACGCCGAACCGCTCCTGGGACCGGACACCTCCGCGGAGGAGCGGCTCCTGCGCGAGCAGGGCGCGGGCCCGATGGCCTGGAACGAGGTCGGCGGCTTCTTCAGCTCCGGCGACGACGTGCCCGCTCCGGACATCCAGGTCCACGCCGCGCTGGGCATCGTCCGTGACGAGGGTCTGGCCGCGCCGCTCGAGCCCGGGATGTCGTTCGGTCCGTATGTCGCACGGCCCGCGAGCCGCGGCTGGGTGCGACTGCGGCACTCCCACCCCTACGCCAAGCCGCGCATCTTCCACAACTACCTCGCCGACCCCGACGACCGCAGGCGGCTGCGGGAGGGCGTCCGGCTGTGCATGCGCATCGCCCGCGAGCAGCGGCTGACGGCCGTGCTGCAGTCGGATCTGCGCGCGGCCGCCGACGCCGGACTCGCCCCCCTCTCGGACCGTGACCAGGACGTCGACGACTTCATCCGCACGCAGTCCTTCTCCTTCTACCACCCGTCGGGTACCTGCATGATGGGCAAGGTCGTCGACCACGAACTCCGTGTGCACGGGCTCGAGAACGTCCGGGTGGCGGACACGTCGGTCATGCCGACCCTCGTCACCGGGAACACGAACGCTCCCGCCATCATGATCGGCGAGAAGGCCGCCTCGCTCCTGAGGACGTCGACGGGGTGACGCCGGGGCCGGGAGGTCCGTCAGACGGTACGGACGACGGTGCCGCCGGCCTCGAGGGCGGCGACTTCGTCGGCGGCGGCTCCGGTGTCGGTGACGAGGGTGTTCAGGAGGGCGGCCGGCCCGACGTGGGCGTAGGCGGTGTGGCCGAGCTTGCTGCCGTCGGCGGCCGCGACGACGCGGCGGGCGGAGGCGATGCTCGCCTTCTTCACCGCGGCGTCGTCGAGGTCGTAGGCGGTCAGCCCGTCGGCCGCGGTCAGCCCGCAGCAGCCGATGACGGCCGTGTCGAAGCGCAGGGCGGCCAGGGAGGCGAGGGCGAGGGGGCCGGTGAGGGCTCCCTCGGCGGCGCGGGGCTGTCCGCCGGGCACGACCAGTGTGGCCCGGCCGGGCGTCCCGCCGAGCAGGTGGACGGCCTGCAGGGACAGGGGCATCACGGTGACGGGCCGTTCCCGCAGGAGCCGCGCGACCTCCAGGCAGGTGGTGCCGCTGTCCAGCACGACGCTCTCGCCGTCGGCGATGAGGGCGCACACCTCGGCGGCGATCCGGCGCTTGACGCCGACCGCCTCGTGGGAGCGCAGCGCGAAGGGGGGTTCCTCGCCGCGGAGCAGCAGCGTGCGCGCGCCTCCGCGGACGCGTTCGAGGACGCCCTGGGCGGCGAGGGTGTCGAGGTCGCGCCGGATGGTCATCTCGGAGGCGCCGGTCAGCTCCGCGAGTTCCTGGACCGTGGCGCCGCCGGAGTCCCGGACGGCCTTCGCGATCAACCCGTGCCGGTGTGCGTTGCTCATACCGCGATTGAACACCACCGGAGAATGAACAAGTAACATGTTCATTCGCTCGATTTTCGAACATGGAAAATGTTCGTTACGATGGCGGCATGGATCGTTCCCTGCGAGACGCCCGAGTGGCGACCTACGCCTACTTCGTCCTCTACGGCACGCTGCTGGGCACCTGGGTCGTGCACATCCCCGCCGTCGAGGAGCGCGTGGGCATCAGCCACGCCGCCCTCGGCGGCCTGCTGGTCGTCCTCGGGCTCGGAGCCTTCACCGGCATGCAGGTGGCCGGTCCCCTGACCGACCGCCTCGGCACCCGCACCGTCGTGCCCGCCGGCGGCGTCCTGTGCGGCGCGACCCTGTTCCTGCCCGGCCTCGCCCACGATCCGTGGACGCTGGCCGCCGCACTGCTGGTCTTCGGGTTCTGCAACGGCTGCCTGGACGTGAGCATGAACGCCCACGCGATACACGTGGAGAAGGCCTACGGCCGCCCCGTCATGTCCGGCTTCCACGCCACGTTCTCCATAGGAGGCGTCCTCGCCGCACTCGCCGGAGCGGGCGCGGCGAGCGCCGGCCTGCCCCCGGCCGTGGGCATGGCCGCCATGGGAGCAGCGGGCATCGTGGTCGCCCTGGCCTCGGCTCGCGCCCTGCTGCCGGCCGCCCCCGCGGCGGAAGGCCCCGGCCCGGCGGAGGAGACGGAGACGTCGCCGACGGCCGGGGGCCGCGGCGCGACGGGCCGGGTCTGGCTGCTGGCCGTCCTGGCCCTGATGGTCATGCTGTGCGAAGGCGCCGCCAACGACTGGAGCGCCCTGCACATGAAGGACGTCCTCGGTGCGCCCGCCGGCACGGCGGCCTTCGCCTACGGCGCCTTCGCCGCGGCCATGACCGTCGGACGGCTGCTCGCCGACCGGATCGCCGCGCGGTTCGGCTCCATGGCGATCCTGCGGCACGGCGCGGCCACGGCCGCCGTCGGAATGACCCTCGTGACCCTAGGCCCGTCGCTGTGGACCGTGTTCGCCGGCTGGGCGCTGTTCGGCCTGGGCCTGTCCGGCTGCGTCCCGCAGCTGTTCAGCGCGGCCGGGCACGCCGACCCCTCCGCCGCCGGGGCCAATGTCTCCCGCGTCGCCGGGCTCGGCTACGTCGGGATGCTCGCCGGCCCCGCCGTGATCGGCTGGCTGACCCGACTCGTGGCCCTCGACCACGCCTTCGTCCTGTTGACCCTGCTGTGCGTGACCACCGCCGTGGGAGCCCGAGTGCTGCACACCGCACCGGACCGCACCCGCCCGCGCGAGGCGGCGGTCGGCAGCCACTGACCGCTTGTGCGGCACGGTCCCTGACAACCGTGCCGCACAAGCTCTCCCCTCCCCCGGTCGCCACGGCCGGTCCACGAAGCCCCGAGCCGACCGAAGGAGCCCCCGATGTCCGAGCCCCACGCACGTCCCGCCCACCGCAGTGTCGGTGTCATGCTGCCCCTGGACCTCCCCGTCGCAGAGGTGCTGCCCTATGTCCGGCGCGCCGAGGAGCTGGGGTTCGACCAGGTCTGGGTGGTGGAGGACCTCGGCTGGCGCGGCGGTGTCGCCCAGGCCGCCACCGTCCTGGCCGCCACCACGAAGCTCACGGTCGGCATCGGGATCATGCCCGCCGGCGCCCGCAACGTGTGCTTCGCCGCGATGGAGCTGGCCACGCTCGCGCAGCTCCACCCCGGCCGGCTCATCGCGGGAATCGGTCACGGCATGCCCGGATGGATGCGCCAGGCCGGTTCCTGGCCCGCCAGTCCGCTGACGCTGATCAAGGAGTACGCGAGAGCGCTGCGCCTGCTCATCGCCGGTGAGCCCGGCCCCGAGAACGGCCGGTACGTGCGCTGTGAAGGCGTGGTCGTCACCGAGGTCCCGGACGTCGTCCCGCCGGTGATCCTGGGTGTGCGCGGTCCCAAGTCGCAGGCGGTCGCGGGCGAGGTCGCCGACGGACTCCTCCTGGCCGAGCCCGCCGCACCCGGCTACATCACCGCCTCCCTGCGCCACCTGGGCCCCGCCGCCGCGAACCCTGCGGAGATCGTCGTCTACGACGCCGCCGCCGTGGACGACGACGAGGAGGCCGCGTCGGCCCGCGTCCGCACCGTCCTGGAATCGGTCGGCGAACCGCAGTGGGCCGCGCACATCGACCCCCTGCCCTTCGCCGAGGAGCTGCGCGCGCACCGCGCCGCGAGCCCCGACGCGCGGCACTTCGCCCGAACGATGCCCGCCGACTGGGTCCGCGCGTTGAGCATCTCCGGCACCCCCGCACAGGCCTGCGCGGCAATCGACGCCCGTCATGCGGCCGGTGCGACCAGCGTCGTCCTCGCCCCGGCGGGACCCGACCCGCTGGACGCGCTCGACTCACTCGCCCGCGCCCTGCCCCACCGGCACTGAACCGAACGGCCGAGAATTCAAGGAAAGGGACCGCCATGTCCGCCGAACGCCGCCGCGTCGTACTCTTCGACCTCTTCGGGGTCATCGCCCGCCACCAGCGTCCGGGCGCCCTGGAGAAGATGGCCGCCCGCTGCCAGGCCTCCCCCGACGCCTTCACCACGGCCTACTGGACCCACCGCCCGCCCTACGACTCCGGACGGCACACCGCGGCCGCGTACTGGACGGACGTCCTGCACGCGGTGTCCCGCCCCGCCGACGCCTGCGCGATCGAGGAGCTGAGGCTCGCCGACATCGACAGCTGGTCCCGCGTCGACGACCGCATGGTCGCCTACGTGCAGCATTTGCGCGACCGTGCCCGGGTCGCCCTGCTGTCCAACATCCCCGCAGACCACGCGGACGCCTTCGTCACCGCCCAGTCCTGGCTGCACGGTCTCGACCACGTCGCCTTCTCCGGGAAGATCGGTGCGGCCAAGCCCGACCCGGCCGCCTTCCGGCACTGCGTGAGCGCCCTGCACGCCGCACCCACCGACGTCCTCTTCGTCGACGACCGCGAGGAGAACGTCCGCGCGGCGCAGGCCGTCGGCATGAACGGACACGTGTTCACCGGTCAGGACGCCCTCGCGGCCGTCGTCGACACCTGGCTGGGGGCGGTCACGCGCTGAGCGACCGGTCCTGAGGGACCGCCCTCACAGGGCTTGGGCGAGCCGGTGGCAGGCCGCGTTCCAGCGGGCTTCCTCGGCGAACTGCTCGGTTGTGGTGTTCTCGTCGATGCTTCGGCGCGGATGCGGCGCGGGCGGTGGTCCGGCACTGCTGCCGGACCACCAGGGGCTAGCGGACGAGCTTCCAGTCCTGCGAGCCGTCGTCGGCCGCGGTCTGGAGGGTCAGCGGCGCCGACGTGGACGCGCCGGTCAGGAAGAGGCTCGTGTTCCTGACGGCCTGGAGCCTGTAGTAGCCGTCGGAGCTCTTGACGAGGGTCCAGCTGCCGGTCGCGCTGTTGTCGACCCACTGGCCTATGCGCTGCCCGGCGGTGGCGTTGCCCGTCCAGACGGCCGCGGCACGGCCGCCCGACCTGTTCAGCAGGGTCGTGCCGCCGTTGGGCTCGGTCACCACGTGCCAGTACTGGGTGTCCCGGTTCGCCGCCGCGCCGGAGTCCTCCAGGGCCACGTCCGGCGTGTTCCCGTTGCCGAGGTTCGCGTCGTTCGTCCTGTTGCCGGTGCCGATCACCTGGCCGGTCCTGCGGTTGACCAGCCGGTAGTAGGCGCCGGCCGACTCGCCGAGGTCGACCTCGGCGAAGGCGATCGTGGACGTGCCCTGGTTGTTGAGGATCGCCACGCGGCCGGTGCCTTCGACGTACTGGAGGTTGCGGCTGTAGCCGGCCGACGACGTCGTCTGGTACTCCGTCCACACGCCGTCGCTGCGTCCGCTGTCGTTGACCCAGACGCTGCCGCTGTTCGCCGCGTTGTAGACCAGGCGCCCGCCGGGCAGCCGGATCAGGACCGGGCTGCCGCCGCCCGCGAGCGGACGGGAACCGGCGACGACCGGCAGCGAGCCGACCGGCATGCCCGTCTGGCTGCGCCGGAAGAATTTCAGCGGGTCGTCGGCGATGACATAGCGGGTGTTGGCCCCGCCGCCCCAGTACTCGAAGGTGAGCATCCACTTGCCGTCGGCCGTGGGCACGACGTTGGTCATGCCCGGCCGGCCGCCGCCGGTCTCCGTCTTGCCGCCGCCCATGTCCTGGACGGATCCGGAGACGTCGACGACGGGGGCGCTCCAGTCGGTGCTCCTGCCGTCCCAGGTCCGGTGCACGAGGATCTGGCCGTGTGAGTCGGCGGCCGTGTCGTTCGCGGGGTCCGGCTTGGGAACGCCGGTGACCGGGTCGAAGCCGACGTAGTCGTTCTCGTCGGAGTAGTAGCAGACCAGCTTGCCCTTGTAGACCATCAGGTACGGCTCCCAGAGCGGGTCCACCTGCCGGTTCTTGTTGGCGGCGGCGACGTTCTGGCCGACCGCGCCCGCGCTTCCGCCCTGCCAGCCGCCCGTCGCCACGACGTTGACGATCTTCCAGGTCCTGCCGTCGTCGGTGCTGGAGTACAGGGCGATGGCCAGATCGCTGCGGTCGCCGTCGTTGGACGGGGTCCAGTTCGGGTCGGCCGCCTTGTGCTCCGTGTAGTAGTGGTCGTCGCCGGAGACGACACTGGCCAGCAGGAGCGTGCCTGCCTTCATCCCGCCGACCTTCTGCGGGAGGACGTACAGGTAGGGGTTGGTCCAGTTGCTCGTGTATTTGGCGTACTTCGGGTCCTTGGAGAGGTCGGCGGGCGCCTTGACCTCCGACAGCGGCTGCCAGCTCGTCCCGTCGTCGTCGCTCTTGTAGACCGGGAGGGTCTGTCCGGCCGCGCTGCCCGACGACGTCACGACCGTCGACTTCTCGAACGACGCGACCAGCCGCCCGCTCGGGAGCTCGGCCGACTTCGGGTAGACCGCGCAGTTGCCCCGCCCCTTCAGGCACGGCTCACCGCCCAGCCGGTACATGGTCCCGCCCGTGGGGTTGTACGCCTGCGCGCCGGCCACGGAGCCGGCCAGCAGTGCCGCTGCCGCGATGGAGCTGCCCAGCGCCTTTGCTGCGGTACTTCTCTTCACTGCCCCTCCTTCGGGGAAATCACGGTGTTGCGGTGATCAGCACGCGGACGTCCCAGGGACCGAGGTCCAGCGGTGTGCCGGCGGGAACGGACGTGCCGTCCAGAACGTCGGAGAGATCGGCCGGCGCGCTCACGCGTGCGGACTCCCAGCTCCAGTTGTGAACGATGTGGACCCGGCGGCCGTCGGGAGAGACGCCGGTCGTCGCGGTGACCGTCTCGGGAAGGTCCTGCCACGCGTGGCCCGGGGCGGGCGCCAGCCATTCGGCGAGCGCCCGGGCGAGGTCGCGGCCCGGCGCCGTGCCGACGGTGGTGACCCGGCCCGCGCCGTGGGGCCGGGTGGTGACGGCCGGCCAGCGGCCGAAGTGCGGGTGGTCGTATCCGGCGAGCACCTCGGCGTCGGTGACGTTCAGGCACTCGATCCAGTGGGTCGCGGTGGCGGACTCCGGGAGCCGCAGCGGGCTGCCGGGCGCACTGTGCACGGGGACCTCCCCGTGGAGGTTGCCGAACTCGTCGTACGTCGCCCCCGCCGCGTCGGCGAGGCGGCCGGGGGCCGGGGTGAGCCGGGCACGGGCCTCGTGGTCGGCGTAGCCGGTGCGGGGTCCGAGGACCAGGTGGCCGCCCGCTTCGGCGTAGGCCGCCAGCCGGTCGAGGGTGACGTCGTCGACGACGTACAGGGCCGGGACGACGAGGACCGGGTGGCGCCGTGCGGCCTCCGTCGGGGTCAGGTCCCCGAGCTGCCGGGCGTGGACGATCCGCACCTGACGGCGCGCGTCGAAGGCGCCGCGGTAGAAGGGGTCGAAGAGGCGGTGGTAGGCGGCGGCGTCCGGTCCGCCTTCCGCTGTCGCGAGCGGTGGGTACTTCTGCATGAGCCACTTGCTCGGCGTCGAATAGACCATCGTGATGTCTGCGTCCGGTTCGAGTCCGGCGACCAGCGGACCGGCCTTCTCGAACTCCGCGCCCAGACGGGCCACTTCGGCGTACGTGCGGCCCGGCTGTCCGCTGTGCGGGAGGACGCCGCCCCAGTACGTCTCCGCGCCGAAGCGCAGGGTCTGCCACTGCCAGTACTCGATCATCCGCGCGCCGCGCGCCACGTGCGCCCAGGCCGCCTGGCGCCACTGGCCGTCGTAGCCCGGCCGGTTGTCCCACGGGAAGCCGATGCTCTGGGCGTTGGTCTCGGTGACGAGGAAGGGCTCCTGGCGGGAGGAGAACATCCAGTCGGCGGTCTGGTACATCGACCAGACGCCGGTGGTCTTCCAGACCTGCTCGTGGGTGTCGGGGGTGGGGTCGGGGAGCAGGAGTCCGTCCTGCATGTCGTAGTACGGGTTGCCGGAGGCGATGTCGAGTCGGGCGGCGAGCTCGTCGTCGGCCACCCCCTGGCGGGTGTACGAGATGCAGGTGGTGACGAACTGCCCGTCGAGGGCGTACTCGCGGACGATGTCGGCCTGCCAGCCGATGAACTCGGTGACCTGGCGGGCCTGGAACTCCCGCCAGGCGACGTCGTACTGGGGCTGTTCGTTGCCGTCGGGCGTCCACAGGTCGGACCAGTCGGACAGCCTGTGCGACCAGTAGACCAGTCCCCACTCGCGGTTCAGGGTCTCGACGTCGCCGTACTTCTCCCGCAGGTGGTCCACGAACCGCTGGAAGACACCGCGGTTGTGGAAGAGGTGCAGGCCCGGTTCGTTGTCGACCTGCCAGCCGATGACCGCCGGGTGGTCGGCGTAGCGTGCCGCGATCTTCCGGATCACCCGCTCGGCGTGGAAGCGGAACGCGGGGTGGGTGAAGTCGATCTCCTGCCGGGCTCCCCAGCCCATCCGCTGCCCGGTGGCACGCTCGGCGGTGATCTCCGGGTACTGGCGGGCCAGCCACTGCGGCGCCGCGTACGTCGGGGTGCCGAGGATGACGGAGATGCCACGTTCGTGGGCGCCGTCGAGAACCGGCTGGAGCCAGTCCAGGTCGAAGCTGCCGCTGCTGGGTTCCCAGGTCGACCAGACCGACTCGCCGACCCGGATGACGTTGAAGTTCGCCTCCGCCATCAGGTCCAGGTCGGTCTTCAGCCGTTCGTCCGGGCGGAGTTCGGGATCGTAGGCGGGCGTGTACTCGTGGTAGTACGCGGCGCCGAACAGGACACGGGCAGGCAGAGCCGCCATAGGGGGAGACCTCCGGGAAGACGTGGAGTGGGGTGAGGGGCGCGGGCTACTGCTTGACGCCGCCGGAGGCGAGGCCGCTCTGCCAGTACCGCTGGAGCAGCAGGAACGCCACGACGAGCGGGACGATCGAGATCAGGGAGCCGGTCACGACCAGGGCGAACATGTCGCTGCTGGCGCCCGCGCCGCCGTTCTGCGCCTGGGCCGCCCACGAGGAGAGGCCCACGGTGACCGGGTAGAGGTCCGGGTCGTTCAGCATGATCAACGGCAGGAAGTAGTTGTTCCAGGTCGCGACCAGCGTGAACAGCAGGACGGTCACCAGTCCGGGGCTGAGCAGCCTGAGGACGATGCGGAAGAAGATCCGGGCCTCGCCTGCGCCGTCGATGCGGGCGGCCTCGAGAATGCTGTCCGGGACTGCGTCCTCGGCGTAGACCCGCATCAGGTAGAGGCCGAAGGGGTTGACGAGGGAGGGCAGGATGATCGCCCACGGGGTGTTGACCAGGCCCGCCTTGGCGAAGAGCAGATAGGTCGGGATCGCCAGGGCCGTGGTCGGCACCATGACCGCCCCGAGGACCAGGTTGAAGGCGGTGCGGTCGCCGCGGAAGCGGAACTTGGAGAAGCCGTAACCGCCGGCGGCGGCGAGGAGCGCGGCGCCGACCGCGCTGACGCCCGCGTACACGACCGTGTTGAGCAGCCATCGCACGAAGACGCCGTCGTCCTGGGTGAAGGTGTCCCCGAGGTTCGTCAGCAGTTGCGGAGCGTGCGAGAACCACAGGCCGAAGGTGGTGAACAGGTCCTGTGTGCTCTTGGTCGAGGCGATCAGCAGCCAGAGCAGCGGGAGGAGGAAGTAGGCGAGTGCGGCCAGCATCGCGATGGTCAGCGGGGTGCTGCGGCGGCGGCCCGACGGCCGGGGTCGCCTGCCGCGGCTCGTGCCGCCGGTGCGCTCGTCGGTCGGTGCGACGGTGTCCGGTTGCGTGAGAGCGGTCACGGGGTCCTCCTGCGGTTCGCGGTGAGCAGGACGGCGTAGGAGGCGATCACGATGACGAGGCCGAGGAGGAAGGAGACCGTGGCCGCGTAGTTGACCTGCTGGCCGGTGAAGGCGAGCGTGTACGCGTAGAGGTTCGCGGTGTAGGAGCTCGTGATGACGTCCGGGGCGATGTTCATCAGCAGCTTGGGCTCGTTGAACAGCTGGAAGCTGCCGATGACGGAGAACAGCAGGGTGAGCAGGAGCGCCGGGCGCAGGGCGGGGATCTTGATCGACCAGGCGATGCGCCAGGCGCCTGCGCCGTCCACGGCCGCGGCCTCGTACAGCTCGGTCGGGATCGTGCGCAGCGCGGCGTACAGGATGATCATGTTGTAGCCGACGAACTCCCAGGTCACGATGTTGGCCAGGCTGCCGAGCATCCAGCCGTCGCTGAGGAAGTCGGGGACGGGCAGGCTCATCTTCCGGGCGATCTGGGCGAACGGGCCGAAGTCCGGGCCGTACAGATAGCCCCACATGAGCGAGGCCACCACGCTCGGCACGGCGTACGGCACGAAGATGCCGAGCCGGATCACCCGGGCGAGCCGCAGCAGGCCGCTGTCGAGGGCGAGCGCGAACAGCAGTGCCAGCAGCAGCATCACGGGCACCTGGATCACGAAGAACAGCGCCACGCGGCCGACGCCGTGGAGGAACTGCGGATCGGTGAGGGCCTGGGTGTAGTTGTCGAGGCCGACGAACGCGGTGCCGCCGATCAGCCGCTCCTGGAAGAGGCTGAGGTAGGCGGCGTAGCCGAGCGGCGCGAGGAAGAGCAGGAGGAACAGCACCATGAACGGTGCGACGAACAGCGGCCCTGCTGACCGGCGCCGGCCAGCGCCGCCGCGCCCGGGGCGTCCCGGCCCGTCTCGACGCCGGCCCTTGGGGGAGGCCGTGGGTGTGGCGGTCATCATCGGCCCTTTCTGGGAAGAGGATGCTGCTGTGCGGGGTGGCGAGGGGAGGGTGGGAACCGGGCCGGGTCCCGCGCCGTGGAGCGGGACCCGGCGGTCCGTCAGCCCTTGACGGTGAAGCCCTGCTTCTCGGCGTACGTGGTGAGCCTCGACTGCCAGGTCCCGAGCGCGCGGGCGGTGTCGGCGCCGTCGGCCAGGGACTTGCCGACGGTCTCGGTCCAGTCGGTGGCCGCCTGGTCGAGGAACGGGGGCCACTGGAAGGAGGAGCTGACCGTGGAGCTGATGTCGGCGAAGACCTGGTTCACCTTCTGACCGCCGTAGAAGGCCGGCGCGTCGCCCACGAAGGAGGCGTCCGCGAGCAGGGCCTTGGTCGCGGGGAAGAAGAACTGCTCGGTGGCGAACATCTTCGCGCTGGCCGGGTCGCTGTTGAGGAACTTCGCGAACTGGGCCGCCGCGATGGGGTTCTTGGTGGACCGGATGACGGCGGTGGTCGAACCGCCCCAGTTGCCCGAGCTCGGCTTGGACGCGTCCCACTGCGGCAGCGGGGCCGCTCGCCACTTGCCCGCGGTGGCCTTGGCGGAGCCGGAGAGGAAGACGGGGCCCCAGGCAGCGGTGATCCAGGTGGCGTACTTGCCCTTGTTGAGCGCGGCGTACCAGGAGTCGGTGAAGTCGGGTTCGACGCCGATGACCCCTTCCTTCGCCAGGCCGCCCCAGTAGGCGCCGAGCTTCTGCGAGACGGCGTCGTCGACGCTGATGGTGATGTCGCTCTTGCCGGAGGTGACGTACGGCTTGGCGCCCGCCTGCCACAGCAGACCGTGCCAGGCGGCGACCTGGTTGGCGGCGAGGTTGGTGAGGTAGACGTCGGGGTCGGCCTTGTGGAGCTTGCGGGCGGCGGCGGCGAACTCGTCCCAGGTGGTGGGGACCGCGATGCCGTGCTTGTCGAAGATGTCCTGCCGGTAGAGCATCCCCATCGGGCCGGTGTCCTGCGGGATCGCCCACACCTCGCCGTTCGTGCCGCTGACCTGCCCCCAGGTCCAGTCGACGAACGTGTTCTTCAACGCGGCGGCGCCGTAGGGCCGCAGGTCCAGCAGGCTGTTGGTGATCGTGAACGTCGGGATCGCCTGGTACTCGATCTGGACCATGTCGGGGGCGCCGCTGCCGGCCTTCAGCGCCGTGCGCAGCTTGGTGTACTGCGGGGTGCCCTGACCGGCGTTGACCACCTTGACCTTGACGGCCGGGTACTTCTGCTGGAAGAGCGCGACCTCCTTGTCGATGTTCGGGACCCAGGTCCAGAACGTCAGCTCGGTGGGCGTCTTCATGGCCTTGTCGATGTCGGCCTGGCTGACGGCCTTGGCGGAGGAGCCGCCGGAGCCGCTGTCACCGCCGCCGCAGGCGGAGAGCGCGCTGGCGAGCGTCAGGGCTCCGGTCGCGGCGAGGAAGCCACGGCGGTTCAGGGGTGCCGAGGAGGCGGCTGAGAGGATTTTCGACATGGTGGACTCCGCAGAGGGCGTAGGGAAATCGGCGCACAGGGCGACGTGCTGTCGGGGCGTCTGCAGGCCGGGTTCGACGGGTGGGACGGCGGGACCGGCGGGGTGGGGATTCCTCGCGGGGCCGAGCGCGTCGCGCTCGTCGGCCGGCAGAAGGGCTCACGCCCGAGGAGGCGGGAGGAGGGGCGTGGGCCCGGGCAGGCGGCTCTGGGAGCGGTGTCCGGGCCCCGCGCTGGTGAGTGGGCGCGGCGACGACCGGATACGGCCGGGCCGGCTCGCGCACTCGGGTGCGGGGTGCGGGTGTGGGGGGAGGCGGATGAGCGTGGCGCGCTGTGGGCTGTGGGTGGGCTGGTCTCCCATCGTGATCGGGGAACCGGGTGCGGGCGCCCGGCGGTCAGACCGTGGTCCTCCGGGGCGCGGGGGCCGTCCGGGCGGACGCGGTCGTGCGGTTCGGCGGGGGCGCCGTCGAGGAGCGCACCACGAGGTTGACCGGCGGGTCCTCCGCCGGGATGGGGTCGGAGTCCGGGTTCTCGATGGCGTGCACCAGACGTTTGAGGCCGTCCTGGGCCGTCGCGTCGAACGGCTGGCGCACCGTCGTCAGCGGCGGGGTCACGTAGGCGGCCACCGGTATGTCGTCGAGGCCGACGACGCTGATGTCCTGCGGTACCCGGAGGCCCGCTTCCAGCAGGCCGCGGATCAGGCCGATCGCCATGTCGTCGTTGGCGGCGAACACCGCCGTGACGTCGTGGTCCGCGGCCAGCTCGTGTCCCGCGCGGTACCCGGAGGCGGCCGACCAGTCGCCCGCGATCACAGGCGGTTCGCGCCTGCCGTGCGCGGCCAGCGTCGCCCGCCAGCCCTCCATCCGGTCCCGGGCCGCGTACCAGCGCTGCGGGCCGGCGAGGTGGTGGACGGTCGGGTGCCCGAGGCCGAGGAGATGCTCGGTGACGGCCCGGGCCAGCTGGTGGGCGACGAGCCCGGCGGTCACCACCCGCTGGACGGTGAACGGCGGCGGCGCCCCGAGGATCAGGAACGGCACGTCGGCGGGGATGGAGAGGTCGGCGTCGCCCTCCTCGTCGATCGGCTCGGAGACGACGATGCCGTCCACGCCCTGCTCGAGGAGCGAGTCGACGGCGCCGGCGATGCCCGCGGCGTCGCCTTCCACGGTGTTGACCACGCGGAGCGTGTACCCCGTGTCCCGCACGGCCCGCTCCAGGCCCATCAGCAGTGAGGCGGGGCCGTAGAGCGCCGTGCCGAGCGTCACCACGCCGATGGACCGGGTCCGGCCCGAGGCCAGGGCCCGGGCGGCGTGGTTGAGCCGGTAGCCGAGGGTCTCAGCGGCTTCCAGGACACGTCGGCGCACGTCGCCGGAGACGTACTGCTCACCGTTCATGACCCTGGACACCGTCTTCTGCGAGACGCCCGCCAGCCGCGCCACGTCGATGCTGCGTGGTGCGGCGCCGGTGCTGCGGCCTGCCAGTCGTGCCATGGGTCTCTCCTGATCTCCGGCAGTCGCGCAACACGGTCGTTCGGTATGACTGCGCTGACATGACTGCGCTGACATATCTACGCAGCCAGAGGGGGCGCGTCAAGAGTTTCCGCAACATTGCCGTCATCCCGAAGCAACGCCCGGCCGTCTCGACGGACCTCGCCGGGCGCAGCTCCGCCCCTCAACTCCCTTTCCATGGCGGGGGATCGGGGAGATCCGGACTCCCGCCAGGGCTCGGGACAGGCGCGACGCGTCAGCGCACGCCCGCCGCGTCGAGCAGCACGGCCACCGTGGGGGCGACCAGACCGGTGGGTGTGTCGGCCCCGATTCCCGCACGGGCGCTGGCGCCGTCGAAGATCAGGATCAGCTGCCGGGCCAGCAGGTCCGGGTCGCTCGCCCCGCCCCGTTCGGCCTCGGTGCGGAAGAAGGCGGTGAGGTTCCCCTTGACCCGGTGGGCGACCCGGCTCGCGGGGTGACTGGGATCCTTGAGCTCGATCTGCACGACGAGGAACCGGCACCCCTGGAAGTCGGGGGCGCCCGCCTCCGACGCCAACCGGTCGAACACGTACATGATCCGCCCGCGGGGCGAACGGTCGCCGCCGGCCGGGGGCACAAGCGTCGCCACGTAGGCGGAGGCGCACTCCTCCAGGCTCGCCGCGAGCAGCTCGTCCTTGCTGTCGAAGAGCTGGTACATGGAACGCTTCGACACCCCCGCAGCCTTGCACAGGGCGTCGACGCCGACGCCGACGCCGTCTCGGTAGATGAGCGTGGCCGCCGCCTCCAGCAGCCGCGCTCGGGGACTCGACTTCACATCGGTGGTCATACGGCGAGGCTAACGCGATTCCGACCCATTGAAAACAGATCGGTTTCCGCAACGGGGGCGGCCCGGCCCGACCATTCGGGCACAGACGCACCGCCCATGACACTTGCACCGAGAAACCGATCGGTTTATCTTGGTGGAAACCGATCGGTTTCTCATTGTGCGGAGGCAGTCATGACCACTCTGAAGGGCGCGAACATCCTCGTCACCGGCGGCAGCCGGGGCATCGGCAAGGCGCTGGTGGAGGAGCTCTACGCACGCGGCGCCGGCAGGGTCTACGCCACGGCCCGCGATCCGCGCAGCGTGACGCACCCCGACGCCGTGCCCTTGGCGCTGGAGGTCACCGACCCGGCCTCCGTGGCGGCCGCCGCCGCACGGGCGCAGGACATCACCGTGCTGATCAACAACGCCGGCGCCTCGGTCGGCGCGTCCTTCCTCGACTCCCCGGTCGACGACGTGCGCCGGGAGTTCGAGACCAACTTCTACGGCCCGCTCCTGCTCACCCGGGCCCTGGTGCCGGTGATCGAGCGCAACGGCGGCGGCCACCTCCTCAACGTGCACTCCGTCCTCTCGTGGATCGCGCTCGGCGGCTCCTACAGCGCCTCCAAGGCCGCCCTGTGGTCACAGACCAACTCACTGCGCCTGGAACTGAGGCCGCGCGGGATCAACGTCACCGGACTGCACGTGGGCTATGTGGACACCGATCTCGCCTCCGGCGTCGACGCGCCCAAGTCCGACCCCCGGGCCGTCGCCGCACTCGCCCTCGACGGCATCGAGACGGACGCCCACGAGGTCCTCGCCGACGACATCTCCCGCCAGGTCAAGGCAGGCCTCGCGGACGACCTCGCGGCCCTGTATCCCCAACTGGCGGCACAGGCCGCGGCGTGACCGCCCCGGGACGGCCCCCGCTGCGGCCGTCCCGGGCATGGTTTCAGGCGGCCGTCCGGGGCGCGCGGCCGGTCGTCAGACGCCCAACGCGGCCCGCACCGCCCTCACCCGCTCGTCGGTGAACACCCCGCTCTCCAGCAGCGGCAGGATCGACTGCACACCGCCGGACGAGCCCCAGCCGCCCTCGTCGATCACCCGGAAGTTGACCCACCAGGCCGGCGCGGGCTCCTCCAGCCCGCAGGCGGCCGCCATGGCGGCCAGGACGCGCTCGATCACCTCGGCGCGCACCTCCGGCTGCCAGGCCGCGTCCATGACCGCCAGATCGATCACCATCACGTCGACCTCCGGCGCGAGGTCCGCCAGCAGCCTGCCGCCGATGGCCGCCATGTCCCTCTCGCGCTCCACGAAGTGCACCTGGAAGCCGACGCGGGCGGCCGGGGCGTGCTGCCCCACCTCGGGCACCAGCACCGCGTCCGTCAGCGTCTCGGCCAGCTGACGACGCTGCTCCAGGTCCAGGCGCCCCTTGGGCGTGTTCACGGTGATGATGGTCACGACATCCTCCTATGACGATCGTTATAGGCGGAGGCTGCACCCCTCTATAACGGCTGTCATATTCGTCCCCGGCTCCAGGCGCCGGCGTCTGGCGCCCGGTGCCTGGAGCCCGGTGCCTGGCGCCCGGTGCCTGGCGTGACTCAATCGGTGATCACAGGGCTCCGATGGATCCACTCGTCCCTGTCGGCGGCCTGCAGCATGAAGGCGGCGACGTCCGCACGGCTGATCGACGGGTTGTCCTTCATCGGCAACCGGTCGCCCGCGTCACGGTGCGTCTCCGGGCGGCCCGGCGTCCGCCGGACGGCCGCCGGGTGGCCGCCGCGGGGCGAACGGGAGGACGCTTGAAGCAGGCGGTCCGTGTTCCCGGCAGCGGTTCTGGTCACCGCGGAGGCCGCCGCCGCGCGGGCCGTCCAGCGGATGGGAGAAAGCCCATGAGGGTCGGAGTGCTGACCGGCGGCGGTGACTGCCCCGGGCTGAACGCCGTGATCCGCAGTGTCGTCCGCAAGGGCGTCGACGCATACGGCTTCGACTTCGTCGGATCGCGGGACGGCTGGCGCGGCCTGCTCCAGGACGTCGTCCTGCCGCTGGACGTCGCCAGGGTGCGGGGCATCCTCCCCCGCGGCGGAACCATCCTCGGCTCCTCCCGCACCAACCCCCTCGCCCACGAGGACGGGCTGCGACGCATCCAGGACACCCTTGCCGCGCACGAGGTGGACGCGCTCGTCGTGATCGGCGGCGAGGACACGCTCGGCGTGGCCGCCGAACTGAGCCGTCAGGGAATCCCCCTGGTCGGCGTGCCCAAGACCATCGACAACGACGTCTTCGGCACCGACTACACCTTCGGCTTCGACACCGCGGTCGGTATCGCGACCGAGGCGATCGACCGACTCCACACCACGGCCGAGTCCCACATGCGCGCCCTGGTGGTGGAGGTCATGGGGCGGCACTCCGGGTGGATCGCCCTGCACGCCGGCATCGCGGGCGGCGGCAACGTGATCCTCGTCCCGGAGCGGCCCTTCGACGTCGATCAGGTCTGCGAGCAGGTGAAGAACCGGTTCAGGATCAACTACGCGCCGATCGTCGTGGTCGCCGAAGGGGCCGCCCCGAAGGAGGGACAGGTGATCCTCAAGGACCGGTCGCGGGACGAGTTCGGCCATGTGCGGCTGTCCGGCGTCGGCGAGTGGCTGGCCCGGGAGATCTCGCAGCGCACCGGCAAGGACGCCCGCACCACGGTGCTGGGGCACGTTCAGCGCGGCGGCACCCCGAGCGCCTTCGACCGCTGGCTGGCCACGCGTTTCGGACTGCACGCCATCGACGCCGTCAAGGACGGCGACTTCGGCGTCATGGTCGCCGTGCAGGGCACCCGGATCGTCCGCGTCCCTCTCGCCGAGGCCACGGCGAGGACCAAGCGCGTCGACCCGTCGCTGTACGACGAGTTCGAGGTGTTCTTCGGCTGACCGGCCCACACGTCGCAGCACCGGCGGCGACGCGGGGAGCCGACGCACCGGTCACGTACCGCCCGCCCCGTCCCCGCCGCCCGTGCCCTCGCGCCCCGCTCCCGCGCCGCCCGTTCCCCCGCTCCCCGCGCTCCCTGCCCCGTCCGTCCCCTCTCCTCTCGCCCCCATCTCCCTGCGGTGCAGACCGGTCCGCACGGCGCCGGCCACCACCTTGGCGGCCACGCCGACGAGCAGGATGTTCCCCACCATCTGCACCATCGTGAGGACGCGCGCCGTCTGCGTGACGGCGGTGATGTCGCCGAAGCCGACCGTGCTGAACACGGTGAGGGTGAAGTACAGCGAGTCGGTCCTCGTGAGGGGCTCGGTGAAGCTGCCGGGCGTGCTGCGCTCGAGCAGGTAGTAGGCCGCCGAGAAGAGCAGCAGGTAGAGCGGAACAGTGGTGGACAGTGCCTCTACGGCCCGCAGCCGGGGGGAAGCGGAACGGGCGATCGTGTTGATCTGCCACGCGAAGAGCGCCAGCATGCCCATCAGCCCCACGACGACGCCGACGGCCGAGCCGCCCGAGAATTCCGCGTCCATGGGCAGCAGGTAGTACCCCACGACGAGTCCGGTCGCGGTCGCGACCGTACGCAGACCCGCGCGCACCGCCTGGCGGCGGACCGACCCGGACCCCCGCGCGGCGAGGCCCGCCGGGCGGCTGTCCCGGGAAGGATCCGGTCGGGTCATGTCCTGGTCCTCGGCTCGAAGGACCGTCCGGCGCGGGGCCGGGCGTCTCCCACATTTCCCGGCCGGAGCCCGTCGTCGGTGACGTCGGGTGACGTCGTCACGGCAGGGGTCAAGTGGACCTCTCCCCGCCGGCTGCGGCATCGCCCGCAGAGGGTGATCCGCGTGTCCTGCCGGCCGACGCGGTCCGCCGACTTCACCCGCGGCGGGTGATCACCCGCCGCCCGAACGCCCGCAGGCTCGGAGGTGCAGCGCTCGGCGTTGCATCTCACCGAGGAAGTGAGGAATCCACCATGAGCACGACCACGACTCATCACCGCTCGGAATCGGCCCGTGCGGGGGCCGGCGGGCTGGTGACGTTCGCCGCCGTCATGCTGTTCATCGCCGGTGTCCTCGATCTCTTCCGGGGCATCATGGCCATCGCCGACGACGACGTGTTCGTCACCACCCCGAACTACGTCTTCAAGTTCGACCTGACGAGCTGGGGCTGGATCCAGCTGGTCCTCGGAGTCATCGCCATGGCCGTGAGCGTCGGCCTCTTCTCGCGTTCCACGTGGGCGCGGGTCGTCGCGGTCGGCATCGCGGGGCTGCTGCTCATCGCGAACTTCCTGTCGATCCCGTACTACCCCGTCTGGTCGCTCACCCTGATCGCGCTGTACGCCTTCGTGATCTGGGCCCTGTGCGTCGTGCGGCGGGAGGACTGAGGAAGGGGCGCGGGTCACAGGCGCAGGACCACCAGCGCGGTGTCGTCGGTGGCGCCGGTGGAGGGCAGCAGGTCGGCCAGAAGGGCATCGGCCAACGCCTCGGGGTCGGACTGTCCGTGGCGGACGAGGGAGTCGGCCAGACGGGCCAGGCCCACGTCGATGTCCTCATGGCGACGCTCGATCAGGCCGTCGGTGTACAGGACCAGAGTGGCGCCCTCGGTGAAGGCCGTACTGGCCTCGGGCCGCCGGACGTGCTCGGGACGCGCACCGAGCGGCGGGTCGGTCGCCTGGTCGAGAAAGGTCACGGCGCCTTCCGGGTCGAGCAGGGCGGGCGGCGGGTGGCCCGCACTGCTGTACGTGAGGGTGTGGGTGGCCCAGTCGATGAACGTCTTCACCACGGTGCTCGACTCGGCGCCGTCGACATGACGGGCGTACAGGCCGAGGGCCTCCACGGCCCGGGCGGGGCCGTCGGCGACCCGGGCGGCCGCGCTGAGCGCGCTGCGCAGCTGCCCCATGACGCCGGCCGCCCGCAGGCCGTGACCGACGACGTCGCCGACGGCGACCGCGATGCGGTCACCGGGCAGGTCGACCAGGTCGTACCAGTCGCCGCACACGTTGAGGGTGCCGACGGCGGGCCGGTAGCGAACGGCCGCCCTGTGATGCCCGACCGGCGTCGGGGCGGGCAGCATCGCCGCCTGCAGAGCCAGGGCGACCTCGCGATCGTGCGCGTGGGCGCGGCGCAGACGTTCGTTCACGTCCTGCAGCTCACGGGCACGGGTGTACAGCTCGGCTTCGAGCACACGGGCCCGGCTGCTGTCGCTGCCCGTGCCCTCGCGGGCCCGGATGAGTTCGGTGACCTCCTCCACCCGGTGCACGATCAGCACCACGTCCCCGTCCGGGCCGAGGACGGGGGCGTTCACCGGGCTCCAGAAGTGCTCCACCCAGTGGCCGGGCCGCGCGCGGTCCTCGATGTCGTAACGCAGCAACGCCATGGTGTCGCGCTCCGCGGTGGCCACCACCCGCATCATCGACGCCTGGGTCTCCCGCATGCCGGCCGCCGCCGCGTCGTTGGGGTTCTCGGGGAAGACGTCGAACATGTAGCGGCCCAGCAGCTGCTCGCGGGTGCGTCCGGCCAACCGCAGGAAGTCCTCGTTGGCGTCGGCGTACACGAGGTCGGGGGTGAGCAGGGCCACCATGCCGGGGAGGGCCCGGAACACGGCCGCGTAGTCGATCCGCGGTTCCCTCATGTGCTGCCCGCCTCGGTGCCGCCCGTCACTGTGCTGCTCCACCATAGGAGGGAGAGCGCCGCCGGGCCCTGGTACTGCCCCTTCCGGCCCATGGCCGTCACCTGGGCGGCCTCACCGCGACGGCCGGGTCGGGACCGATGTCCCACCCGGTCCGGGACCCTCGGCCCAGGACGGATTCGTCCAGATGGTTCTCCGGCCCGGATACGGTCCCGCGGGCCCGGGTACGCCGCGCCGGCCCGTGGACGACGTCCTCGAGATCGTCTGACGGAGGTGAAGCGCGCACTCGGGCGCCCCTGCCACCCGGGGAGGCGGGCCGGATACCGAGCACCAGGGACCTTCGGCCCCGTGCACCCGGCCTCTCGTCGTCCGACGGTGGTGACAGGAAGGTGGTGACAGGTGCCAGGTGACAGGTGACAGGTGACAGGTGGCGCGAAACGGCCGGCGAGCGGCTGGAGGCCGACTCATGGACGCACAGGATCCGCCGTACGCATCCGGTCCGCCGTCGAGGCGCGGCGACGACGCCCCCAAGGGGGCGAACTCGCTGAGACGCACGTCCGACCGGTTCGAGCACTGGTTCCGGCGCGTCCTGGTGGTCGTTCTCTTCGTCGGCCTGCCGACGGCCTCGATCGGCGCCGGTCTGGCGTCGTACGAGGCGTCGATGCGCACCGTACGGGCCCAGACGGCGGAACGGCATCAGGTCACCGCCCGGCCGGCGTCGGCCGTCAGGGGCGGCGACTGGGCGAAGCGGCCGGCGCAGGTCCGCTGGACCGACCCCGACGGCGCCGTACGGACCGGGTCGACCCTGGTGCGGACGGGTACGCCCGCGGGCGCCGCCGTGCGTGTATGGGTCGACCGGCACGGAACGGTCACCACCGCGCCGGCGACCACGCTCAACGCGGCCGCCGGCGGGTGGCTGATCGGCGGGATGACGGCGTTCGGCGTGGCCGCCGGGCTCCACGCGACCCATGCGGGGGTGCGCCGGCTCCTGGACCGCAGACGGTATGCGCAGTGGGACGCCGAGTGGGACCTGGTCGAACCCCGTTGGTCCGCACGGTTCCGGCCATGACGGCGCCATCGGCCAACCGGCCTGCCGCACCCGTTCGTTCCGCGGCGCCGTCCCCGCCCCGCTCTCGTCCACGGAGGTCGCCATGCGCAACAGCCCGCACGTGGTGAGCGACGTGATGACACGCGCCGCCGTCGCCGTCGGCAGCGCCGCGCCGTTCAAGGACGTCGTCCGGATCATGGAGCGGTGGAAGGTGAGCGCCCTGCCCGTGCTCGAGGGCGACGGCCGGGTGATCGGGGTCGTCTCGGAGGCCGACCTGCTGCCGAAGGAGGAGTTCCGCGACAGCGATCCGGACCGCTTCACACAACTGCGGCGTCTGCCCGACCTGGCCAGGGCCGGCGCGCTCACCGCCGGGGAGCTGATGAGCAGCCCGGCGGTCACCGTGCACGGCGCCACGACGCTCGCCGAGGCGGCGCGCATCATGGCACGGCGGGACGTCAAGCGCCTGCCCGTCATCGACGACGAGGGCAGGCTCGAAGGAGTCGTGAGCCGTTCGGACCTGCTCAAGGTGTTCCTCCGGGACGACGCGGACCTCACCGAGGAGGTGCGTCACGAGGTCGTCGACCGGCTGTTCCCGCTGTCCGCCGACCACGTCCGGGTGGAGGTCGTCGAGGGTGTGGCCACCCTCACGGGCTGGGTGGACGGGATGGGGCTGATACCGGTGGCCGAGCGTCTGGCGCGGGCGGTCGAGGGGATCGTCGACGTCCACTGCCGCCTCGGCGTGGCACCGGGGCCCCGCGACCCGGTGTGAGGCGCGGCGAACCGCGGGCACGACGACCGCGGCACGACGACCGCGGCGCGGCTGGGGCGCGGGCGCGGCCGGGGCGCGCCCTATGCCTTGCGCAACGGCGCTCGCCAGATCAGGGTGGTTCCGCCGCCCTCAGGACTGCCGAGCTCCAGCCGGCCGCCCAGTTGCCCGGCCCGTTCCGCCATGTTGCGCAGCCCGCTGTGGCGGCCGTCGGCGGGAATGCCCACGCCGTCGTCGGCGACCGTCAGTCGTACCTCCCGGCCGTCCGTGGCCAGGACCACGTCGGCACGGCTCGCGCGGGCGTGCCGGGCGATGTTGGTCAGGGCTTCGGAGAGCACGGCCACCACGTGGTCGGCGGTCTCGCGCGGAACGTCGGTGTCCAGCAGCCCCTCCATCCGCACACTCGGGGCGAAGCCCAGGACCGGTGCCGCCTCCCCCACGACGCGTACGGCGCGGGCCCGCAGACCGGTCTCCCGGGCGTCGTCACGCGTGCGCAGTCCGAAGATCGTCGACCTGATGATCTTGATGGTCTCGTCGAGGTCGTCCACCGCGCGCGTCACGCGTTCGAAGGCCCCTTCGTGCTCGATGAAGCGGCCCGCGCTCTGGAGGGTCATGCCGGTGGCGAACAGCCGCTGGATCGCCAGGTCGTGCAGGTCGCGGGCGATCCGGTCACGGTCCTCCAGCACGGCGATCTGCTCGGCGTCCGCACGGCGTTCGGCCAGCTCCATGGCGATGGCGGCCTGCGCGGCGAAGGCCTGCAGCGTCTCGGTCTCCGTCGCCGAGAACGGCGGCCCGCCGGTCTCGCGCGCCAGCAGCACCACGCCTCGTGCGCCCGTCTCGCCCGTGCCGATGGGCACGGCCACCGCGGGACCGAGCCCCTTGAACCGGGGCGGCTCGAGGGAGATCCGTTCGTCGTTGTCGACGTCGACGCTGGTGATCGGAGCCGCACCGGCGAAGGCCAGTCCCATCAGGCTCCTGTCCATGGGCAGCACGAGGCCCCGGTGCGCCTCGGCGTCCGTGCCGACGGCGACCTCCACGGCGAGCGCACCGGTGTCCTCCATGGGCGACGCGACCGCGGCCAGGGCGGACTGGGTGAGCTCGCCTGCTCGCTCGGCGATCAGCCCGAGGACGTCGGTGCGCGCACCGCCGGACATGAGGCTGTGGGTGATCTCCGCGTTCGCCCGCAGCCAGCGCTCGCGCTGCCGGGACTCGGCGTACAGGCGGGCGTTGTCGATCGCGACCCCGGCCGCCACGGCCAGGGTGAGCGTGACCGAGACGTCGTCCTCGTCGAACTGGGCGCCGCCCCGCTTCTCGGTCAGGTACAGGTTGCCGAAGACCTGGTCGCGCACCCGGATCGGGACGCCGAGGAAGGTGTTCATCGGCGGGTGGTGCGCCGGGAAGCCGTACGAGGCCGGGTGGTCGGAGATCTTCGCCAGGCGCAGCGGCTCCGGGTGCCTGATCAGCTCGCCCAGGATGCCGTGGCCCTGCGGATACGGCCCGATCTCGGCGATCTGCTCCTCGCCGACCCCGACCGTGTGGAACGCCGACAGCCGCTTTCCGTCCGGACCGATCACGCCGAGCGCCGCGTATTCGGCGTCGACGAGCACCGCGGCCGCCTCGACGATGCTGCGCAGGGCCTGTTCGAGGTCCAGCTCGCGGCCGACGGCGAGGACGGCCTCCAGCAGGCTGTGCACGCGGTCGCGGGTGCCGCGGGCAGCATCGAGCCGCGCCTGCAACTCTTCCAGCAGCTCGTCCAGTCGCAGCTGGGGCAGCCGTACGCGGGCCTCCTCCGGGCTTCCCACGCGTGCTCCTCCGCTTCCCCTCGACGCTCGGACGCACACGCCTCCGATCATGTTCACGTTAGTGCGCCGCGGGAGCGCGCGGTAGCGGGCCCGGCCGGGCGCCGGCGGTTTCCCGCCGGGCCGGCCGGTCCCGAGGGGAGGACCCGGCCCGAGGGGAGGACCGGCAGCCCCTGCCTGTCCGGTGCGGAGGTTCGGAGCGTTGAGAGAGTTCGGAGCGTTCAGACCGTGATGCGGCGTCCCGTGACGGCGAACGGTTCGACGCCCGGTCATGGCCGGGCCCGCTTGGGCCGTCCGGCCGACCCCGCGCGCCGGACGGCCCTCCCCGCGGGCGACGGTCGGTGGGCGGCAGAGGCCGCCGGTCGGGCGGTGGTGCTGTCGGCCGCCTGTCGGTGCACGTCTGCGCGGCTCGCCGTCCGTCGGTGCGGTGGCGTCGTGGTGTTCGGCCTCGGGCACGGCGGGGTTCCTGAAATCGCCGATGGGGAAGGCCACTCCCGTCACTCCTGCTCGGGGACGACGGCGACGGCGCAGTGGGAGTGATGCAGGACCGTGTGCGCCACGCGCCCCAGCTGGAGCCCCAGGTGTCCCGGATTGCGACGGGCCCCGACGACCAGCAGGCCGGCTCCGCGCGAGGCGTCGACCAGGACCCTCCCGGCAGGTCCCTCGACCGTCCGCCGGCGCAGCTCCGTCTCTTCGGGCGTCTCCTGCAGCGCCTGGTCCAGGACCTCGACGGCGTGCTGCTCATGCGGCCGCGCGGGCTCCCCGGAGAGCAGGGGGTGGTCCGCGCTCTCGTGCGCGGGGCACCGCCAGGCCCGTACGGCGTCCAGCGTGGCGTGGCGCAGTCGCGCCTCCCGGACGGCGAAGCGCAGGGCGGCGGAGCCCGTGCCTTCCTCGCCGACGCCCACGACCACCCGGCCGCGCGCGCCTGCCCGGACCTGGTCGTCGTGGCCGCCGCGCACCACGATCACCGGGCAGTCCGCATGGGCGGCGACGGTCAGGCCGACCGACCCGAGCAGCGTCGAGACGAGGCCGCCGCGGCCTCGGGTGCCGAGCACCAGCGCGGAGGCGGTGTGTCCCTCGTGGACGAGCGCGTACTCGGGATCCTCCGGCAGTACGGCGGTGGAGATCCCGACGCCGGCCTGCCGGCGTCGGGCGCGCTCCGCGGCCACCCGCACGATGTCCTCGGCCCGCACCTGCTCGGACGGCTTTGCGACGTCCTCCGCGAGGGACTCGCCCTCGTAGCGCTCCCAGAGGGAGGCGTACACCAGCCGCAGCGGGACCCCGCGCAGGGCGGCCTCGTCGGCCGCCCAGTCGACGGCCCGCAGGCTCGGCTCCGAGCCGTCCACTCCGACGACGACGGGGAGAGCCATGGCGCTCACCGTCCCGCGTCCAGGTCGAAGACGATCCGGGCCTTGACCTCGCCGCGCAGCACCTCGTCGATGGAGTCGTTGACGGAGGCGAGGGGGCGGGCCTCGTGGACGACCTCGGTGCGGCCCGCCGCGTGCAGCTGGAAGACCTCGGCGAGGTCCTGCCGGGTGCCGACGATCGAGCCGATCACCGAGGTGCCGTTCAGGACGGTGTCGAAGACGGGCACGCGGACCGTGCCGTGCGCCGGCAGGGCCACCATGACGAGCTTGCCGCCGCGCCGCAGCCCGGAGTTGACCGCCTCGAAGGCCGCGTCGTTCACGGCGAGGGCGATGGCCGCGTGGGCGCCGCCGTGCCGCTTGAGGACCTCGCCGACGTTCTCCTTGCGGGCGTCGACGACGATGTCCGCGCCGAGTTCGGCGGCCAGTTCGAGTTTCTCGTCGGTCACGTCGATCGCGGCGACGGTGGCGCCGGCGATCTTCGCGTACTGCACGGCGAGGTGGCCGAGGCCGCCGACGCCGGAGACGGCGACGAGCTGCGTGGGCCGCACGCCGGCCACCTTCAGCGCCTTGTACGTCGTCACTCCCGCGCAGGTCAGCGGGGCGGCCTCCAGGGCGGTGATCCCGTCGGGCACCGGCTGCGCGAAGTCGGCCCAGGCGAGCATCTTCTCGGCGTGGCCGCCGTCGCAGCCGTAGCCGGTGTTGATCTGCCGCTCGCACAGCGTCTCCCAGCCGGACAGGCAGTGCTCGCACCGCCCGCAGGCCTTGCCCAGCCAGGGGACGGCGACCCGCTGCCCGACGGAGAGACGCTCGACGCCCTCGCCGAGCGCCTCCACCAGGCCGACGCCCTCGTGCCCGGGGACGAACGGCGGGTTCGGCCTCACCGGCCAGTCCCCGTGGGCCGCGTGGATGTCGGTGTGACACAGCCCGGACGCCTCCACGCGGACGCGGACCTGGCCCGGGCCGGGCTCGGGGTCGGGGCGCTCCTCGATGACCAGAGGCTCGCCGAACGCTCGTACGACCGCTGCCTTCATGGTTCTCTTCTCCTCGCGAGTGACCGGGAGTGATGGGGAGTGATGGGGAGTGACAGGGGTGCTGGGGCTGTGGTCCGGGCCGGGTCGGCCGGGGGCACTGCTGCGGGGACCGGTCCGGGGGCTGAACGGTCGGTGCGCCGCCCGACGCGACCTACCCTGGTCCCGCACGCCGCGTGACGCCTGATGCCGAACGTCCGCGGCGATGGGGCCGAACGGCCCTGTGTGCGGGGCCGTCGCGTGGCGACGCGGTACGGCGACGCGCCGACCCGGCCGAGGTCTCGTACCGGGTCGCACAGCGGTGGATCATGAGGGCAGACGGCGAAAGGCGGCAGATGGCCAAGGGGTCGGCCGGAGGACCTGCGCGGTGGCGCCGTCCGATGCCCGGTGCGGTCGCGCTCCTCGGCTACCGGCGGGCGTGGCTGACGGGTGATCTGCTCGCCGGGGTGACGGTGGCCGCGTATCTGGTGCCGCAGGTCATGGCCTACGCGGGCGTGGCCGGGCTGCCTCCGGTGGCCGGTCTGTGGGCGATCCTGCCGGCGCTGGGTCTGTACGCAGTCTTCGGAACCTCACGGCTGTTGTCGGTCGGCCCGGAGTCCACGACGGCTCTCATGACGGCCGCCGTGATCGGACCGCTCGCCGCGGGCGACGCCGCGCGTTACGCCTCCCTGGCAGCGGCCCTCGCGGTCACGGTCGGGCTGCTCTGCCTGGTGGCCCGGGCGGTGCGGCTGGGCTTCCTCGCGGACCTGCTGTCCCGCCCGGTACTGATCGGGTACCTGGCGGGCGTGGCGCTCATCATGACGGTCGATCAGCTGCCCAAGCTGACCGGGGTGCGGACGAGCGGCACCGAGTTCTTCCCGCAGCTGTGGTCCTTCCTCGTGCACCTGCCCGAGGCGGACCCGGCGACCGTCGTCTTCTCCGCCGTCGTCCTCGCGTTCCTCTTCCTGACGGCCCGGTTCGCTCCCGCCGTGCCCGGCCCGCTCGTCGCCTTCGTGCTCGGCACGGCCGCCGTCGTGCTGTTCGACCTCGACGGGCGGTACGGGCTGAAGGTGATCGGCGAGGTGCCGTCCGGTCTGCCGGGCCTCGCCGTCCCGGACCTGAGCGAGCTGCCGCACCTCGTCCTGCCCGCGCTCGGCGTGCTGCTGGTCGCCTACACCGACTTCATCCTCACCGCGCGGGCCTTCGCCGACCGCGACGCCGACGACCCCGGGCTCGACGCCGACCAGGAGTTCCTCGCCCTCGGCGCGGCCAACCTGGGCGCGGGGATGCTGCACGGATTCCCGGTGAGCAGCAGCGCCAGCCGCACCGCACTCGCCGCCACGGGAGGCGCCCGCAGCCAGGTGTACTCGCTGGTGGCCGGAGCGGTGGTGCTCGCCGTGCTGCTCTTCCTCAGTCCGCTGCTGACGCGCACGCCCTCCGCCGTGCTCGGCGCACTCGTCGTCTACGCGGCGGTCCGCATGATCGACCTCGCGGGCTTCCGCCGGCTGGCGTCCTTCCGCCGCAGGGAACTGCTCTTGGCGCTCGGGTGCCTCGCCGGGGTCCTCGCACTGGACATCCTGTACGGGGTGGTCGTGGCCGTCGGCCTGTCGGTGGCCGAACTGCTGACCCGGGTGGCGCGCCCGCACGACGCCGTCGAGGGCGTGGTCCCCGGGGTGGCCGGCATGCACGACGTGGACGACTACCCGCAGGCCCGCACCATCCCGGGTCTCCTGGTCTACCGCTACGACTCGCCCTTGTTCTTCGCCAACGCGGAGGACTTCCGGCGTCGCGCCCTGGCCGCCGTCGACGGGCAGAGCGCCCCCGTCCGCTGGTTCGTCCTCAACACCGAGGCCAATGTCGAGGTCGACATCACGGCCCTCGACGCGGTGGAGGATCTGCGACGCGAACTGGTCCACCGCGGCATCGTCTTCGCCCTCGCCCGTGTGAAGCAGGACCTGTGGGACGACCTCGAGAAGTACGGCCTCGCGCAGTCGGTCGGCGGGGACCTCGTCTTCCCGACCCTGCCGACGGCGGTGGCCGCCTACCGCGCATGGCTCGACCGTCCGTAGCCGGCCGCGCCCCGCTCCCCGAACCGCTCACGGAGCACGGTCGCTCTCGTTCCCCGGGACGCCGAAGCCGGCCCGTCGGGGCCGAAAGGGCCCGATCACTGGACCACCCGGCCCATGGTCTTCGTCATCCCCTCAGAGCACGCTGTCCTCGGAAGTCCGAAGCCCGGCAAGGGAGGCCCGTCATGCCCGCCACCTCCACCCCCGACATCGTGCGCTCGCTGTCCGCCGAACACCGCGAACGGCTCATGCGCTTCGCACGCGAGGTCTGCGTCCCCCAGGGAACGCGCCTGTTCGAAGAGGGCGAGCGCGCCGACCGCTTCTGGATCATCCGCACCGGAAGGGTCGACCTCGACATGCACGTGCCGGGCCGTCGGGCCGCCGTCATCGAGAGCCTCGGCCACAACGAACTGGTCGGCTGGTCCTGGCTGTTCCCGCCGCACGCCTGGCAGTTGGGCGCCGAGGCGATGACGCCCGTGCGGGCCTACGAGTTCGACGCCACCGCCGTCCGGTCGATGTGCCGGGACGACCCGGCCCTGGGGCACGAGGTCGGCCAGTGGGTGGGCCGGGTCCTCGCCCACCGTCTGCGGTCGGCCCGGACCCGCCTCCTCGACCTGTACGCCCCTTACGGCGCCGGCACCCTCATCTGAGCCGACCCGTCCGGCACCGTCACCGTCACCGTCACGTCACCGTCACCGAAGGAGTGGACATGCACGGCGCCCCGCACATCGTCAGCGATGTCATGACCCGCACGGTCGCCGCGATCGGCCGGGGGGCGGCCTTCAGGGAGATCGTGCAGCTGATGCGGGACCGGCAGGTCAGCGCGCTGCCGGTCGTCGAGGGCGAGGGCCGGGTCGTCGGTGTCGTCTCCGAGGCGGACCTCCTGCTCAAGGAGGAGTACCGCGACGGCGGCCCCGGCCTCCCCGGGGCGGCCGCCCCGGCGAAGGCGGGGGCCGTGACCGCGGGGGAACTCATGACCTCCCCCGCCCTCACCGTGCACCCGGACACCACGCTCGCCCAGGCCGCCCGGACCATGGCCCGTGCGAAGGTCAAGCGGCTGCCCGTGGTCGACGCCGTGGGCCTGCTGCAGGGCGTCGTCAGCCGGTCCGACCTGCTCAAGGTCTTCCTGCGCACCGACGAGGAGATCGCCGAGGAGGTCCGGCGCGAGATCGTGTCGTACCTGTTCCCCGCCCCGGACTCCGGCGTGCGCGTGGAGGTGCTGGACGGCGTCGTGACGCTCGCCGGCCGGGTCAGGGACACCTCCCTGGTGCCGGTGGCGGCACGGCTGGTCCGCGCGGTGGAAGGGGTCGTGGACGTGACGTTCGACCTCGCACGGCCGACGCCGGCGCGGGAGTAGGGCCGGTCGGCCCTGGTGCATCCGGCCCGGGCGCGTGATGATCGGGATCAGGAGCCGGTCGCGGTCCGTCCTTTGCCGGGAAACGAGGGATCACCATGCCAGAGCCTCGCACGTTCAGTGAGCAGAACCCGGTCCGGGTGTTCCTGCTGGACGACCACGAGGTCGTCCGCCGCGGCCTGGCGGACCTCCTCGAGGCCGAGCCCGACATCTCGGTGATCGGCGACGCGGGCACCGTCGACCACGCGCTCGCCCGCGGCCCCGCGCTGCGCCCCGACGTCGCCGTCCTGGACGTGCGGCTGCCGGACGGCGACGGGATCTCGGTCTGCCGGGAACTGCGCAGCCAGATGCCACACCTGGCCTGTCTGATGCTGACCTCGTTCGACGACGAGGAGGCCCTGCTCGACGCGATCATGGCCGGCGCGTCGGGCTACGTCCTGAAGCAGATCAAGGGATCCGACCTCGTGTCGGCGGTGCGCACGGTGGCCTCGGGCCAGTCGATGCTGGACCCGGCGACCACGGCCCGGCTGATGCGCTCGCTGCGGGCCGACCCGGCGGACGCGCCCGCCGTGCCGTCCGAGCTGGCGGGCCTGTCACCGCGCGAGCGGGACATTCTGGCCCTGATCGGCGAGGGGCTGACCAATCGCGAGATCGGCCAGAGGCTCTACCTCTCCGAGAAGACCGTGAAGAACCACATCTCCCGTCTGCTGGCCAAGCTGGGCGTGCAGCGCCGGGTGCAGGCCGCGGTCCTCGCCTCCCACCTGGAGCAGCCGGACGCGGGGGAACGCCGGGCTCGGTGACGTGACGTCCGGCAGTCACACAAAATCCCACGCGAAACGACAAAACCATTGACCCTCAGCGGGCCCAGCTCTACCTTCTGACCGAATTACCGAATGGCATCCGAAATATCGGACAGAAGAGGGAAGAGCCGCATGCCCGCCACCGCTGCCCGACTCCGGGTCAGACGTATCACCGCCCGCATCCTCGCCGTCGGTCTCGCCGTCGCCGGCCTGGCGACCCTCGACCGGGAGGGGCAGCCGGCGTCCCTGCCCGCCGAACCGGTCGCCGTGAGCACCGGTCAGATCGACGTCACGCCCCCGCCGATGGGCTGGGCGTCCTGGAACTCGCTGTTCAGCAGCATCGATTCCGGCGCGATCAAGCAGCAGGCCGACGCTCTGGTCTCCTCGGGCATGGCGGCGGCCGGATACAAGTACGTGAATCTCGACGACGGCTGGTGGCAGGGCGCCCGTGACGCGAACGGCGACATCGTCGTGGACGAGAAGCTGTGGCCCGGCGGCATGAAGGCGATCGCCGACTACCTCCACGGCAAGGGCCTGAAGGCCGGAATCTACACCGACGCGGGCAAGCAGGGCTGCGGCTACTACTACCCCACCACCCGCCCCGCCGCCCCGAACACCGGCATGGAGGGCCACTACCAGCAGGACCTGGAGACCTTCCAGCGCTGGGGCTTCGACTACGTCAAGATCGACTGGTGCGGCGGCCGGGTGGAGGGCCTGAACCAGGAGACCCAGTACAAGCAGATCGCCGCCGCGAACGAGGCCGCGTCGGCGGTCACCGGACGCAGGCTGGTGCTGTCCTTCTGCGAGTGGGGCACCGGACTGCCCTGGAACTGGGCGACCGGACACGGCGACCTGTGGCGCACCAGCGACGACGTCCTCTTCTACAAGGAGACGCCGGGGCTGACGAAGATGTACCGCAACTTCGACCAGGCCCTGCAGCCCGCCGCCCAGCACACCGGCTACTACAACGACCCCGACATGATGATGGTGGGCCTGAGCGGCATGACCGCCGCCCGCAACCGGCTGCACATGAGCCTGTGGTCGATCGCCGGCGCCCCGCTGCTGGCCGGCAACAACGTGGCCACCATGAGCACGGAGACCCGCGACATCCTCACCAACCCCGAGGTCCTCGCCGTCGACCAGGACCCGCGCGGACTGCAGGGCGTCAAGGTCGCCGAGGACACCCGGGGCCTGCAGGTCTACGGCAAGGTGCTCTCCGGCGCCGGCAAGCGCGCGGTGATGCTGTTCAACCGCACCGGCTCCGCCGCGGACATCACCGTGCGCTGGGCCGACCTCGGCCTGACCGGCGCATCGGCCGCCGTGCGCAACGCCTGGACCCGCACCGACGCCGGATCGTTCGCCACCGGCTACACCACGTCCGTCCCCGCGAACGACGCGGTGCTGCTGACCGTCACCGGCACCGAGACCTCCGGCAGCACCTACGAGGACACCACCACCGCCACCACCCCGACCTTCACGGGCGTCACCGCTTCGTCGGCGGGCACCAAGCTCATCGACATCACCTACGCCAACGGCGGCGCCACCGCCCGCAAGGCCACCGTCCAGGTGGGCGGCCAGTACCCGTACGTCGTCTCCTTCCCCCCGACCGGCTCGGCCGGCACCTACCGCACCGTGTCCGTGCTGGCGCACCTGGCCAAGGGCGCGAACACGGTGAAGTTCGCAGCGGTGTCGGGCGGCGCCGCCCCGGACGTCGACGCCCTCCGCGTCCAGGCCCTCCCCGGCACCGACGGCGTCGCCCTCGTCGGGTCCGCTTCCCGCCGCTGCGTGGACATCGACAAGAACACCTATGTCAACGCCACCCAGGCGCAGATCTGGGACTGCTCCGGCGGACGCAACGAGACCTTCACCCCGACCTCGCGCGGAGAACTCGTCGTCTACGGCAACAAGTGCCTCGACGCCCTCGACAGCGGCACCGCGAACGGCACCAAGGTCATCATCTGGGACTGCACGGGCGGCGCGAACCAGAAGTGGACGACCCACTCCGACGGCACCCTCACCAACAACCTCTCGGGTCTGTGCCTCGACGCCTCGAACGCGGCGACCGCCAACGGCACCAAGCTGCTCCTGTGGACCTGCAACGGGCAGAGCAACCAGAAGTGGACGCTCGACTGAGCACCCGCTGAGCACCCGTCACCACGGCTCGGCCTGACCGGCGAGGGCGCGACAGCGCCCTCGCCGGTCACACGAACGCACCGCGCTACTTGCTGACGGCGAAACGCATCAGGGCGTGCTCGTCGCCCTGCTTGACCTTGCCCGTCACGTTGATCACCTCGAGCTTCCAGCTGCCGCCGTCCCGCACGGCCTTCGCCACGGCGCAGCCGTTGTCCTGGGTGAGCAGGCTCGGCCAGATGTCGGCGACCTGCTGGGAGGTGCCGCCGGTCGCGTCATAGACCTTGAAGCTGATGTTGCGCGCCTTCTGGAAGGAACTGCCCTTCTTGTAGGCCGCGGCGATGAACACGATCGACGTGACGTTGGCCGGTATCCGGGCGAACTCGACGGTCACCGTCTCGTCGTCCCCGTCCCCGTGCCCGGTCTGGTTGTCACCGCTGTGCACCAGGGAGCCGTTGCCCATCGGGTCGAGCGAGTCGAGCCCCGCGAGGCGTACCGGATCCCCGCCCTGCATGGCGACGGCGATCAGGTCGAGGTCGGTGCCGGTCTTGCGGCGCAGCTTGCCCAGCACCCCGCCGCTGCTGCCGGCGGTCGGGTCCCAGGAGACTCCGATGGACAGGCGGGTGACGCCGTCCAGGTCGGCCGGGCCGTCTTCCTTGGTGAGGGTGATCATCCGTGGCTCATCCTTTGCGTGAAGTGACTACTACACGCAGAGTCTGCCTGGTGCCTCCGCGGTTCCCGCATCGCGGTCGGCTCGGCGGACGGCGACCCCTGTCTCGCGCGTCCTCGGCAGAGTGCAACTGCGCGACCGCGTCCAGGCCGTCATCGCCGCCCACGAGACCGGGCTGGTCGGCGTGGGCGCCTGCGGGCCGGCACGGCCGACCGCCGAACACCCGTGCGGCGGGGCGGTGGTCGCGGTGGGGCGGTATCTCGCCGAATGGGCTAATTCGCCGTCTTGCTGCGCACCGGAGTCCGAAAATCCTATGCTGACCGCGAGGGTGGCAACGACCTGGGGAGATGCCTGATGAGCGCAGCAGGCAAGGGCACGTCGGCATGGAAGTCCGGGGCCAGGCGGCTGTTGAGCCGCACGGGATTCGACATCGTGCGCAGCAGCAACAACCTGGGGGGCGTCGACGACTTCATCCCCTTCGAGGCGACGATGCGGGCCGCACGGGCGTCGGGTCTGTCGGTCGGCGACCACATCGACGCGGTGATGAACGGGACACCCGGGGCGACCCAGTCCACCATCGACGAACTGCGCGCTCTCGGCGTCTTCGCCGCCGGCCCGAAGACGGTGCTGGAGATCGGCCCCGGCTCCGGACGGTACCTGGAGAAGACGCTGAAGGAGTGTTCGCCGGACCGCTACGAGATCTACGAGACGGCGCAGCCCTGGGCCGAGTACCTGGTGAACACGTTCGGCGTGATCGCCCGGCCGACCGAGGGGTCCAGTCTCGCGCCGACTCCCGACGGCAGCGTCGACCTCGTTCAGGCGCACAAGGTCTTCAACACCGTGACCTTCCTCTGCGCCGTCCGCTACTTCTTCGAGATGGCACGGGTCACGCGGCCCGGCGGCCGGATCGTCTTCGACGTGATGACCGAGACCTGCCTGGACCCGGCCGCGGTGCGCACCTGGGCGACGGAAGGCGGGACGGGGCACGGCTCCTTTCCGGCCGCCCTGCCCCGCACCATGTGCGTGGACCTCTTCGCGTCGCTCGGCTGCAGCCTGGAGGCGGCCTTCACCGCGCCCCTGGGCGTCGCCTCCACGGAGGTGCTCGTCTTCCGCAAGGCGGAGTGACCCGTCCGCGTTCGGCGCGGCGGTGGGGGCGACAAGCCTTCTAGAGCCAGCCGTTGCGTTTGAAGCCGCGGTGGATGACGACACAGGCCGCGGCCATGACGGCGAGCGCGAGGGGGTAGCCGAAGCGCCAGCGCAGCTCGGGCATGTGGTCGAAGTTCATGCCGTACACACCGCACACCATGGTGGGTACCGCGATGATCGCGGCCCAGGCGGTGATCTTGCGCATGTCCTCGTTCTGGGCGACGGTGACCTGCGCCAGGTGGGCCTGCAGGATGGAGTCGAGCAGGGCGTCGAACGCGGCGATCTGCTCGGTGACGCGCAGGAGATGGCCGGCGACGTTGCGGAAGTACGTCTGTATCTCCGGGTCGACGCAGCTCCTCGGCTCGGTGGCGAGCCGGTCGAGGGGGCGGGTGAGCGGGACGACGGCGCGCTTGAACTCGAGGAGTTCGCGTTTGAGCTGGTAGATCCGGCCGGCGTCGGCGGTTCGCGGGCTGAGCGGGGAGAACACGTCGGTCTCGGCCTGCTCGATGTCGCCCTGCACCGCGTCCGCGACGGTGACGTAGTCGTCGACGACGTGGTCGGCGACGGCGTGCAGGATCGCGGAGGGGCCCTTGGCCAGTTGCTGCGGATCCGCCTCCAGGTCCTCCCGCAGGGGCCCGAGGGAGCCGTGCCGGCCGTGGCGCACGGTGACGACGAAGTCGGGGCCGGTGAAGACCATGATCGACCCGGTGTCGACGACCTCGCTGGTCGCGGTCAGTTCGGCGTGCTCGACATAGGTCACGGTGTTGAACACGGCGAACAGGACGTCGCCGTACTGCTCGACCTTGGGGCGCTGGCGGGCGTGGACGGCGTCCTCGGCGGCGAGCGGATGCAGTCCGAAGAGCTCCGCGGCTCCGGCGAACTCCTCCACGCTCGGCTCGTGCAGCCCCAGCCAGACGAATGCGCCCCGGTGCTTGCGGGCGTACCGCACCGCCTCGTCCACGGAGTCGGTCGCCGGTCGACGGACTCCGTCGCGGTAGACGACGCAGTTGACGACCGTCGAGCCGAGCGGCGAGCGGGCCGGATGGCTGAGGTCCACGCGCCGTCGGCTGCGCCGCGCCAGGTTCGCGACTTTGCGCAGGTGGCCGACCATCGACATGCGGGACCTCTTTCACCGGGGTCCGGACAGTGTGCCAAACACCCATGAGCCGGACGTGAACCGGACCCGCCGGAACACCCCGGTCCCCGGACGGCGCACGGAGGCTCCGGCGTCCTGCCCGGCGCTCGCGGCGCCGGGCAGGACGGGACTTCCCCTCAGGCGGCGACGGCGGCCACGACCCGGGCGGCCTGCCCGGCCGCGGCAGCTGAGGCCGCTGAGCCCCCCGCGGCCCCCGAGGCCTCCTCCGCTTCCTCGAGGAGGCCGAGGAGGGTCGCGCGGGCCCGGGCCACCCGTGAGCGGATCGTCCCGACGGGGCACCCGCCGGCCTCGGCGGCCTCGGTATAGGGCAGGCCCGCCAACTGCGTGAGGACGAACGCCTCCCTGCGCTCGGCGGGCAGCGTGTCGAGCAGGTCGAGCAGCGCCACGCCGTCGTCGAAGCCGGGCAGGCCGCCGGGCTGTGCGCGTTCGGCCGAGAGCGTCCAGTCGTCCACGTCGGCCCGCCTCGGCCGGGCGGCGGCGTGCCGCAGGCTGTCGACGACCGTGCGGCGCGCGATGGCCAGCAGCCAGGTGCGCGCCGACGAGCGCCCCTCGAACCGGTGCAGGCTGCCGAGCGCCCGCAGGAACGTGTCCTGCGCGAGGTCGTCGGCCAGTTGGCGGTCGGCCGAGAGGTACGTGACGTAGCGGACGACGTCGGGATGCAGGGCCCGTACGAACCGGTCGACGGCGTCGGGGTCGCCGGTGCGGGCGGCGAGCGCCCAGCCGGTGGCCGCGTCGTCGGGCGACGTCGTCGTGGGCCGCCGACCGGCTGCCGTTCGCCCTGTGTCGCGCTGCTCGGACGACAGGGGGAGGACAGGAGTGATCACCTGATGTCCTTCTCGAGTGGTCCGGGACGATCGACGCGACGCGGCCCAGCACGGCACGGCCCAGCACGCACGGCACGACGCCCGGGCGGGCGCCCGGACGGGTGTGCGGGATGGTGCACGGGATGGTGGGCGGGGTCCGCCGCCGCGGAAGGTCCCGGGACGGGAGGGGATGGGGACGTACGACCTGTGCACGTCCCGTGCCCGAAGCCTCGGAGCCGGCGGCCGCGACGGACGCGGGCCGGCAAGGCGGTTCGGGAAACCGGCTGTCTCAGACGACAGCGGTCCCGGCCGGAGGCCCCCGAGAGATGATCGTGTGCGTGAGCGTCAGCCGCGTGATCCGCTCGGCGCGTTCGCGCGCCGGCCGCAGGCGGGGCCGGCGCGGTGGCACGGGCAGGGCCGCGAGCGGCAGGAACAGCGGAGCGGCAAGGCGTCCGGCCACGGCGCGCAGGAGCCGGAACGCGGCCCGCTCACCGTGCCCCAGCCACAGACCGGTCAGCAGGGCGGCCAGCGTGTGGGCGGCGAGCATGCCCAGCGACGACATGCCGCCGGCGCCGTGAACCAGGTGACCGAGGTGCTCGGCTTGCGCCGCGTGACCCATGTGCCCGGAACCCATGGCGCCCATGGAAGCCATCGAGCCCATGTCCATCGCGTCCATGGACATCGAACCCGCGGACATCGACCCCGTCGACGGGACGCTCATGTCCTGCGCCGTGGAGACGTCCAGGGACGCCGGCGCCGCCGAACGGCTCCAGGAGAAGGCCGAGTGGAGCGCCCCCTGTGCGACGACCACGACGGACACCACCAGCGGGAGTCCGCGCTCCCGGCCCGCGAGCGTCCAGCCGACGCCGCTCGTCGCGGCGAAACCGGCGGACATCGTCCACCACGGCACGGCGCCGCCCGACATGAGTACGTGTCCGAGAGCAGCGAGCAGCACACAGACGGCCGCGAACACCGCGGCGCGTACCGTGCGCGCACCCCACCCAGCAGTCATGACGGCCTCATCCTCGCATCCGGGCTCCGCTCGTCACGGGTGGGTACGCACAGCACCCCGGCCCGTCACTCACTCCGAGAAGAGTGATACAGGACACAGCGACATGAGGCGATGCCTCAGACCGGAAGCGCCCCTGCCGGATGGCCGTGCCGGCGGCCGCACGCGGTCAGTGCGAGCACCCCGTGCCCGCTGACGGCCGTCTCCGCTCCGAGGGAGCCGGGGTCGACCGACAGCCTGCGCGCCACGTCGACGGCGTAACATGTGTCGGGGACGGCGAGTTCCTCCTTCACCTGGCGGTATCGGGCCTGGAACGCCTCGCTGTCCGAGAGGTCCACTCCGTCGAAGGCATCGTCGGGAAAGCCGTCCTGATGGGGCAACAGATACCCGGCCTCGGCCGGGTGGGCCGCTCGCCCGTCGCCGGCGCCGCCCACCGGCTCCGCGTCGACACCGTCCGCGTCCTCGTCGCCCTCGGCCGCGTCGAAGGCGTCGTAGTAGCGCACCACCTCGCCGCCCTCGGCGATGCACCAGGCGGTCCAGTCGTCCCCGCAGCTCATCCCATACCAGTGCGCCGCCCCGAACCGCTTGCCGAGCTCCGCGCACCGCTCGCGCACCACGCGTTCGCGGACCTCGTCGCGCAGGGCCTCGTCGGCGTCCGCCATGCGGTGGGCGTCCTCGGACGGGTCGCCGAAGACGAGCGTCCAGCCGTCCAGCGCCGGGCTGACGAACACCCGGGCGCAGCCGGCGTGTCCGCCGCCGGACCGCCAGTCGTGGCTGTCGTGGTTCCAGGCGGCCGCCCCGGTGCGCAGGGTGACCGGTTCGGCGGCTCCCAGATCGAAGGCGTCCAGCACCGCGCTCTGATCGGCGCTCGGCACCGCGTACCAGGACCCGCACAGGTGCATGGCCTCCGGGACCTCCGCGCTCCGCCTGATCCTCGTCAACCGTCGCCATGCGGCCAGGTCCCCCGCCTCCAGCGCGGCCGGACCGCCGACGGCCGCGAGCGCCTCCAGCGCGCCGGCCCTCAGCCGCGGTCCGGGCGCGGGATCTCGGCGCACCCGCCGCAGTGCGGGCACGGCTCCGCCGCCGACGGCCACGAACGCCCATACGGCTCGCTGCCGGACACTGTGCTGCGGATCCCCCAGCAGCGGGAGAAGCTGATCGGTGAACTCCAGCGCCGCTTCCTTCTGACACTGGAAGGCGAACAGCGCGTCCTCGCGGACCCTGGGATGCGGGTGGCTCAGCAGCGGTACGTACGCCCCCGGGCCCGCGACCTTCAGGCGCCCGAGCGCCCAGCCGGCCCTGCGGGCCGTTTCGCGGGAGCCGGCCGAGGAGGCCCGGGCGAGAGCCGACGCCAGCGGGGCCAGCGCGGGCTCGCCGATCCGGCACAGCACGTCGGCGGAAACGGTCCAGTCCACGGGCGACTGCTCGTCGCACAGCGCCTCCAGCACGGGCGCCACGGCTTCGGCGCCTCGTTCCACGAGGGCGTCCCGGGCGGACCGGGTCTCCTCCCAGGAGCCGGAGAGCCTTTCGATCAGTGAGTCTCGGTCCACGACGGGGACGGTATACCCGGGCACTGACATCGATGCCGCCACTCGGCTCGCGTACTGCGAGACCGGCGCGCGCAGGGGGCGTAGGGTCCGATGGTGAGGGAGTCACTTCTGACCGCGCTCCCTGGCCCTGCGTTTTGGGGAAGGTGAGAACGTGGCGGACGCCGCCGCCCAAGACCGCCGTGCCGGCTCCGGTCCGGAGCTGCTGGAGCCGGTGCTGGTCGATCTCGCGCGGCGCACCGGCGCCTCCGTCGCAGCCGTCTATCTGCTGCGGGAGGACGAGCCGGTCCTGCGGCTGGCCGCGCTGGGCGGTACCCCGTGGGAGATCTCCATGCCGTGGGCGCGGGTGGCCCTGAACACCGTCTCACCGGTCTCCGACGCCGTCCGGGAGCGGCGCCTGGTGTGGGTGGGCGGGCAGGAGGAGATGGCGCGCCGCTACCCGCGACTGGCGCTCGTCGTGCCGTACCGCTTCGCGCTGGCCGCCGCCGTGGTGGCCACCGGCGCCGACACCTGGGGCGGGCTGGTGCTGCACTGGCCCGCCTCGCACCCGCCGGAGCTGAGCCCGCAGGAACGGGAGGCCATCACCGGGGCGTGCCACCGGCTGGGACTGATCCTGCGGCACGCCGCCGAGGACGGGCGGCCCGTGCGGCCCGGGGCGGAACCGCTGATGCTGCCGCCGCTGCGCGCCCGCGTCACGGGACCCGCCGAGGCGCAGGCGGCCGTCGACTTCGTCGAGCGCATCCCCGGCGGCTGCTGCTCACTGGGCGTGGACGGCCGTATCGCCTTCGTCAGCACCGGGGCCGCCGAACTGCTCGGCGCCGATGTCGAGGGCCTGCTCGGCCGGAAGCCGTGGGAGGCCCTGCCCTGGCTGGACGAGCCGATCGCCGAGGACAGCTACCGGGCGACCGTGCTCAGCAGGGAGCCGGTGTCCTTCACCGCCCTGCGCCCTCCCGACCGGTGGCTGTCGTTCCGGCTCACCCCGGACGCCTCGGGCGTCAGCGTGCACATCACGCCCACCCACTCGGCCCACGCCCACGCGGCGTCCGCCGTCCCGTCCCGGCCCAGAGGGGTCGCGCCGGGCGGGGTCGCCTCGGAGGAGGCGCCGTCGGACGAGGTGTCGGCGGACGAGGTGTCGGCGGACGGCGTCGCGTCCACCGGCGCTCCAGGGCGGGCCGCCACCCTGTACCACCTGATGCATCTGGCGGCCACGCTCACCGAGGCGGTCGGTGTGCGGGACGTCGTCGACCAGGTCGCCGACCAGGTGCTGCCGGCCTTCGGCGCGAGGGCGCTCGCACTGATGACGGCCGAGGACGGCCGGCTGCAAATCATCGGCTCCCGGGGCTACCCCGCGGACATCATGGAGCGCTTCGACGCCGAACCGCTCACCTCCGCCACCCCGGCGGTGCGCACCCTGGCGACGGGCGTGCCCGCCTTCTTCGGCGACTTCGCCGAGCTCAAGCGCGCCTATCCGCCCGCGGTGCTGCAGGACGGCATGGGAGCCTGGGCCTTCCTGCCGCTGATCACCTCCGGCCACCCGGTCGGTTCCCTGGTGCTCGCCTACCGCCGGCCCCGCGTCTTCGCCCCCGAGGAACGCGCCGTCCTCACCTCCACCGCCGGACTGATCGCGCAGGCCCTCGACCGCGCCCGCCTGTACGACACCAAGCACCAGCTCGCCCACGACCTCCAGGCCGCCCTGCTGCCCCACGCGCTGCCCGACGTCCCCGGCCTGGAGGTGGCCGCCCGCTATCTCCCCGCCACCCGCGGCATGGACGTCGGCGGCGACTTCTACGACCTGATCCGCCTCGACGCCACCACCGCCGCCGCGGCCATCGGCGACGTCCAGGGTCACAACATGACGGCCGCCGCCCTGATGGGGCAGGTCCGCACCGCCGTCCACGCCACGGCGGGCGCGCCCCCGGACGAGGTTCTCGCCCGCACCAACCGGCTGCTCACCGATCTCGACCCCGGACTGTTCACCAGTTGTCTCTACGCCCAGATCGATCTCATGGAGCAGCGCGCGTGCCTGGCCACCGCCGGGCACCCGCCCCCGCTGCTGCGCCGTCCCGACGGCGGCGTGGAGATCCTGCGGCTGCCGCCGGGGCTGCTGCTGGGCATCGATCCCGACGTGTCCTACTCGTCCACCGAGGTCGCGCTGCCGCCCGGCTCGGTGCTGGCCTTCTACACCGACGGGCTCGTCGAGGCGCCCGGGGTGGATCTCGACGACGCCGTCGACGCCCTCGCCCGCCAGCTGGAGCGGGCCGGGCCGGGCACCCTGGACGCCCTCGCCGACGCGCTCATCCAGCACGCCCGTCGCTCCGCGCCCCGCAGCGACGACATCGCCCTGCTGCTCATCCGCCCCACCGGGCGGCCCTGACTCCGTGCTCAGGCCAGGGTGACCTCGACCGGCAGCTTCTTGATGCCGTTGACGAAGTTGGAGCGGACCCGGGGGACGTCGCCGGCCAGCCGGATGTCGGCGATCCGCGGGACGAGCTCCTCGAACATGATGCGGATCTCGGTGCGGGCGAGCAGGTTGCCCAGGCACAGGTGGGGGCTGCCCTTGCCGAAGGTGACGTGGTCGTTGTGCGGCCGGGCCACGTCGAAGTCGTAGGGGTCGCCGAAGACGGCCTCGTCGCGGTTGCCGGAGGCGTACCACATGACGACCTTGTCGCCCTCCCTGACCTGCTTGCCGCCGAGTTCGACGTCCCGGGTGGCGGTGCGGCGGAAGTGGTACACCGGGGAGGCCCAGCGCAGGAACTCCTCGACCGCCGTCGGGATCAGCGAGGGGTCGTCGCGCAGCCTGGCGAGCTGGTCGGGATGCTGGAGCAGGGCCAGCATGGAGTGGGAGATGGTGTGGCGGGTGGTCTCGTTCCCGGCCACCACCAGCAGCAGGAAGTAGTTGTCGAAGTCCTGTGCCGACAGCGGGACTCCGTCGCGCGGGACGGTGTTGACGAGCTTGGACACCAGGTCCTGGCCGTCGCCGCCGCGCCGCTGCCGGGCCAGCTCGCGGCCGTACTCGAAGACCTCGAGCGAGGCGGGCGAACGGAACGGCAGGTCGCGGTACTTCTCGCTCTCCTCGCTGTGCAGGAGCACGTCGGCGTAATCCGGGTCGGTGTTGCCGATGATGCGGTTGCCCCAGTCGATGAGCTGCTGGTTGTCCTCCGGCGGCACGTCGAGGAGCCGGGCGAGCACGTTGATGGGGAAGTCGGCGGAGACGTCGGCGACGAAGTCGAAGGAGCCCTTGGCCAGGGCCGCGTCCAGGGTCTTCGCGGTCAGGCCGCGCAGGAAGTCGCTGTAGCTGTTGATGACGCCGGCGCCGAACTGGCGCTGGATGACGCTGCGCAGGGCGCGGTGGCGGACGCCGTCCATCTCCAGGATCGAGGCGCGCTTCTTGATCTGGTCCTCGTCGACCTCCTCCAGGTTGACGAAGCGGGTGGAGGTGAAGGTGTCGGCGTCGCGGTCGACGCGGGCGATGTCGGCGTGCCGGGTGACCGCCCAGAAGCCTGAGTTGGGGGCCTCCTCGGGCTGCCAGTGGACCGGGTCCTGGTGGCGCAGGGTGTGGAACATCCGCCACGGGGTGACGCCGTCGGCGAAGTTGTCGAGGTCGGCGAGGTCCACCCGGTCCAGCGGCAGGGGCTCGTCGAGGGCGGCGCGCAGCTCGGCCCGGCTGGTCGGGGCGGCGGCGGTGGGGCTGTTCATCGGTGATCTCCTGTGCGGGGCGGAACGGAGCGGGCGGGGATGCCGAACGGAGCGGCGGGCGGGGCGGGACGGGCGGGGACGCGGGGCGGTCCGTCCGGTTCAGAGGTGGTAGGCGTACTCGGTGAACTCCCAGTCGGTGACGTGCCGGCCGAAGCGTTCGGCCTCGTTGCGCTTGTAGGTGAGGAAGGAGGCGGTGAAGTCCTTGCCGAGGAGGTCGGTGAGGTCGGTGTCCGCCTCCAGCGCGTCGAGCGCCGCCGGCAGGCTCGTGGGCAGCGCGGCGGAGCGTGCGGTGTCGTACCCGTAGCCCTCCAGCGGGGCGGCCGGCTCCTCGCCCGCCCGGACGCCGAGCAGGGCGGCCGCGATCGTGCCCGCGACGAGCAGGTAGGGGTTGGCGCCGGCGTCGCCGAGACGCAGTTCGAGCCGGGCGCCGCTGCCGCGCTCCGGCGGGATGCGGACCATGGCGCTGCGGTTGTCGAGCCCCCAGTCGATCAGCCACGGCGCGAGGGTGTCGGGGCCGAAGCGCTTGTACGAGTTCACGGTGGGGTTGGCCAGCGCCGCGAGCGCCGGGGCGTGGGCCAGGATGCCCGCGACGGCGTGCCGTGCCGTGGCCGAGAGGCCGTATGCGCCGGACGGGTCGTCGAAGGCGTTGCGGCCTTCGGCGTCGTCGCAGGACAGGTGCAGATGGAAGCCGGAGCCTCCCGCGTCGCCGAAGGGCTTGGCCATGAAGGTGGCCAGCTTGCCCTCCTTGCGGGCCAGTTCCTTGACCGCGGCCTTGAAGCGGAAGGCGCGGTCGGCCGCGTCCAGGGCGTCGGAGTGGGTCAGGTTGATCTCGATCTGGCCGCCGTCGAACTCGTGGTTGCCGTTGGTGACGCCCAGGCCGAGGTCGCGCAGCAGGCGCAGGGTGCGCAGCAGATGGTTGCCGGGGTCGGCGCGCAGGCCGGCGGTGTAGACGGCGCCGGTCGTCTCCGGGGCGCGGCGCCATCCGGTGGGCGTGCCGGGGGCCGGTTCGAGGAGGAAGTACTCGAGTTCGGGGCCGACGACGGGCCGCAGTCCGTGCTCGGCGCAGCGGGCCAGCACGGTGCGCAGCAGGTCGCGCGGGGATTCGGCGGCCGGTTCCCCGGTCGCGGGGTCGCTGACCTCGCCCAGGCAGGCGGCGACGCCGGGTTCCCAGGGCAGCGGGACGGCGGTGGACAGGTCGGGGCGTACGCAGACGTCCGGCAGTCCGGCGTCGAGGCCGCCCGGCACGGGGACCACGTCGCCCTGGGGGGTGGTGTGGTAGACGGCGCGGCAGAAGGCGAGGCCGTGCTCGGCGGCCGAGGGCAGGTGGTCCAGCAGGACGTCACGGGCGCGGTCGGTCCCCATCAGGTCGGGGTACTGGACCCGGACCACGTCGACACCCTCGGCGGCGAGCCGCTCCATGTGCCGGCGGATGTCTGGGCTGTCGGATGCGCTCACCGGGTTCTCCTAGGCGGAAAGGCGGGCTCCCCCGGGGGGCGTCGGCCGGACGGGGAGGCGCGCGGGCGGCGGGTCCGGGGCCGGGAGGGAGCGGGAGGACGGTCCCGGGCGAACCCCTGGAGCCGTTCGTTTGATCCCGAACGGTAAGGAAGGGAGTCGCGGCCCGCAAGGGGGTCTCGCAAAAAATTTATCCATCTGGACAGGTATTGACCAGGGGGCGACGGCTTCCTATGTTGTTTGACGCCAAACGAGTCAGGGCGACGGTACCCCCGCCGCCCTGTGGCACCGGGGCCCGGCCCTGGCCGGACGCCCGTCCGGCTGTCACCGGGCCGGGCCCTTCCGTCTCCCCGTCTCCGTCTTTCGCAACCTCCTCCCCCTCCGCTCCGACGCGCTCACCCCTCAGGAGGACCTCCATGAAGGTCGTCGTCGACATGAACAAGTGCCAGGACCACGGCCAGTGCGTCTTCGCCGCCCCGGACGTCTTCTCGCTGGACGACGACGGACGGCTCGCCTACGTCCCCGACCCCGACGACGCGCTGCGCGACGAGGTCGAGGAAGCCGCCGACGTCTGCCCGCTGCAGGCCATCCGGATCGAGGCCTGAGTCCATGACCGGGACGATCGTCGTCGCCGGCGGCTCGATGGGCGGACTGCGCGCCGCCGAGCAGCTGCGCGCGGCGGGCTGGACCGGGGCCGTCACCGTCCTCGGCGACGAGCCCCACATGCCCTACAACCGGCCCCCGCTGTCCAAGGACGTGCTGGCGGGCAAGGCGCCGTTCGCGTCGCTGGCCTTCACCCCCAAGGCGTCCGCGGCCGACGTGGAGTGGCGGCTCGGCACGCGGGTCGTCGCCGCCCGGCTCGACGAGCGCACCGTCGCCCTCGACGACGGCCGCACGCTGTCCTACGACGGGCTGGTCGTCGCCACCGGGATGCGGCCGCGACGGTTGCGCTGCCCCGGGCCGCTCGCCGGCCGGCACACCGTCCGCACCCTGGACGACGCGCAGGGCCTGCGGGAGGAGCTGACCCGGCCCGGCGTCCGGCTGGTCGTCGTCGGCGCGGGATTCATCGGCTGCGAGGTCGCCGCCACCGCCGTCCGTCTCGGCGTGACCGAGGTGACCGTCGTCGACCCGCTGCCCCTGCCCATGGCCGGCCCGCTGGGCGAGCTGCTCGGCCGCGCGCTGCTGAAGCGGCACGAGGAGCGCGGGGTGCGCTTCGCGCTGGGCACGGGTGTGGCCGGGTTCCGGGGCGGGGAGCGGGTGACCGGCGTCGTCCTCGGCGACGGCCGCGTGCTGCCCGCCGACGTGGTGGTCGAGTCGGTCGGCTCGGTCGCCAACGTGGAATGGCTCGACGGCAACGGCCTCGACCTCGCCGACGGCGTCCTCACCGACGAGCTGCTGCGGGTCGGCGGCCGGCCCGACGTGGTCGCCGTCGGCGACGTGGCCCGGTTCCCCAACGCCCGTTACGACGGTGTGTCCCGCCGCGTCGAGCACTGGTCGATCCCGACCGACACCGCCAGGCATGCCGCGAAGACCCTGGTCGCCGGGCTCACCGGCGCCGGCGCCACGCCCGGCCCCTTCGCTCCGCTGCCCACCTTCTGGAGCGACCAGCACGACTTCCGGCTGCAGTCCTTCGGGGCGCCCGTCCTCGGCACGGACGACGTGCGCGTCCTGGAGGGCGACCCGGAGGGCGACGTCCTGGTCGGGTACCACACCGGCGGCCGGCTGGTGGGCGTCGTCGCCCTGGGCGGTCCGGCCGTCGCGACGGCCGCCGCCCGCTATCGCGCCCAGTTGCTGAAGTCGCCCGCTCTCACCCCCTGAGGAAGCCCGTCATGTCCCCTGTCCGTGGTTACTTCCACCCCAAGACCGCGAGCGGCGCCTCGTCGCTGATCCCGTCGCCGCCGTGGCGCTACTCCGGCGACCTGCTCACCGTCGAGTACCGGACCGATCCGGCCCGGGTGCGCGAACTCCTCCCCGAGCCGCTGGAACTCGCCGACGAGGACCCCGGCGCGGTGGCGTTGATCTGGGCCGACTGGCAGTCCTGCTCCGCCTCCGGCGACGAACTGCTCGACCCGGTGCTCTCCCAGTACAAGGAGGCGTTCGCGGTCGTCCGCTGCTCCTACCGGGGGCAGACCTACTCGCGGTGCGTCTACATCTGGGTCGACAAGGACTTCGCCATCGCCCGCGGGCTGCACCAGGGCTACCCGAAGAAGCTCGGCTCGATCCACCAGACCCGCCCGCACCCCTACGGCCCCGCTCCGCGCATCGCGGCCGGGGCCCGGTTCGGGGCGACGCTGGCCGCGGCGGACCGGCGGCTCGCCCAGGCCGTGGTGACGCTGCGCGAGCCGTCGCAGACGAACGGGTTCGTCAACGCGCACCCCATGGCGCATCACCGCTGGCTGCCCTCCATCGAGAAGGGGAAGGGGCCGGCGCTCGACGAGCTGATCGAGACCGGTGCGGCCTCCTTCGAGGCGGGCCCCGCATGGGTCGGCGACGCCGAACTGGAGCTGTTCGAGGCGCCCACCGAGGAGCTGGCGCGGCTGGAGATCCACGAGCCGATCGCCGCCTACCACCGGCAGGTCGGCGTCGTCTGGGACGGCGGCCGGCTCCTGGAGTCCGGCATGTCCGGCGCCGAGTAACCCCCTCACGCATCACAGAACTTGGAGACCGGCATGATCGAGCACACCCTCACGGTGGCCGGGGTCACCGTCGACGCACGGCACTGGATCGGCGGTGAACGCGTCGCCTCCGCCGAGACGTTCACCGACATCTCGCCCATCGACGGCCGCGCGATCGGGGAGATCGCGCGCGGCACCCCGGTGGAGGCCGCCGCCGCCGTGGCCGCCGCCAAGGCCGCCTTCCCCGCCTGGGCGGCCACACCGCGCGCCGAACGCGCCCGCATCCTGCACGCCGTCGCCGACGGCGTGGAGAAGCGGCTCGAGGAACTGGCGATCGTCGAGACCACCGACAACGGGGCCCTGCTGCGCTCGCACCGCCGCGGCGTGATGCCCCGGGTGGCGCACAACTTCCGCTTCTTCGCCGACTGGCTGCTGAAGCTGGAGCACGAGGACTTCGACACCCGGGGCCACGCCAACCACGTCTCCTGGGACCCGGCGGGCCCGAGTGTGCTGATCACCCCGTGGAACGCCCCGCTCATGCTCGCCACCTGGAAGGTCGCCCCGGCTCTCGCCGCCGGCAACACCGTGGTCCTCAAGCCCGCCGAGTGGTCCCCGCTGACCGCGTCGCTGCTCGCGGACATCGCCGCCGAGGCGGGGCTGCCCGCCGGGGTGCTGAACGTGGTCCAGGGCTACGGCTCCGAGATCGGCGACGCGCTCACCTCCCACCCGGACGTCCGCCGCATCAGCTTCACCGGCTCCGTCCCGACGGCCCGGCGGATCGCCGCGTCGGCCGCCGCCCACCTCACCCCGCTCAGCCTCGAACTCGGCGGCAAGTCACCGCTGCTGGTGTTCGCCGACGCCGACCTCGACCTCGCCGTGGACCTGGCGGTCGAGCAGTACGACAACGCCGGCCAGGTCTGTCTCGCGGCCACCCGGTTCCTGGTCGAGGCATCGGTCGCCGAGGAGTTCACCCGGCGGTTCGTCGAGAAGGCCGGGCAGCTCACGCAGGGCGACCCCCGCGACGAGGCCACCGACGTCGGACCGACCATCCATCCCCGCCAGCTGGAGAAGATCGACGGGTTCGTGCAGCGGGCCGTCGCGGCCGGGGCGCGCGCGGTCGTCGGCGGGCGCCGCGAGGGAGACAGGTACTACGCGCCGACCCTGCTCACCGACGTCGCCCAGGACTCGGAGATCGTCCAGGAGGAGGTCTTCGGACCCGTCCTGACGCTGCAGACCTTCAGCACCGAGGACGAAGCCGTCCGGCTCGCCAACGACACCCGCTTCGGCCTGGCGGCCACCCTCGCCACCGGCGACCGTGAGCGCGCCGAACGCGTCACGGCCCGGCTGGTCGCGGGCACCGTCTGGGTCAACTGCTTCTTCGTGCGCGACCTGCGCGCCCCCTTCGGCGGCGCCCGTCAGTCCGGGGTCGGCCGGGAGGGCGGCTCCTGGAGCTTCGACTTCTACTGCGACCTGAAGAACACCGTGACCGCGCCGAACGGATGGAGCCGGGACCATGGGTGAGATCGTCGGGGCGGGCCTGCTCGCCCACGTCCCCACCATCGTGCTCCCCGAGGAGCAACGGCGGGAGCTCAACGAGGGCAGGGAGATCACCCTCGTCACCGGGCTGCGACAACTGCGCGAGGACGTCTTCGCCCGCGACGACTACGACACCGTCGTCGTCCTCGACTCGCACTGGGCGACGACCGTCGAGTTCGTCGTCACCGCCCAGCGGCGGCGCGCCGGGCTGTTCACCTCCGAGGAACTGCCGCGCGGCATGTGCCGGATGCCGTACGACTATCCCGGCGACCCCGAACTCGCCCAGAACATCGAGAAGTTCGCGGATCGGCACGGCACCTGGATCACCGCGATCGACGACGAACACCTGCCGGTCTACTACGCCACGATCAACCTGTGGAAGTACCTCGGCGAGGGGCTGCCCGACAAGCGGTGGGTGACCGTCGGGGTCTGCCAGACCGGTGACATGGAGGACCATCTGCGGCTCGGCCGCGCGCTGGCCGACGGCATCGCCGCCACCCCCGGCCGCCGTGTCCTGATCATCGCGTCCGGCGCCCTCTCGCACACCTTCTGGCCGCTGCGCGAACTGCGCGACCACGAGTCCAGCGACCCGGCGCACATCTTCACGCCCGCGGCGCGCGAGGCCGACCACGAGCGCATCGCCTGGTTCAAGGAAGGCCGCCACGACAAGGTCCTCGACACGATGGACGAGTTCTGGAAGTACCGGCCGGAGGCGAAGTTCTTCCACTACCTGATGATGGCCGGCGCCCTCGGCGAGCAGGCCTGCGTCGCGACCGCCCGCCAGTACGGCGAGTACGAGAACTCGATCGGCACCGGCCAGGTGCATCTCTGGTTCGACCGCCCGTCCGACGGCTGGACCGGAGCGGGGGCGGCCGCGGCCGGCCCCGCGCACACCCCGCCCGACAGCCTCCCGACCAGTCGTCCCGCGCCCAGCCGCGCCCCGCACAGCCGCCCCTAGGAGCCCCGCCATGCCCGAGTACCGCCGCATCCTGCTGGACGGCGCCGCCGTCCAGGTCACCGTCGACGGGGACGAACTCGTCGCCGGCGACGGCCGTCGCGTCAAGACCGAGGAGGCGCAGCACCTGCCGCCGGTCGTGCCGTCGAAGGTGATCGCCGTCCACCTCAACCACCGCAGCCGCGTCGACGAGTTCGGGATCGACCTGCCGGCCACCCCCACGTACTTCCACAAGCCGACCTCCTCCCTGAACTCCCACCGGGGCGCGATCGTCCGCCCCGAGGGCTGCAAGTGGCTCAACTACGAGGGCGAGGTCGCCATCGTGATCGGCAGGACCGCGCGCAACATCTCGCCCGCCGAGGCGGGGGCGTTCATCGCGGGGTACACCGTCGCCAACGACTACGGTCTGCACGACTTCCGCGACACCGACGCCGGCTCCATGCTCCGGGTGAAGGGCTCCGACACCCTGTGCCCGCTCGGGCCGGGGCTGGTCACCGACTGGGACTTCCACGGCAAGCGGCTGCGCACGTACGTCAACGGCGAGGTCGTGCAGGACGGTTCGACCGACGAGATGCAGTGGGACATGCACTACCTTGTCGCCGACATCGCGCGCACCATCACCCTGTACCCGGGCGACGTCCTGCTGTCGGGCACCCCGGCCAACTCCCGTCCCGTGCGGCCGGGCGACGTCGTCGAGGTGGAGGTCGAGGGCCTCGGGCGGCTCACCAACCACATCGTGACCGGCCCGACCGCCGTCCGCGCCGACGTCGGCGCCCAGCCGACGGAGTCCGAGGAGGTGCTGTCCACCGCGCTCGGCGGCGACTGGGAGTTCCGCGGCGTCCGCCCGCCCCGGCGGTGACACCCGCGAGGGCCGCCACCGGACCGGCGGGTAGGGTCACCGGCATGACCGACTCCGCGGACGCCCCGACGGGCCGCCGGCCCCGCAAGCGCCTGCACTACGGCGAGGGCCGCGAGGCCCTGCTGAACGCCGCCGTGCGCGTGGTGGCGCGGGGCGGACTGCGCAGGCTCACCTACCGGGCGGTCGCCGAGGAGGCCGGGGTCACCCACGGTCTGGTCGTGCACCACTTCGGCTCCCGCGACGCGCTGATCGAGGCGGCCCTCGCCCACACCATCCGCACCTCGCTGAGCAGCAGCGCGCTGGAGCCGGGCACCGGCGAGATCGACGACTTCTCGACGGGACTCTCCGAGATGGTCACGGCGGACCCGGGCACCCAGGCCTTCCAGTACGAACTGCTGCTGGAGTCCCGCCGCAGGCCCGAGCTGCTGCCGCAGATCCGCGAGCTGTACGACGAGTACTTCGACGCCAGCCGGCGCGAGCTGGGCCGGATGCTGCCCGCCGGCGCGGACGAGGCGCTGGCCCGGCTGGTCTTCGCCGCCCTCGACGGGCTGGTGCTGCACCAGCTCGTCCTCGGCGAGCCCGATGTCACGGACGCCGCCCTGGAACAGCTGCGCTCCCTGCTCAGGCTCCTGGCCGCGTCCGGCGAGGCCGCCGGCCCGGGCCGCGCCGCAGGCCCCGGCGACGCCCCGCGCCAGACCCTCTGATCGCGCCCTGCCCTCTGCTCACGTCCGCCCTCTGATCACGCCCGCCCTCTGACGCCCGGCCGTCCGACCTGCACGTTCACCCGTCCCGGCGCCGCCGGACCGGCGTCGGCGGTCGGGTGCCGTCGGTCGCCCGCGCACGCCTGAGACGGGCGGCGCCCGGCCGGGTGCCGCGACGTTCCGCGCCGGGGCGGAAATCTTTCCGCAGAGCCTTGCCAAACGGATAGTTCACGACCACCATGAGGCAACTCGTTTGGCTCAAAACAAACTCCCATCCCTTCCCGTCCCCGACAGGTGATCCGAGTGGACAGTCAGACGGCGGTCGCCCCGCACTCCCCGCACGACGCAAGCACGGCAGGCAGACTCAAGCCCGATTCCCTCGGCGTCCTGGGCATCCTGTTCTTCGTCCTCTCCGCCCAGGCCCCGCTGACCGGCATCGCCGGGGCCGTCCCCATCGCCGTCGCCATCGGCAACGGGGCGGGCGCGCCCGCCGCGTACCTCGGCGCCGGCGTCATGGTCCTGCTGTTCTCCATCGGCTTCGTCGCCATGGGCCGCCACGTGGTGGACGCCGGCGCCTTCTACACCTACATCGGCAAGGGCCTGGGCCGCTCGGCCGGCTCCGGCAGCGCCGCCGTCGCCCTCTTCGCCTACTGCGCCATCCAGGCCGCCATGTACGGCCTCTACGGCGCGACCGTCGGCGGCCTCGTCGCGTACTACACCGACGTGCACCTCGCCTGGTGGGTCTGGACGCTGCTCACCATGGCCGTCGTCCAGGTACTCGGCGCGGCCGGGATCGAGATGGGCGCGAAGCTGCTGGCCGTCTTCGTCCTCGCGGAGTTCAGCATCCTCATCGTGTTCGCCCTCGTGACCTTCTTCAAGGGCGGCGGCCCCGAGGGCCTCGGCTTCGGCGCCAGCTTCTCACCGCACGCCGCGCTCCAGGGCGCTCCCGGCGTGGCGCTGATGTTCGCCGTGGCGTCGATGTTCGGCTTCGAGGCCACCGCCATCTACGGCGAGGAGGCCCGCGAGCCCCGCAGGACCGTGCCGCGTGCCACCTATCTGTCGGTCGCGGTCGTCACCGGCTTCTTCGCCTTCACCTCGTGGATGCTGGTCTCGGCGCACGGTCCGTCCGCGGCGACGGCGCAGGCGGGCAAGGCGCTGGAATCCGGTGACGCGACGTCGTGGGTCTTCGCGCCGATCACCGCGCTGTTCGGCTCCTGGGCCGGCGACGTGCTGCCGGTCCTGCTGGCCACCTCGCTGTTCGCCGGGATCCTGGCGTTCCACAACTCCGCCAACCGCTATCTGTTCTCCCTCGGCCGTGAGGGACTGCTGCCGCACCGGCTGACCAGGCTCAACCGGCGCCACTCCCCCTGGGCGGCCGGTGCCGTGCAGACGGTGATCGCGGCGGTGCTGGTCGTCCCGTTCGCACTGCTCGGCAAGGACCCCGTGCTGACGCTGTTCTCCTGGTTCAGCGGAGTCGCCGTACTGGCGATGATGCTCCTGTACTTCCTGACCTCCGTCTCCGTGGTCGTCTTCTTCCGCCGTTCCCGGGCCGACACCCGGACCTGGAACACCCTGGTCGCACCGGTGCTGGGCGCACTCGGCATCGCGGGCGCCATCTGGCTGATCATCGAGAACTTCACCACGCTCATCGGGGGCGACCGGGCCACGGCCGTCTGGCTCCAGCTGACCGTCCCGGCGGTGCTGGTCCTCGGGCTGTGCGTGGCACGGCTGACCCGCGGCAGGCACGCCCCCACCGCCTGACCCCCGGCGTCCCCCGTGAACGGCCGGCGGCGGCCTCACTCCCCGGACGCCGCCGCCGGCGCCCGATCACGGACGCCCGATCACGGGCGGGGGATCTCGGGCAGGGGATCACGGGCCGCGGGCCGCCCTGGCCCGGACCACCGCACACCACGCACAAGACCGCAGACCGAGAAGAGAACAGGAGAGCCGAGATGCCGGCCCTCACCCATGACGATCTGCTGCGCCGCGCCAAGGAACTGCGGCTGCCGGCCCAGCACCACATCGACGGGGCGGACGAGCCCGGTTCGGGCGCCGTGTTCACCGTCGTCTCACCCCGCGACGGACAGGTCCTCGGCGAGGTCGCCGACGCACACGGCGCCGAGGTCGACCTGGCCGTGGCCGCCGCACGCCGGGCCTTCGACTCCGGGCCCTGGCCGCGGCTCGCGCCCGCCGAACGGGGCCGGATCCTGCTGCGCATGGCCGAACTGCTCGAGGAACAGCGGGAGGACCTCGCCCTGACGGTCAGCCTGGAGATGGGCAAGCCGTTCACCGACGCGTACGGGATCGAGCTGCGCGCGGCGATCAACACCTTCCGCTGGTACGGGCAGTTGGCGGACAAACTCACCGACGAGTCGCCGCACGTCGCCCCGGACGCCCTGGCGCTGGTCACCCGGGAGCCGGCCGGTGTCGTGGGCGCCGTCGTACCGTGGAACTTCCCCCTGACGCTGGCGAGTTGGAAGATCGCGCCGGCACTGGCGGCGGGCTGCACGGTCGTGCTGAAGCCGTCGGAGAGCTCACCGCTGTCCGCCCTGGCACTGGGGCGGATCGCCACCGAGGCGGGGCTGCCGCCGGGCGTGCTCAACGTGATCGCGGGGGACGGCCCGACGGCAGGCCGGGCGCTGGGCCTGCACCCCGACGTGGACGTGCTGGCGTTCACCGGATCCACCGCGGTCGGCCGGCACTTCCTGCGCTACGCCGCCGACTCCAACCTCAAACGCGTCTGGCTGGAGCTGGGCGGCAAGTCCCCGAACATCGTCCTGCCCGACGCCCCCGACCTGGAGAAGGCCGCCGCCACCGCCGCCTGGGGCATCTTCTTCAACCAGGGCGAGATGTGCACCGCCCCCTCCCGGCTGCTGGTGCACTCCTCCGTCGCCGAACGCGTGACCGACGCGATCGTGGCCCGGGCCCGCGAACTGCGGGTCGGCGACCCCCTGGACCCGGCGACCGAGATGGGCGCGCTGGTCGGCGAGGGGCATCTGGAGCGCGTCCTCGACCACATCGGCGCCGGGGTCGGGCAGGGCGCGCGCCTGCGGGCCGGCGGCGCCCGCGCCCTGACCGACACCGGCGGCAGCTACCTGCACCCCACGGTCTTCGACCAGGTGGACCCGGGCATGCGCCTCGCCCGCGAGGAGATCTTCGGGCCGGTGCTCTCGGTGCTGACCTTCGACGACGTGGAGGAGGCGGTACGGCTGGCCAACGCCACCGAGTACGGCCTCGCCGCCGGCCTGTGGACCTCCGACCTGTCCACCGCCCACCGCGTGGCGCGCGCCCTCAAGGCCGGGACGGTGTGGGTCAACTGCTACGAGGAGGGCGACCTGACCGTGCCCTTCGGCGGCATGAAGCAGTCGGGCAACGGACGCGACAAGTCCGCGCACGCCCTGGAGAAGTACACCGAGCTCAAGACCACCTGGATCCAGCTGTGACGCCGACGCCCCCGCGCCCCCTCGTCGCGATCCCCGCCCGCTTCAGCGCGACCACGTCCGCGCTGCGCTACGCCGCCGAGGTCAACGCCCGGGCCCTCGTCGAGGCGGTCTGGCGGGCCGGCGGGGAACCTGCCGGTCTGCATCCCGCCGACCAGGACGAGCGGGAGGTCGCGGCCCGCCTCGCCCGGTTCGACGGCGTCCTGCTCCCCGGCGGCGGCGACCTCGCCCCGCACCGCTACGGCGCCGCCGGCGCCCACCACAGCGTCTACGACGTCGACGAGCTGCAGGACGCCTTCGACCTGCGGGTCGCCCGCGTCGCGCTGGACCTCGGCCTGCCGCTGCTGGCGATCTGCCGGGGCCTGCAGGTCGTCAACGTCGCGCTCGGCGGCGCCCTGGAACAGGACATGGGCGGCCCGGAGCGCGAGCACCGGCACGTGGTGCACCCGGTGGCGGTGTGCGACGGCTCGCTGCTGGAGCGGGCCGCCGGCGCCGGCAAGGTCGAGGCCTCCTGCTACCACCACCAGCGGGTGGAGCGCATCGGCGTGGGCCTCACGGTCACCGCGCGCGCCGCCGACGGCACCGTGGAGGGCCTCGAACTCCTCGACCGTCAGGGGTGGTTCACCGCAGTCCAGTGGCACCCGGAGGACACCGCCCACGAGGATCCGGCGCAGCAGGGCCTCTTCGACGCCCTCGTCCGGGCCGCCCGCGACGGACGCTGACGGCGGCCGCAGACCGCCCCCTCACCGCCGTGTCACAGGGCGGCCGCCTCGGTCGCGGCGGGCTCGTCGAACTGGGTCCGGTACAGCTCCGCGTACCGTCCGCCGGCGGCCAGCAGCTGCTCGTGGTCGCCGCGCTCCACGACCCGGCCCGCCTCGACGACGAGGATCAGGTCGGCGGCGCGGACGGTGGACAGCCGGTGCGCGATGACGACGGCCGTGCGCTCCGCGAGCGCCTCGGCGAGGGCCTCCTGGACGGCCGCCTCGGAGGTGTTGTCGAGGTGGGCGGTGGCCTCGTCCAGGATGACGACGCGCTGGCCGGCCAGCAGCAGCCGGGCGATCGTCATGCGCTGGCGTTCGCCGCCGGAGAGCCGGTAGCCGCGTTCGCCGACGACGGTGTCGAGCCCGTCGGGCAGGGAGCGCACGAGGTCGTCCAGGCGGGAGCGGCGCAGCGCGTCCCACAGCTCGTCCTCGGTGGCCGACGGGCGGGCGAGCAGGAGGTTGGCCCGGACGGAGTCGTGGAACAGGTGGCCGTCCTGGGTGACCATGCCGAGGGTCGCCCGCAGGGAGCTCGCGCCGAGGTCGCGGACGTCCACGCCGCCGATGCGGACGGCGCCCCCGTCGACGTCGTAGAGGCGCGGCAGGAGCTGGGCGATCGTCGACTTGCCGGCGCCGGAGGAGCCGACGAGGGCGACGGTCTGCCCCGGGTCGGCGCGGAAGGAGACGCCGTGCAGGACCTCGTCGCCGCCGCGCGAGTCGAGGACGGCGACCTCCTCCAGCGAGGCGAGGGAGACCTTGTCGGCGGACGGGTAGCCGAAGCGGACGTCGTCGAACTCGACGGAGACCGGGCCCTCGGGCACCTCGCGGGCGTCCGGCTTCTCCTCGATCAGCGGCTTCAGGTCGAGCACCTCGAAGACCCGCTCGAAGCTGACCAGCGCGCTCATCGCCTCGACGCGGGCGCCGGCGAGCGAGGTGAGCGGGGCGTAGAGGCGGGTCAGCAGCAGGGCGAGGGCGACGACCGCGCCCGGTTCGAGGGAGCCCTTCAGCGCGAGGTGGCCGCCGAGACCGTAGACCAGGGCGAGGGCCAGCGCGGACACGAGGGTCAGGGCGGTCATGAACACCGACTGGGCGGTGGCCGTGCGGACGCCGATGTCGCGCACCCGGGCCGCGCGGGCCGCGAACTCGGCCGACTCCTCCTCGGGGCGGCCGAACAGTTTGACCAGGGTGGCCCCGGGGGCGGAGAACCGCTCGGTCATCCGGGTGCCCATCGACGCGTTGAGCGCGGCCGCCTCCCGCTGCATGCCGGCCATCCGCCGGCCCATCCGCCGCGCCGGGATCACGAACACCGGCAGCAGGACCAGCGCGAGCAGCGTGACCTGCCAGGAGAGGGTGAGCATGACGGCGAGGGTCAGCACCAGGGTGACCAGGTTGGAGACCACTCCGGAGAGCGTGTTGCTGAACGCGCGCTGAGCTCCGATGACGTCGTTGTTGAGTCGGGAGACGAGCGCTCCCGTACGGGTACGTGTGAAGAACGCGACCGGCATCCGCTGCACATGATCGAACACAGCTGTGCGCAGATCGAGGATGAGCCCCTCCCCGAGCGTCGCCGACAGCCTCCTGCCCAGGATGCCGAGCGCCGCCTCCAGCACCGCGATGCCCGCGATGAGCAGCGCCAGCCGCACGACCGTGCCCGGGTCGCCGTGCGACACGATCGCGTCCACGACCTTCCCGGCGAGTACGGGAGTGGCGACGGCCAGCAGCGCGGTCAGCACCCCCAGCACGACGAACAGGGCGATGCGGCGGCGGTGCGGTCGGGCGAACACGCCGATGCGGCGCAGTGTCGCGCGGTCGAAGGGGCGGCGTTCCTGTTGGCTGTTCATGACGCTGTACAGCTGCGTCATGGCGATCGCGTCCATGCTCATGGGACCGACCGTAGAACCTCAAGCATCATTGAGGTCAAGCCCTTTCCGATGTCCACCCGCCAGAACGCCTCCGGCGCCGTCCGGGGCGCCGACACGAAGGCCGCCTGCCCGAAGGCCCCCGGCACGGGCGTGGTGCGCACGACGCCCGCGCGCACCACGCCCCCGATCACGAAGGCCCCGATGACCGTGAGCAATGTTCCGTCCACGCTGGTGAAACCGGTGGTTGGCCCCGTGCGGGAACCCTCGGCGGGTGTGACAGCTGTTCCTCTCGCCCCCCGCGGACCGGCCCGGCGGCTGCCGGTCCGTCAGCTCCTGTGTCTGCTTCCGCTCCTGCTGGTCACCGTGGTCGCGGTGCGGCACCGGTCCGTGCTCGCCGACGGTGTGGCGCAGTTGCGCGGCGCCGAGTGGCCCTGGCTGCTGGCGGCGGTCGGGGCGACCTGTCTGACCTGGGTGGCCGCGGCCGTCACCCGGCAGGGCGCGGTCGTGCAGCGGCTGCCCGGACGGCGGCTGCTGGCGGCGCAGTTCGCGGCGGGCGCGGCCAACCACCTCCTGCCGACGGGGCTGGGCGCGAGCGCGGTCAACCTGCGGTTCATGTCGGTGTGCGGGGTGCCGCTGGCCCGCTCCTCGGCGGCCCTCGCGCTGTACCTGCTGGCGGAGGGCGTGGCCCGGGTGGGGCTGCTGACCGCGCTGCTGCTCGCCTTCCCCGACGCGCTGCGGCTCGGTCCTCTGCTGCCCGGCGGGTCGTTCGGCCCGTTGCTCGCCGCCCTCGCGGCCGTGGCGCTGGTCGCGGCGGGCGTCCTCGCGTGCGTGCGGCGGCTGCGGTCGACGGTGTGCTCCTTCCTGCGGACCGCGCTCGGCGAGGCGCGTTCGGTGCACTCCCGGCCCGCCAGGGCGCTCGCGCTGTGGGGCGGCTCGCTGGCGTTCCCGCTGCTGCAGGCGGCCGCTTTCACCGCGGTGGGGCAGGCGTTGCGCCTGCCGGTGCCCGCGGCGCACATGGCGGTCGCGTACGTGGCGGCCACGGTGGCCGTCGCGCTGGTGCCGGCGCCGGGCGGGATCGGCTCGGTGGAGGCGGCGCTGGTGGTGGCGCTGGTCGCGGCGGGCGGGCCGGTGGCGGTCGCCACCGCCGTGGTCCTCGGCTACCGCATCATCACCGTGTGGCTGCCGCTGCTGCCGGGCGCGCTGACGCTCGCGGCCCTGGTCCGTATGAAGATCGTCTGAGCCGGTCGCCGACGCCGGCGGCCGCACGCGCCCGCGCACACCCTCGCGGTGCCGACGCGTCAACGCGCCGGGGCTTCAACGGCCGTTCGTGACCGCGGTCCCGTTTCCCGGCCCCCGCCGGCCTCTCCCGGCTCCCCCGGGGTCCCCCGGGCTCCTCGTACCTCCTTACGCCCCGGCCGCGCACCTCTCCCGAGTGGCGCGATCCCGTCACGCGCCCGGACGCTCCGGTACGAACCGCCGTGCCGGATACGGCAGGATGAGCGATCGCGCCCCCGGCGCCCGAGCGGACGGGGACGCCATTGCACATCCCGGAACCGAACAGGTGACATCGTGACGAGACTTCACATCCGGCCGTCGGCGGCCGCGTCGGCCGCGGATCGACTTCCCGGAGGTGACCGGTGAACCGTGCGCTGACCCTCGACGACGGCGTCCTCGCCGGAATCGCCCTGGCCACCGGTCTGCTGACGGCCTTTCTGTCGCGCACCGTGCTGCGCTGGCTGGCGAAGCACGCCAAGCGCACCAAGTGGACCGGCGACGACGTCGTCGTGGACGCGCTGCGCACGGTCGTGCCGTGGGCGGCGATCGCCGGCGGCGCGGCGGCCGCGGCCGCGGTGCTGCCGCTGACCAAGGCGGTGCAGCACACCGTCAACCAGTGTCTGACGGTCCTGCTGATCTTCGTGGTGACGGTGTCGGCGGCGCGGGTCGTCGCCGGACTCGTGCAGACGGTGACGTCGTCGCGTTCCGGCGTCGCCGGGTCGGCCACCATCTTCGTGAACATCACCCGGATCCTGGTCCTGGCGATCGGTTTCCTGGTGATGCTGCAGACACTGGGCATCTCCATAGCGCCCCTGCTCACCGCACTCGGCGTCGGTGGCCTGGCGGTCGCGCTCGCACTCCAGGACACCCTCGCGAACCTCTTCGCGGGCATCCACATCCTCGCCTCCAAGACCGTCCAGCGCGGTGACTACATCAAGCTGAGCAGCGGCGAGGAGGGCTACGTCGAGGACATCAACTGGCGTCAGACGACCGTGCGCGCGCTCTCCAACAACCTGGTCGTCATCCCCAACGGCCAGCTCGCCAAGACGAACATGACCAACTACATGCGCCCCGAACAGCAGTTGACGGTCCTGGTGCAGGTGGGCGTGGCCTACGACAGCGACCTGGAGCAGGTGGAGCGGGTGACGTCGGAGGTCATCGCGGAGGTCATGACGGGAGTGGACGGGGCCCTGCCCGAACACGAGCCCGCGATCCGCTTCCACACCTTCGGCGACTCGCGGATCGGCTTCACCGTGATCCTGGGCGTCGGCGAGTTCAGCGACCAGTACCGGATCAAGCACGAGTTCATCAAGCGGCTGCACCGCCGCTACCGCGAGGAGGGCATCCGGATCCCGGCGCCCGCCCGCACGGTGGCGCTGCAGTCGGGCGCCGTCGTCATCCCGCAGCAGCGGTCCGGCGACGGGGTCGTGCAGGGCGAGACGCCCGCCCTGCACGACTGACCGCGCTCACTCGGGTCAGAGCGTCGCCGAGTTCTCGTGCCGACGCGCGTCCGACCGCCGGCGCGGCGCGGTGAGGGACGGCGGCACCGGGGTGACCGTCCAGTCGGGGTGACCGGGCATCCTCGGCGTCGTCGTGCCGTACAGCCAGTCGCGCAGGAAGCCGGAGACGTCCTGCCCGCCGACCTGCGAGGCGACGGCGATGTAGTCCTCCGTCGACGCCGAGGAGTCGCGGTACCGGGCCAGGAAGGCCCGCTCGACCGCGTGGAAGGCGTCCTCGCCGATGAGCTGGCGCAGCGCGTACAGGACGAGGACGCCGCCCAGGTAGCGCTGGCTGTCGAAGAGGTTGGCGGCGTTCGGCGCGGCGACCGGGCCGGAGGACTTGCGCCACTGGTCGCCGCGCGCGTAGGTGTCCTTCATCCGGGCCTCGAACGTGGTCAGCCCCAGGGAGTCCGCCCAGCCGCGCTCGTAGCGGTAGAGCAGCCCGTAGAAGTCGGCGTGGCCCTCGTTGATCCACAGGTCGGCCCAGGTGGCGGGGCTGACGCTGTTGCCGAAGTAGGAGTGGACCAGCTCGTGCATCATGTGCGAGCCGATCTTCGGCTCCGGCTGCAGCAGGAAGTTCGGTTTGTAGAGGGTGAGGGTCTGGGTCTCGAGGCCGGTGAAGTCGAAGGCGTTCGGGGCGTCGGAGTTGCAGGGCAGCAGTCCGTACGTCTCGAAGGGGTAGGCGCCCAGCCGCGCCTCGAGCCACTCGACCAGGCCCGGGGTGAGGGCGAGCGCCGGCTCCAGGGCCTCGGCGCGGGCGACCGGCACCACGTCGCGCAGGCGCAGGCCGTGCGGACCCTGTCGCTCCTTGACGACGTAGTCGCCCACCGTGATCTGCACGAGCTCGGTGGCGATCGGCGAACGGGAGCGGTACGTGTACGCGGTCCGGTCGCCGGACAGGTTCTCGGTGCACACCAGCGAGCCGCTCGCGACGGCGCGCAGGGCGGCGGGCACGGTGATGCGGCAGGTGAAGTCCGCCTTGTCCGACGGGTGGTCGTTGCACGGGAACACGGTGTGCGCCGAGTCCGGCTGGGGGCATATCGCGAACCCGTCCGGGGTGGGCACCCAGGCGGTGTGCGCGAGGGTGCGCCGCGGGTCGGCCGTGTACGTCACGCACACGGTGACGCGCTGCCGTGCGCGCAGCGGGCGGGCGGGCGTGATCCGCAGCTTCTCGTCCGCCAGCTCGAAGGCGGCGGTGCGGCCGTCGACGTGGACGGTGCGTATGTCGAGGCCGAGGGAGTCGAGGGAGAGACGGGTGAGGGCCTGCGTGGTGCGCAGGTCCAGGGTCGCGGTGGCGTCGACGAGGGTGGTCGTCGCGTCGTAGGAGACGTCGAGGTGGTACGCGGTCACGCGGTAGCCGTCGTTGCCCAGGTTCGGGAAGACGGGGTCGGCGAGCGTCTCGGGGGCAGGGGCGGGGGCGTCGTCGGGCTTCCCGTCCGCGTGAGCCGTGGTTCCCCCGGCCAGGACTGCTGCCGTGCCGATCAGGGCGGCCGCCGGGGCCGTCACTCTGCTGCGATATCTCATGGTCCGCTTTCGCTCGGGCGGCCGGGTGGTCGGTCCGGCCGTCGGATCAGGTCGAGGATCTACCTGCTTGACCGCGAGAACGGCCGTTTCGGTTGCACGCCGGGGACACCTGGACCGTCCCGGATGTGAGGAGACCCCTGTCGAGCCCGACCCGAGTACGAGATATCTTGATGTCGAGCAATGTTGCAGACGTGGAGCGGAGCACCCGGTGACTGACTCGACCATCATCTACACGCACACCGACGAGGCCCCGGCCCTGGCGACGTATTCCTTCCTGCCGGTGGTCCAGGCGTACGCCTCGCAGGCGGGTGTCGCGGTCCAGACGCGGGACATCTCGCTGGCCGGACGCATCATCGCCGTGTTCCCGGAGTACCTCACCGAGGACCAGCGGATCCCGGACGCGCTGACCGAGCTCGGCGAGCTGGCGAAGACGCCCGAGGCCAACATCATCAAGCTGCCGAACATCTCGGCGTCGATCCCGCAGCTCAAGGCGGCGATCGCGGAGCTCCAGGGCCAGGGCTACGCACTGCCGGCCTACCCGGACGACCCGAAGACCGACGAGGAGCGGGACGTCCAGGCCCGTTACGACAAGGTCAAGGGCTCCGCCGTGAACCCGGTCCTGCGCGAGGGCAACTCCGACCGCCGCGCCCCCGCGTCGGTCAAGAACTACGCGAAGACGCACCCGCACCGCATGGGCGCCTGGTCCTCCGAGTCGAAGACCGCCGTCGCCACCATGGGCGTGGACGACTTCCGCTCCACCGAGAAGTCGGTCGTGATCTCCGAGGCCGGCGCCCTGCGGATCGAGCTGGTCGGCGACGACGGCACCACCAAGGTCCTGCGCGAGTCGGTACCGGTCCTCGAGGGCGAGGTCGTCGACGCCTCCGTGCTGCACGTCGCGCCGCTGCGCGAGTTCCTCACCGCCCAGATCGCCAGGGCCAAAGCCGAGGGCGTGCTGTTCTCGGTCCACCTGAAGGCCACGATGATGAAGGTCTCCGACCCGATCATCTTCGGTCACGTGGTCCGCGCGTTCTTCCCGAAGACCTTCGCGCAGTACGGCCAGGCCCTCGCCGCGGCCGGCCTGACCCCGAACGACGGCCTGGGCGGCATCTACAAGGGCCTGGAGTCCCTCCCGGAGGGCGCCGAGATCAAGGCCTCCTTCGACGCCGAGCTCGCCGAGGGCCCGGCCCTGGCGATGGTCGACTCCGACAAGGGCATCACCAACCTGCACGTGCCGTCCGACGTCATCGTCGACGCCTCGATGCCGGCCATGATCCGCACCTCCGGCCACATGTGGGGCCCGGACGGCCAGGAGGCCGACACCCTCGCGGTGCTGCCGGACTCCTCGTACGCCGGCGTCTACCAGGCCGTGATCGAGGACTGCCGCGCCCACGGCGCCTACGACCCGTCGACCATGGGCTCCGTCCCGAACGTCGGCCTCATGGCGCAGAAGGCCGAGGAGTACGGCTCCCACGACAAGACCTTCGAGATCCCGACCACCGGCACGGTCCGCCTCGTCGACCAGGCCGGCAACGCGGTGATCGAGCAGACGGTCTCGGCCGGCGACATCTTCCGCGCCTGCCAGACCAAGGACGCGCCGATCAAGGACTGGGTGAAGCTGGCCGTCACCCGCGCCCGCGCCACCGGCGACCCGGCCGTGTTCTGGCTGGACGAGACCCGTGCGCACGACGCCAACCTCATCGCCAAGGTCAACGCCTACCTGGCGGAGCACGACACCGAGGGCCTGGACATCCGCGTCCTCGCCCCGGTCGACGCCACGAAGCTGTCGGTGGAGCGCATCCGCCGCGGCGAGAACACCATCTCGGTGACCGGCAACGTGCTGCGCGACTACCTGACCGACCTCTTCCCCATCCTGGAGCTGGGCACCAGCGCCAAGATGCTGTCGGTCGTCCCACTGATGGCGGGTGGCGGCCTGTTCGAGACGGGCGCCGGCGGCTCCGCGCCCAAGCACGTCCAGCAGCTGGTCAAGGAGAACTACCTGCGCTGGGACTCCCTCGGTGAGTTCTTCGCTCTGGTCCCGTCCCTCGAGCAGTGCGCGACGGCCACCGACAACCCGAAGGCCAAGGTCCTCGCCGACACCCTCGACCGCGCCACGGCGACCTTCCTCAACGAGGACAAGTCCCCGACCCGTCGCGTCGGCGGCATCGACAACCGCGGCAGCCACTTCTTCCTGTCCCTGTACTGGGCGCAGGAACTGGCCGCGCAGACCGACGACGCCGACCTGGCGAAGGCCTTCGCGCCGCTCGCCGAGACCCTGGCCTCGAACGAGCAGACGATCATCGACGAGCTGAACGCCGTCCAGGGCGAGCCGGCCGACATCGGCGGCTACTACCAGCCCGACCCGGCCAAGGCGGCGGCGATCATGCGGCCGTCGGCCACCTGGAACGAGGCCCTCGCCTCGCTGAGCTGACGCACGCGGCCGTGAGCCGCATCCGCATCCGTACGGCAGCACGCCGCGCCCCGACCGGTTCCGACCGGCCGGGGCGCGGTGCGTCCGGCGCTCCCGGTCCGGTGCTCACCAGTCCCGGGGGGCGATCAGCTCCTCCACGTCCGCGTCCGCGAAGCCGTAGGCTTCGGCGACGAACCGGAAGTCCCCTGCTATCTCTTCCCGGGCCACGGTCTCGATCTCGCTGCCGGCCTCCCAGAAGGCGTCCTGCAGGGCGTTGAACTCCTCGGTGGCGGCGTGAGTGAGCGCGTACAGCGCGTCGAGTCCGGCGGGCCGCTCCGCCTCGACGCGCCCGCACAGCCGCAGCAGGATCTCCCGGCCCCGGTCGACCAGAGCGTCCGGGTAGTAGTCGTCCCGGTACAGCGTCTTGAGGAACGCGTGCTCCGTGACCTGCTCGTTCGTCGGTGCCATGCCGCTTCCCCGCCCTGTTCGCCGTCGTGCTGTGATGGCGTCACCGATCATGCACCATCGCACTGACAACGCCCCCGGAGCCGCGAGATGACCTGTGACGCACCGTCCTTCTCCTTCCTGCCCGGCGCCGACGCGTCGCCGGTGATCCTCCATGTGCCGCACTCGGCGAGGGAGATACCGGCCGAGGTGCGCAAAGGGATCGTGCTCGACGACGGGGCGCTGGAGCGCGAGCTGGACCACATCACCGACGCGCACACCGCGCGGATCGCCGCGGAGGCGGCCCGGCTGGCGGGAGAGGCGCCCTGGCGGTTCGTGAACCGGCTGTCGCGCCTGGTCGTCGACCCGGAGCGGTTCCCGGACGAGCGAGAGGAGATGCGGGCCGTCGGCATGGGCGCCGTCTACACCCGGACCACGCACCGCGAGCCGCTGCGGCACGAGGACACCGACCCCGAGCCGCTGCTCGCCCGCTACTTCCGGCCGTACGCCCGGGCCATGGCCGACGCGGTCGGCGAACGGCTCGCGGCCGTCGGACGGGTCGTCGTCGTCGACGTGCACTCGTACCCGGCCGCGCCGCTCCCCTACGAGCTGCACGGCGACGGGCAGCGGCCGGCGGTGTGCCTGGGCACCGACGGCTTCCACACCCCGCCGGAACTGGCGGCGGCCGCGCGGACCGCGTTCGGGGAGGTCGGCGACACGGGCCTCGACAGCCCGTTCGCGGGGACGTACGTACCCCTCGAGTACTACGGGAAGGACCCCCGGGTGAGCGCGCTGATGGTGGAGATCCGCCGGGACACGTACATGAGCGAGCCGGGCGGCCCGGCCGGCCCGGGACTCACCCGGCTCGCGTCGGCGCTCGCGGCTCTCGTGGACGCCGTCACCGGCTGAGCATCACCGGCTGAGCGCTACCGGACGGCCGCCCGGTACGAGCCGCACCGCGGGGCGACGGGTCTCAGGCGCGCAGCCACTCCGTGACGACCACGTCCCCGCCGGTCCGCAGCCGCAGGGCGAACGGGCCGGCGGGCGGTGCGGGGGAGGCGAAGCGGCCCAGGTCGTCGGCGGTCAGCGCGGCGCCGGCCCGGGGACCGTGCAGGACCTCGATCGACGCGGGCTGCGGCGGCATCAGCTGTCCCAGCAGCCCGTCCTCGGACACCTCGACGTCGACCGTGAGGCCGCCCGAGTGGAAGGTCAGCATCCGCGGCACGTCCACCGCGCCTCGCACCGGGACCGCGTCCACCAGCGAGTCGAAGGTCAGCTCGGCGATCCGCGCGTCGAGGTCGTACAGCGCGTAGGCCTCGACGGCGGCCCGCCGCAGGCCGGCCGGCACCGGGTCCAGGACGGCGGCGGCGTCGCGGAGTTCCTCCTCCATCCGGTCGTGGTCGAACTCCTCGTCGACGAAGGGGACGTCACCGAAGAAGTCGTCCGGCTCACCGTCGTTCGAGGGGTCCATGGGGTTCATGTGCGTGTCGTTCATGCCGTTCACCGAGCTCCCCGTGCGTCGAGTCGGGCGCGCAGCCGGCGCAGGCACCGCTGGCGCATCGGGCCGATGCTGCCCACGGCGATGCCGAGGGCGGCCGACACCTCCTGGTAGCTGGGCGGCGGCGAGGCGATCAGCACCCGCAGCAGTTGCCGGCAGCGCTCGCCGAGCGCCTCGAACTCCTGCCACAGGAACCGCACGCGCTCGCCCTGGGCGGCCGCCTCCTCGGAGTCCAGCACCGACTGCTCGGGCGTGCGGTCCTCGCTGGCCCGGTCGAGCAGGTGAGGATCGTCGGTGGGGGTCAGCCGACGCAGGCCCTTGATCACTTTCAGGCACTCGTTGCGGGCCGTGCTCGCGAGCCACGACCCCGCCTTGTGCGGCTCGCGGATCCGCCCGAGGTGCTGGGCGAAGCGGAACCAGACGGTCTGGTACACCTCGTGTCCGTCGGCCTCCGAGAGCCGGTGGGCGCGCACCACCGACCACACCAGTGGACTCAGCCCGTCCACCAGCGCCTTCCAGGCCGCCGCGTCGCCGTCGACGGCGGACTGGACGAGCGCGCCGACCTCAGTACGGTCCACCGTCCCACCCCTCGTGTACGGCCTGTCATCGTACGCCGTGGCGGGGTGCGTCCCGGACCTCATGCGGCCCTCACGCGGGACCGACCGGGACCGGCCGCCAGGTGGGCGGCAGCAGGGCCGGCACGCCGACGCCCCGCACCTCGGCGAACTCGGCGTTGCCCGCCAGCAGTTGGCGGGCCGCGGCCCGGGGGTCGGTCAGCTGGTTCGCGGTCATGTGGGCGGCGACGAGGCCGGCGGCCAGGGGAGTCGCGAAGGACGTACCGCTCCAGGACGCGAGCCCTTCGAACATCACCTGGTCCGGCTTGCCCGGGGCGGCCTGCCGCGCCTCGCTCAACACCCCGGTGTGGCGCGGGGACCGGCAGGTGCAGGAGTACGAGAAGCCGTAGCGGCAGGCGTCGTAGGTGGAGTGCTGGTAGACGTACGGGACGGGCGCGCCGAAGCCGGTGAGGGCGCTGACCAGGCGCTCACCGGGGGCGTAGGCCTTCACCCAGGGGCCGTGGTTGCTGAAGCACGCGCCGAACGCGCCGTCGCCGCGCAGCGCGCCCACCGACAGGACCGCGTCGGCGTGTTCGGGGAGGGCGGCGTAGGCGGCCGGCCAGAACGGCGCCGCACTGGCGTTGTTGCCGGCGGCCGCGACCAACAGGGTGTGCCGCGAGCGGAGTTCGTCCATGAACGCGGCGATGCCGAGCAGCCCGTCGACACGGCCGTTGGAGGTGCCCGCGGAGAGGCTGAGGATGTCGGGCCAGCCGTCCTCGACGGCGTCGAAGAGTCTGTCGCCGAACTCCGACTCCAGGATCGCGCCCGCGTCGTCGAGCGTGCCGCGCACGGTGACGTCGGTGTTCGGCGCGACGGCCGCGACCAGCCCGGCGATGAACGTGCCGTGGCCGACGTACTGCTGCAGGACGCCGTCGTCGTCGGTCTCCCTGACCTGGAGGTCGCCCCCGGTGTGCGCCAGCAGCGGGTAGGAGCGGTAGTCGTGCGTGAGGCCGGTGTCGACGACGAGGACGCCGACGGCGCGCGCCGGATCGTGGGCCGTCGCCGCAGCCCCGGGGTTGGGCGGCCCGGTGCGCGGCGCGGGCACCGGCTCGTCGCCGGGGCAGGCGTTCACCGCGATCGACACCACGTGGTTGCGGCTGACCAGCCGGCGGCCCGCGCGCGCCTCCGTCTCGCGCAGCGCGCGCAACGCCCCCGCGACGGCGTGGTCGGCGGCGCGGCCGCCCTCGCCCGGATCGCCGACCCGGATGCGGGTGACGCCCGACCGGTTGGCCTGCGGGCCAGCGCGGCGCACATGGTCCGGGACGAGGCCCTCGGTCGCGGTGAAGTGCGTGCGGACGGCGTCCTCGACGACCTGCGCCTCCTCGCCGTCACGGGCCAGGACGACGCCCTTCTCGTAGATGAACTCGGCGGAGTCGTCCGGTCCCATCGCCAACGGGACTCCGGGCAGCGAACGCTGGATCTGGTCGAACTGCTCGTGGAAACGCTGCGGTGCCATGGCATGTCCTCCCCTGCAAGCCGGTGGTCGTCAGAGTGACCCGCGAGGCGGTCGTCTGATACAGGCGTGCGACGGCGGTCGGGGGCAGTGCCGTTGCGGCCGTGCGCCCCTTCGCCGCGAACCGGTGTGGTGTGCGGCCCCGAGCACTACCATCCCTGGGGTGACAGCGGGAAACGACTCGGTTCTCGAACTGCTGCCGATGGTCTTCGCCGCCCCGGGCGACGCGTTGTCGCGGGCGGAGGAAATGCTCGACACCGATCCGACGCCGTTGCACGCTTCGATCGCCCACCAGGTGATCGGCATCTGGCAGCGGGACTGGGGGGACGTCCGTCTCGCCCTCGACCATCTGCGTCGCGCCCGGGACCTCGCGGCCCGCTCGGACTCGGCCGAGCGCGAGGCGGACGTCCTCGGCACGCTCGGCGTGGCGCTGGTGCACGCGGGCCGCACGAGGCAGGGGATGGCCGCGTTCGAGCGGGGCGTCGCCCGGGGCACGGGCCACACCCGCGCGCGCGTGCTTTACCGGCGGGCCTACTCCCTGTGGGTGCTCGGCCGGCATCGTGAGGCGCTGGAGGACGTCCGCCGGGCGATACCGGTGCTGCGCCAGGCGGACGACGTCATCTGGACGGCACGCGCCCGCACCCTGCGCGCCACCGTGCACCTGGCCCTCGGCGCGGTGGAGCGGGCCGAGGCGGACTTCGCCGCGGCCGAGGCGCTGTGGGAGACCACCGGCCAGGAACACGACAAGGCGGACGCGGTGGAGAGCCGGGGGCTGGCCGCGTTCCACTCGGGGGACGTGCCGGCCGCGCTGCGGCTCCTCGACGAGGCACAGGAGCGCTACGCCAAGCTCGGCACACCGACGTTCATGCTCGCCATCCGGCGCTGCGAGGTCCTGATGGCGGCCGGCCTCGCCCCGGAGGCGCTGGCCGAGGCGGACACCGCGATCGGCGTGCTCGACGGGATCGGCGGGCAGTCCACCCGCAAGGCGGAGCTGCTGCTGACGGCCGCGCGGGCGGCCCGGCTGGCGGACGATCCGGCGACGGCGATCGCCCGCGCTGCGGTGGCCGAGCGGCTCTTCGCGGGACAGCGGCGCACCTGGTGGGAGGCGCATGCCCGGCTCGTGCTGATCGAGGCCCGGGCCGCGACCGGACGGCGGTCGGGCCGCCTGGTCGCGGACGCCGCACGGCTCGCCGAGCGGCTCGCGGCCTTCCAGGCGCCTGCGGCGCCTGAGGCCTGGCTGCTGGCGGGCCGGATCGCGCTGGACCTCGGCCGGGCCGCGGACGCCGAGCGGTGTCTGCGGATCGCGGCGCGCAGCCGGCGCAGCGGTCCGCCGCTGGCCCGGGTGACGGGCTGGGCGGCCCAGGCGCTGTGGGCGCGGGCCACCGGTTCCGGACGGGGGGTGCTGGAGGCCTGCCGGCGCGGCCTCGACGTGCTCGACGACCACCGCACGACGCTGGGGGCGTCTGAACTGCGGGCCCGCGCGACCGCGAGGGGCGCGGAGCTGGCGTCACTGGCCCAGCAGGTCAGCCTGGAGCGGGGCGGGCCGCGGCAGTTGCTGGCGTGGAGTGAGCGCTGGCGGGCCACGGCGCTGTCCGCGCCGCCGACCCGGCCGCCCGCCGATCCTGCGCTGCTGAGCGGACTCACCGCTTTCCGGGTGATCGCCTCGCGTGCGGAGGCCGCCCGCAGGGACGGCCGGCCGGTGCCGGCGCTGGAACGCGAACAGCGGCGTCTGGAACGGGAGATCCGCTCCCGGACGCTGCACATCCGCGGTGTCGCGCCGTGGGGCGGCGACCGGTTCGGCGGCGGCCGGTTCGACGCCGGGCGGTTCGACGCCGGGCGGCTGCTGGACCGGCTCGGCGAGGCACGGCTGGTCGAACTCGCCGTGCTGGACGGCCGGGTGCAGGTGCTGCTGTGCGGGGGCGGGCGGGTTCGCCGGTTCGCGGCCGGGCTGCTGGCCGACGCCGAGCGGGAGGCCGAGCACGTTCAGGCGGGGCTGCGCCGGCTGGCGCATCCCGGCGCGGAGGGACGGCTGCCGGTGGTGGAGGCGATGGGACGGCGGCTGGAGGAGCTGCTGCTCGGCGAGGCGGCCGGGCGGCTGGGGCCGGGGCCGGTCGTGGTGGTGCCGCCGGCCCGGTTGCACCGGGTGCCGTGGGCGCTGCTGCCCGCGCTGCGGGAGCGGGTGGTCAGCGTGTCGCCGTCGGCGAGCGGCTGGCTGCGGGCCCGGGAGACCCGGCCGCCTGCCGGCGGGCGGCAGGTCCTGGTGCGCGGGCCGGGGCTGGCCACCTGCGGGGCGGAGGTCCCGGAGGTCGCCGGGCGGTACGGCGCGCCCGTCGTGCTGGAGCACGAGGACGCCCGTGTGCCGCGCGTGCTGGCGGAGTTGGACGGGGCCGCGCTGGCGCACATCGCCGCGCACGGCACGTTCCGCGCCGACAGCCCGCTGTTCTCCTCGTTGCGCATGGCGGACGGCCCGTTGATCGTCCACGACTTCGAGCGGCTGGCCCGCAGCCCTTACCGGATCATCCTCTCCAGCTGCGACACCGCCCGGCTCGCCTCGGTCGGCGCGGACGAACTCCTCGGTCTGGTCACGGCGTTGCTGCCGCTGGGCACGGCGGGCGTGGTCGCGAGCAGCGCACCGGTCAACGACGCGGCGGTCGTTCCCCTGATGCTGGCCCTGCACGAGGGCCTGCGCCGCGGCCTGTCCCTCGCCGAGGCCCTGCGGGACGCGCGGGCCGCGCTCCCGGGGGACGCCCTCCACCAGGCGACGGGCTGGGCGTTCACGGCGTTCGGCGCCGCGTGACCGCGCCGACGTCCCCGGGCGCCCAGGGCGCCCGGGGACGGTTCACTGGCGGGTCTTGTGCGTCGCGGCGAACGCGTCGGCGGCGGCGAGGTCGAAGTCGCCGTGGTCGCTGCCGAGCCCCTGGGCGACGAGCGCGGCGGCGGCGCTGCCGAGCACGGCGGCGTCGCCCGGGGCACGGCCCAGGGCGACGCCCCGGAGGTAGCCCGCGGAGAACGCGTCGCCGCATCCGGTGGTGTCGACGACGTCGATCTCGAAGGCGGGCACCGGCTCCGCGCCGTCCGCCGTCACCACGAGCGCGCCGTCCCCGCCGCGTGTGACGGCGACGACGCCCACGCCGGCGGCCAGCAGCTTCCGGGCGCCGGTGAGCAGGTCGCTCTCGCCGGTGAAGCCGAGCACCTGGTCCTCGTTGGGCAGCAGGTGGTCGATGTGGGGCAGGGCCCCCTCGATCTGCTCGAAGCTGCCGAGGACGCCGGGGGCGAGCAGGTCCACGGAGGTCACGACGCCGTGTTCCCTGGCGTACGACAGGATGCGCGCCGCCGCGTCGACGCCGATCAGCTCCGGGCCGCCGAGGTGCAGATGGGTCGCCTCGGCGAGGGCGTCCCAGGGGACGTCGTCGGGGCCGTAGGTGATGTTCGCGCCGAGCAGGTGCAGCGAGGGACGGTCGCCGTTGGGCCGGATCGGCAGGACGCTCGCGGAGGTGGCGGTGTCGGTGCGGCGGACCAGGAAACCGGTGTCGACGCCGCCCCGCTCCAGCAGCTGGATCAGCATGTCGCCGGTCGGGTCGGAGCCGACGGCGCCCGCCGTGCGCACCTCGGCGCCCAGCTTGGCGAGGGTGAGGGCGGTGCCGCCGGCGGTTCCGGCGGCCGTCATCCGGATGTCGTCCACCAGGGTCGCGCCCTGGCCCTCGGGTATCTCCTGCACCGGCCGCACCAGTACGTCGAGTACGTGCACGCCCATCGTGACGACCTTCATCGGGCTTCCTCCTGCGCGGGTGCAACGGGGTGGGTGGCGCCGTAGTTCCGGGCGATCGCGGCCTCGACGACCGCGAGCTGCTGCTGTTCGTCGAGGACGCGCGGCCGGCCCATGGCGGCGGCACGCTGGTAGACGCCGCAGGCCCATTCGAGGAGCAGCGCGTTCTCGACCGCCTTGGCGAGGGTCGGGGCGTGGGTGAGCGCGCCGTGGTTGGCCATCAGGGCGGCGCTGCGGCCGTCGAGCGCGGTGAGCACGGACTCGGCGAGTTCGGACGTGCCGAACGTGGCGTACGGCGCGACCCGCACCGTGCCGCCGAGGGCGAGCAGCTGGTAGTGGATGCACGGCAGTTCGTCGAGCACGCAGGAGACGGCGGTGGCCATCGGGGCGTGGGTGTGGACGACCGCGCCGGCTCCGTAGCGGCGGTAGACGCCGAGGTGCAGCTCCAGTTCCGAGGTCGGCTGCAGGTCCCCGGTCACGATCCCGCCGTCCAGGTCCACCACGGTCACCTGGTCGGGGGTGAGGTCGGCGAGGACGGCGCCGGTCGCGGTGATCGCGACGCGGTCCTCGACGCGTACGCTCACGTTTCCTGCCGTGCCGATGAGGAGGCCTTCGGCCCCCAGACGCCGGCAGGCGTCCGCCACGGCGGTCCGCTCGCGGCCCGGCGTCGCGCTTGAGGCGGTCATGGGCGCGAAGGTAGCGTAAACGTGAAACAAAGTCACGTTCAGATTCGGAGGCAGTTCCTTGGTCCAGGCGACCGCGGGTCCCGACGGCGGCGTTCCCCTGCGCCGCACCCCCCGGCAGGCGCGCAGCAGGGCACGTCTGGCGCTGATGCTGGAGGCCGCCGAGCGCATCCTGGTGGCGGAGGGCGTCGAGGCGCTCACCACGACCCGGGTGGCGGCCGAGGCGAAGGTGTCGGTCGGCTCGCTGTACCAGTACCTTCCCGACCGGAACGCGATCATCGACGCTCTCGCGACCGGGTACTTCGCCCGCCTGGAGGGCGTCATGGACGGCCTGGTCCGGGCGGCGGCGCAGGAGCGGTGGGACGATCCGGTGGGCGTGCTGGTCGACACGTACGCCGAGGTGTACCGGACCGAACACGGTTTCCGCGCCCTGTGGTTCGGCAGCGGGCTCACCGAGCGGACCCGGGCCGCCGACCGCGAGCACAAGGGCCGGATGGCCGACGGGATCCGCCGCGTCCTGCGCGCCCTGGGGGTGGCCGGCGACGACGAGACCCTGGCCAGGGCGGGCCACGCGGCGATCCTCGCCGCGGACGCCCTCGCCCAGGAGGCGTTCCGCCGCGCCCCGGAGGGGGACGCGCTCCTGCTCGACGAGGCGAAGACGATGCTGCGCGCCTACCTCGCGGCGATCACCGCACGGCGCGACGGGGCGTGACGGCGCCGGAGGCGGCACGGCACGAGTGCCGACCCTCCCTGTGCACGGACTTTCTCCGCTGCGGGGGCGAAGAGTCGTCCGGGACTGGAACGTCAGGCACGACGGGGCCCGGACACGTCACCCGGTTCGAGGTCGACACGGAGTTCCGGCGGAGATATCCCGTGCAGCGGGCCGGCGTCCGGACGATTCTCGAACTGTGGCTTCCGGCACGGGGGTTGGCCGAGTCCAACGCGCACATCGTGGGCGGGATCCAGCTGGTCCACACGTTCCCGTGACACTGCCGGGGCCCCGTCCCGGCGCGGGAGGACGGGGCCGCGGCCCGCTCGGGCGCGGGGGTCAGCCGCCGAGCGGGTGCTGCGGGGCCAGCAGCTTCGCGATCCGCTCGGTGATCGTCTGGGAGTTGTTGCCGCCGGGCGCGTTGCGGCCCACCGTCGTGGACACGGCGATGGACAGCCGCTGGTGCGGCTCGTACGCCATCACGGCCGCGTAGCCGAAGAAGGACGGGTTCTGCACCACCCAGCCGTTCTTGACGACCACGCCGACGCCGAAGTGGAAGTCCTCGGTCATGGGCAGGCACACCGTCGCGGGGCAGGTGGCGGTCGGGTGGCCCAGGCCGACCGTGCCCGGGTTCAGCTGGGTGCGGAAGGACTGCCGCGAGAGCAGCTCACCCGAGCCGACGCCCTGTCCGGAGCGTGCGAGGTCGCAGATGTCCTGGGTGATGACGGCCCCGGGCGCGGTGGTCCAGGACGGGTTCCAGTAGGTGGATTCCTCGTAGGTGCCGCGCTCGTCGTCGTAGGCGTGCAGCACGGGCTGCGGGATGACCGCGGTGTCGTTGTCGCGGGTGTTGCGCAGGCCCAGCGGGCGGTAGACGCGCTGGCGCAGCAGGCGGTCGAGCGGCGTGCCGGAGATCTTCTCCAGGGCACGGCCGAGGAGGACGAAGTTGGCGTGCGAGTAGCTCCAGTTGGTGCCCGGCGCGTACCACAGGGGGTGGCTCAGGGAGATCCCGACGACCTCCTCGGGCGTCCAGTGCCGCCAGGGGTCGGCGTAGAGCTTCTTGAGGAAGACCGGGTCGGGGACGTAGTCGTGCAGGCCCGAGGTGGAGTCGCCGAGCATGCGCAGGGTGATCCGGTCGCCGTGCGGCAGGCGCGGCAGCCACTTGGAGACCGGGTCGTCGAGGTCCGCCCGGCCCTCCTCGACGAGCTGGAGCAGCACGGTGCCCATGAAGGCGATGCCGACCGAGCCGGTCCGGAAGTGCATGGCGGCGGTGGCGGGGACATCCGTCATGGACTCGCCGACGGCGCTCGTGACCAGGTCGCGGCCGCCGACCGTGACCTTGACGAGCGCGGCCTCGAGGTCGAGTTCCTTCTTGGCCCTGCGGACGATGTCGAGGACCTCGCGCGCCTTGCCCTGCGGGTCGCGGGTGGCGGTGCAGGCGCGGTCGTGGCGCTCGGGGACGGCGGCCGCGACCGCGGTCTGCAGGGTCGAGGCGAGGAGGGCGGCGGCGCAGAGCAGCGCCGTACGGGTACGCGTCATACGCGCACTATGGGCTGATTGTCACAACGGTCCGGCGGTCAACACTCCGGGCACCGGCGCCACGGACCCGGACGGAGGACGGGGCCTGCGCCGACTGCCCGGCCACCGGGGGGCGGCCCCGGCAGCCCGGGGCGGGACCACGCAGCCAAGCCGGCCGACGACCTCCCGAGGACCGGCTTGACTGCGGAGTCAGCCCAGTCTTGGCAGCCACCCGGTCCGCGTCAAGACCCGTCTCACCGATGAGCGCGGGCGACGCGGACCGACCCGCCCGCGGGCGGCGTCGGCCAAGAGCTGTTCCAGGACATCCACGGCCGCGGAGGGGGCGGGAATGGTCATGACCACGAAGCCTTCCCCGCCGCTCAGGGGGCGACACACGGATCGCGACCCACCCTGCGGACCGTGCCGGAAACGGACGTCCCGATGTCGGACTTGCGGCCCCAAGGGGCCTATTTCCAGGAGTCGTTGACGCTTCGACAACACCTCCGGCCGACGGTCGCCGCGGCCGGCAGAAGGAGTTCATCCGCATTCCTGCACCCTGCCCCCGGCGTGCGACTGACCGAATCGTTGCGGCTGAATACCGGCCGATCGTTCGAACGTTGACCAGTGAGTAATAAGAGCACTACCTTTCAACGCGTCTCGAGCACGCGCTGTAGAACGGCGTTCCGCGGTGAACCTCTGCCCGCTGGAATCCGGTGAGCCGCCTTTGCTGTCCCGACCCCCCCACCGTGCAGTCTCACCTTGATTCGGAGAATCATGACGTCCGCTGTGCGCTCCGAGGACATGATCATCGGCATCACTCCGTTCGGGGAGCCCGACGCGGGGCTCGCCCTGGCGACGGGCCGCGCCGGCGGCCTGGGCGTGCTCGATCTGGGACGGGGGGACCGAAGATCCCGGGAGGCCCTCGACCGCCTGCGCAGGGACTCCCCCGGCGCGTTCGGCGTCCGGGTCGACGCCCACTGCGCACTCGGCCCCGCCGATCTGACCCCTGACGGCCCGCACACCGTGGTACTCACCGCCCAAGCGGCCCGCGACGCACAAAGTCCTTGGCACATCAGCACTTTGACGGATCGTCATCGCATCCTGGTGGAGGTCGCCGACCTGGCGGACGCGCGGGAAGCGCTGCGCGCCGGCGCCCACGGCCTGATCGCGCGCGGAACCGAGTGCGGTGGCCGGATCGGCGAACTGAGCACCTACGTCCTGCTCCAGCAGCTCCTCGCCGCGCCCGAGGTGAGCGTGCCGGTGTGGGCGTGCGGCGGCATCGGTCCGCGCACCGCGGCCGCCGCGGTGGCGGGCGGGGCGGCCGGCGTGGTCCTGGACAGTCAGCTGGCGCTGCTCGCCGAGTCGGCCCTGCCCGAGCCGGCCGCGGCCGTGCTGCGCACCCTGGACGGTTCGGAGACCGTCGTCCTGGCCGGTCACCGCGTCCTGCTGCGGCGCGGCCCGGACGCACCACGGCTCGCGCCGGACGCCACCGCCGAGACGGTGGCCTCGATGCTGGGCGCGCAGGACCCGCGCACCCAGCTGCTCCCGGTGGGCCAGGACGGCTTCCTCGCCGCCCGGTTCGCCGAGCGCTGGACCGATGTGCGGCGCACGGTCCGCGCGCTCAGGGAAGCCGTGCTGGACGCCCTGCGCGACGACACCGCCGGGCGGGCGCTGCGGGACGGGTCGCCGATGGCCCGGGCGCTCGGCACCCGGCTGCCGGTCGCGCAGGGTCCCATGACCCGGGTGAGCGACGGAGCGGGGTTCGCCGCGGCGGTGGCCGCGGACGGGGCCCTGCCGTTCCTCGCGCTGGCGCTTGCGGACGGCGAGCGGACCCGGGCGATGCTCGCCGAGACACGGGAGGCGGCGGCCGGCCGGCCCTGGGGCGTGGGCGTCCTCGGTTTCGCGCCGGAGGAGGTGCGCGCCGCCCAGCTGGAGGCCGTACGGCAGCTGCGGCCGACCCACGCGATCATCGCGGGCGGACGGCCCTCCCAGGCGCAGGCGCTGGAGCGCGACGGTGTGCGCACCTTCCTGCACGTGCCGTCCCCGGGACTGCTGCGGCAGTTCCTGGAGGCGGGCGCGCGCCGGTTCGTCTTCGAGGGCGCGGAATGCGGCGGGCACGTCGGACCGCGCGCCAGCTTCCCGCTCTGGGAGGCACAACTAGCCGTGCTGGAAAATTTCTTGACGGACAGTGAGGCCGCCGACGTCGAGGTGTTCTTCGCCGGCGGGGTGCACGACGAGCGGTCGGCGGCGATGGTCGCCGCGCTCGCCGCCCCGCTGACCGCGCGCGGAGCGGCCGTCGGCGTGCTGATGGGCACCGCCTACCTGTTCACCGAGGAGGCGGTGGCGCTCGGCGCGATCCGGCCGCTGTTCCAGCGGCAGGTCATGGCGGCCGGGAGCACCGCGCTCCTGGAGTCGGCGCCGGGTCACGCCACACGGTGCGTGCCGAGCCCGTTCGCGGCCGGCTACCGGGACCGGGCGGCCCGGCTGCGCGCCGAGGGCGTGCCGGAGCGGCGGATCTGGGAGGAGCTGGAACGGCTCAACGTCGGCCGGCTGCGCGTCGCCAGCAAGGGCGTGACCCGGGACTCCGACGGTCTGCTCACTCCCGTCGACGAGGAACGCCAGCTCGCCGAAGGGATGTTCATGGCCGGCGAGGTGGCGGTGCTGCGCTCGGCCCCGACCACCCTCGCCGCGCTGCACACGTCGGTGACGGCGGGAGCGCTGGATCATCTCGCCCGGCGGGCGGCCGAGTTCGGTCTGCCGGACGAATCCGCCGAGGCGGAGGCTCCCGCCCCGCTCGACGTCGCCGTCGTCGGCATGGCCTGCATGTTCCCCGGGGCGCCCGACCTGGCCGCCTTCTGGGCGAACGTCGTGGCGGGCGTGGACGCGGTGGGCGAGGTTCCGGCGGACCGCTGGGACCCGGCCGTCCACCACGGCACGTCCACCCCCTCCAAATGGGGCGGCTTCCTGCCCCGCATCCCCTTCGACCCGCTGCGCTACGGCATTCCGCCGGCCTCCCTCGGCAGCGTCGAGCCGGTGCAGCTGCTGTCCCTGGAAGCCGCCCGGCGTGCCCTGGAGGACGCCGGATACGGCGACGGGGGGCGGCGGTTCGACCGCTCCCGCACCTCCGTGGTGTTCGGCGCGGAGGCGGGCAGCGACCTGTCGAACGCGGCCACCCTGCGGGCGGTCCTGCCCTCCTACTACGGCGAGGTCCCGGCCGGCCTCGACGGCCAGCTGCCGCAGCTCACCGAGGACTCCTTCCCCGGCATGCTCGCCAACGTCATCTCCGGGCGGATCGCCAACCGGCTGGACCTCGGCGGCGCCAACTACACCGTCGACGCGGCCTGCGCCTCCTCGCTGGCCGCCGTCGACGTCGCCTGCAAGGAACTGGTCGGCGGCACGTCCGACGTGGTGCTGTGCGGCGGCGCCGACCTGCACAACGGCATCAACGACTACGTCCTCTTCTCCTCCGTGCACGCCCTGTCCCCGACCGGCCGCTCCCGCGCCTTCGACGGCTCCGCGGACGGCATCGCGCTCGGCGAGGGCGTGGCCTGCGTGGTCCTCAAGCGTCTCGCGGACGCCGAACGCGACGGCGACCGGATCTACGGCGTCATCAAGGGGCTCGGCTCCTCCAGCGACGGACGTTCGCTCGGGCTGACCGCGCCGCGGCCCGAAGGGCAGCGTTCGGCCCTGGAGCGCGCCTACCGCAACGCGGGCGTCTCCCCGGCCGACGTCGGGCTCGTCGAGGCGCACGGCACCGGCACGGTGGTCGGCGACCGCACCGAACTGCGCATCCTCACCGAGGTGTTCGACGAGGCGGGGGCGAAGCCGGGCGGCTGTGTGCTCGGTTCGGTGAAGTCGCAGATCGGGCACACCAAGTGCGCCGCGGGACTCGCCGGCCTGATCAAGACGCTGCTGTCGCTGCACACGGGCGTCAGACCGCCCACGCTGCACGTCGAGGCCCCCAACCCGGCCTGGGACGCGGCCGCCAGTCCCTTCGCCTTCCACGCCGAAGCCCGTCCGTGGGCGGCCCCGGCCCGCGAACGCGTCGCCGGCGTCAGCGCGTTCGGGTTCGGCGGGACCAACTTCCATGTCGTGCTGGCCGCCCACGCCGAGGGCGTGCCCCCGGTGCGCGGACTGGACGCCTGGCCCGCCGAGCTGTTCGTCTTCCGGGGAAGGGACGAGGCGGCGGCCCGCCGCGCCGTGACCGAACTCCTCGAGGTCGCACAGACCGAGGGACGGCCCTGGCGGCTGCGCGACCTGGCGCTGAGCGCGGCGCGGCGGGCCGACGCGAGCGCGGATCCGACGTGGTTCGCGGTCGTGGCCACGGACCTCGACGACCTGGTGGAGAAACTGCGGCGACTGACGGCCGAACCCGCCGGGACCGGGCCGATGCGCGGCGTCCACCGGGCCGTCCGACCCGAAGAGCCCGACGAGCGCACCAGCGCCGCCCCCGACTCCGGCACCGGCCCCGGCCCCGGCCCCGGCCCCGGCCGGGACGACGCCGGGGAGGGCAAGGTCGCCTTCCTCTTCCCGGGCCAGGGCAGCCAGCGCACCGGCATGCTCGCCGACCTGTTCGTGGCCTTCCCCGAGCTGCGCCCGTACCTGGAGCTCGGGCGCGCCCACGCCGACGCGCTGTACCCGCCGGCCGCCTTCGACGACGCCGGCCGCGCCCGGCAGCAGGCCGCGCTGACCGACACCCGGGCGGCCCAGCCGGCGCTCGGCCTCGCCGGCCTCGCCGCGCACGCCGTGCTCACCGCGGCCGGGGTGCGTCCCGACATGGCCGCCGGACACAGCTACGGCGAGCTGGTCGCCCTCTGCGCGGCCGGCGCACTGACCCCCGGGACGCTGCTGGAACTGAGCGCCGAACGGGCCGCGGCGATCCTGGAGGCCGCCGGACACGCCGACGGAGAGGGCGGCCAGGCCGGCGGGAACGGCGGCGACCCCGGGACCATGGCCGCCGTCACGGCCGGCGCCGACGCGGTGACCGAGGCGCTGAAGGCGGGATCCGCACCGGACTCCGTCGTCGTCGCCAACCGCAACTCGCCCGGGCAGACGGTGATCTCGGGACCGACGGAGGCCGTCGCCGAGGCCGTCCGGCTGCTGCGCGAGGCCGGACTCGGGGCCCAGCGCATCCCCGTGGCCTGCGCCTTCCACAGTCCGCTGGTGGCAGGCGCCGCCGACCGGTTCGCCGGGGCGCTCGCAGGCCGCCCTGTGCACGCCCCCGAGTTCCCCGTGTGGTCCAACCGCACGGCCGCCCCCTACCCCGCCGACGCGGACGCCGTCCGGGCCGGGCTCGCCGCACAGATCGGCGCGCCGGTCGCCTTCGCCGAGCAGATCGAGGCGATGTACGCGGCCGGGGCGCGCGTCTTCGTCGAGGCCGGGCCCGGGACGGTGCTCACCCGGCTGGTCGGTCAGATCCTCGGCGACCGCCCGCATCGCACGGTGGCCTGCGAGCCCCGGCCGGGCAGCGGGCTCGGCGGCTGGCTCGACGCCCTGGCCGCGCTCGCCGTCGCGGGCCTGCCGGTGCGCGCGGGGTGGCTGCTGCGCGGCCGGGACGCGGTGGACGCGGTACGGACCCCCGTGCCGAAGCCGCCCGGCTGGACGGTCGACGGACAGCTGGTCCGCACCGCCGCCGGTGCGCTCCTTCCCGGTGCGCTCGCGCCGGCCCGACGAGTCGCGGAGACCCAGGAGACGACTGTGCCGACGAACCCCCCGCCCGGCGTCCCGTCCGACCGGGACGCTCTCATCTCCGAGTTCCTGCGCACCAGCCGCGAGATGATCGCCGCCCAACGGGACGTGCTGCTCACCTACTTCGGCGCCACGCCGGGGGCCGCGATCGCCGCACCCCTGGCCGTCGGGCAACTGCCGGCGGCGCAGACGCCGGCCGAACTCGCGGCGCCCCGACCGCAGTCGGCGCCGCAGACGCCGGCGGCGCAGACGGGCACGGCCGCGAGGGACACGGCGGACACCGCGTCCGCGGCCGAGGCGGTGGCCCCGGCCGGCGGACCGCCGGACGTCCGGCAGGTCGTCCTGGAGATCATCAGCGAGCGCACCGGCTACCCGGTCGACATGATCGAGCCCGACCTCGATCTGGAGGCGGACCTCAGCATCGACTCCATCAAACGGGCGGAGATCGCCGGTGAGCTGGCCCGGCGGCTGGGCGGCGCGGGCGCGGACCTGACCGCGATGGACGACGCCGAGCTGGAGGAGCTGGCCAGGGCGCGCACCGCCGCCGCGGTGACCGACTGGCTCACGGCCCGGCTGGACGAAGCCGCGGCGACCGGGACCGCACCCGCCCCCGCCCCCGCAGGGCCCACCGCACCCATCGCGCCCCCCGCGCCCGGGGCCCCGGAGGCCGACGAGGTGCGCGCCGAGCCTCCCCGGCGGCACGTGCTGCGGCCGGTGCTCCTCGACTCCGCGGACCGGACCCCCGCCGACCCGTCCGCGGTGCTCTCCGGCACCCGCTGGACCGTCCTCGGGGACGCCCCGGAGGTCGCCGCCCGGCTGGTCTCGCACGGCGCCCACGTCACCGTCCGCGGCCGGGACCACGTCCTGTCGCGGGACGACGGGGCGGTGGACGGGGTGCTGTACCTCGGGGCCCTCACCGGCGCCGACGACGGCGCGCCGGTGCTGCCGGACGCCTTCCCCGTGCTGAAGGCGGCCCTCGCGGGCGGCCCGCGGTGGCTGCTGGCCGTCCGGCAGGGCGACGTCGACACGCCCGACGCCAGGACGGCGGGCCTGCGCGGCCTGTTCCGGACCCTGGCGCGGGAGTGCCCGGACACGCTCGCACGGATCGTCGACCTCACCGACGTGTCGGCGGCCGCGGTCGCGGACGCGGTGGTCGAGGAGGCCGTCGCCGCCGACCGCACGCCGGTCGTGCTGCGGACGGCGGCCGGACGGCACGGCTTCGAGCTGGCGGAGGCGCCGCTGGGCGCGCTCGGCAGCACGGGCGCCGGACCGGCCGGGGACGGCGTCGCGGAGGCGGCCGCGCTCGGCCTGGACCGGGACTCGGTGGTGCTGCTGGCGGGCGGCGCGCGGGGCATCACCGCGCAGTTCGCCGCCGCGCTCGCCGGGGCCGCCCGCTGCCGGCTGGAGCTGCTCGGCCGCACCCCCGCTCCGGACGGTCCCGAGGACGCGGACACCGCGGCCGCGCGCACCCCGGCCGCCTTGCGCGCCGCGCTCGCCGCACGCGGCGGCCTGAAGCCGGCCGAGATCAACCGCGCGGCCGAACTCCTCCTCGCCCAGAGGGAGATCGCGGCCACGCTGGCCGAGCTCGACGCGCTCGGCAGTCGGGCCCGCTACCGCACCGTCGACTTCCGGGAGCCGGACGCCGTGCGCCAGGCGGTGAAGGAGATCCACGCCGAGCACGGCAGGCTCGACGGCGTCGTCCACGCGGCCGGCGTCATCGAGGACCGGCTGATCGGAGAGAAGAGCGCCGAGTCGTTCCAACGCGTGTACGGCACGAAGGCGACCGGCGCGCACGCCCTGCTCACCGCAGTGGAGGAGCTGCCCTCGACGCCCGCGTTCACCGTGCTGTTCGGCTCGATATCGGCCGTTCTCGGCAACCGGGGCCAGGTGGACTACGCGGCCGCCAACGACGCGCTGGAGACGCTCGGGGCGGCCTTCGCGGCCCGCACCGGCCGCCGCGCCGTGACCGTGCACTGGGGTCCGTGGGCGCCCGCCGCCGGGCACGCCGGCATGGTCGGGGCCGAGTTGGCCCGCGAGTACGCCCGGCGCGGCATCCGGCTGATCGATCCCGAGGAGGGAACCGCGGCGCTGCTGCGGGAGCTGGCCTGGGGCGAGGAGTCGGCCACCGCCGTCGTCTACACCGCCTCGGGCTGGTGACCGCCGCGGTGACGTCGTCCGCAACGGTCGACGCGGGACCGAGATCGATGACGGAACGTCAGGAACTGGAACCACGGCTGTTCGGGGGCATGTCGTCGGAGCGGCGGGCGTCCGGGCGTCAGACGCCGGTCGCCATCGTCGGGATGTCGGTGCTGCTGCCGGGCGCCGCCGGTCTCGACGCGTACTGGCGCAACCTGCGCGACGGGGTCGACGCGATCGGCGAGGCGCCGGACGGACGCTGGGACGCCGCGTTCTACCGGCCCGGCACGGCCGCCGACCCGGCCGTCGCGGACCGGGTCTACACCCGGCGCGGCGGGTTCGTGGACGGGCTCGCGGAAGTCGAGGTCACCCGGTTCGGGATCATGCCGAACTCGGTGGCCGGGACCGAGCCCGACCAGCTCATCGCCCTGCACGTGGCCTCGGCCGCGCTCGATGACGCGGGCGGCGCGGACCGTCTGCCCGAGCGGGAGCGCGTCGGCGTCGTCCTCGGCCGGGGCGGCTACCTCACGCCCGGGCTGGTTCGGCTCGACCAGCGGGTGCGCACCGCCGGCCAGCTCGTGCGCACCCTCGGCGAGCTGCTGCCCGACCTGACGGACCGGCAACTCGAGCGGGTGCGGGACGCGTTCACCGAGCGACTCGGTCCGGACAGTCCCGAGTCCGCGATCGGCCTGGTGCCCAATCTGGCCGCCTCCCGGGTCGCCAACCGGCTCGACCTGCGCGGACCGGCGTACACCGTGGACGCGGCCTGCGCCTCGTCGCTGGTCGCCGTGGACCAGGCGGTGGGCGAACTCGTCTCCGGCCGGTGCGACGTGATGCTCGCCGGCGGAGTGCACCACTGCCACGACATCACGCTCTGGAGCGTCTTCTCCCAGCTGCGCGCCCTCTCCCCCAGCCAGCGCATCCGCCCCTTCCACCGGGAGGCGGACGGCATCCTCATCGGCGAGGGCACGGGCGTCGTCGTCCTCAAGCGGCTGTCCGACGCCGAGCGCGACGGCGACCGGGTCTACGCCGTCATCCGGGGCACCGGGGTGGCCAGCGACGGCCGGGCGGCCGGGCTGGTCAACCCCGATCCGGGTGGTCAGGCGCTGGCCGTGCGGCAGGCGTGGCGGGCCGCCGGGCTCGATCCCGCCGCGCCCGGCTCGGTGGGTCTGCTGGAGGCGCACGGCACCGCGACCCCGGCCGGGGACGGCGCCGAACTCGAAACGCTGGCCGAGGTGTTCGGCCCCGGGGACGGCGAGGCGGTCCTCGGATCGGTCAAGTCGATGATCGGGCACACCATGCCCGCCGCCGGGGTGGCCGGACTGGTCAAGGCCGCCCTCGCCGTGCACCACCGCACACTGCTGCCGACGCTGCACTGCGACGACCCCCACCCGGCGCTGGCCCGCACCCGGTTCCGCACCCTGGACAAGGCCGCCGACTGGGAGACCACGGCCGGGCAGCCCGTGCGTCGTGCGGCCGTCAACGCCTTCGGGTTCGGCGGGATCAACGCCCACGTGGTGCTGGAGGAGGCGCCCGCCGCCCGCGGGCCGCGCGCCGCGGCGCCCCGCGCGGTCCTGGACGTGGCCGAGCCCGAACGCGTCCTGCTGCTCGCCGCCGACTCCCCCGCCCGGCTCGCCGCCCTCCTGGACGTGACCGACGACGCCGTACGGGCCGCCGGTCTCGACCCCTCCCGTCCGCACCCGGACGCCGGGGGGAGCCGGCTCGGCATCGTCGAGCCGACCGCCAAACGCCTCGCGCTGGCCCGCCGCGCCGTCGCCAAGGAGCGTGCCTGGCACGGCCGCAGCGACGTCTGGTTCCGGCCGAGCCCGCTGCTGGGCGCCGGCCGGGGCCGGCTGGCGTTCCTGTTCCCCGGGCTGGAGGGCGACTTCACCCCGCAGGTCGAGGACGTGGCCGCCCACTTCGCCCTGCCCGCTCCGGCCGTCGACGGCGACCGGCCCGGCGACGTGGGCCGGCACGGCTTCGGCGTCGTCGCCGTCGGCCGCCTCCTCGACGCGGCGCTGCGCCGCAGCGGGATCGTGCCGGACGCGGTCGCCGGGCACAGCGTCGGCGAGTGGACGGCGATGGCCGCGGCCGGACTCTACGCCGGGGACGAGGTCGACGCCTTCATGGCGGAGTTCGACCCGGACACCGTCGCGGTCCCCGGGCTGGCCTTCGGCGCGATCGGCGCGTCCGCGGAACGGGTGCGGACCGCCCTGCACGACGAGGGCGGAGCACGGGCGGGTCTGGTGCTGTCCCACGACAACGCGCCCGGCCAGTCCATGGTGTGCGGGCCGCAGGCGGCGGTCGAGGACTTCGTGCGGGCGTTCCGCGCCCAGGGCGTGCTCAGCCAGGTGCTGCCGTTCCGGTCGGGCTTCCACACGCCGATGCTGAAGCCCCACATCGGCCCGATCGAGGCGGCGGCCGCCCGGTTCCGGCTGCACCGTCCGCACACCCCGCTCTGGTCGGGGACCACGGCCGCGCCGTTCCCCGCGGACGAGGACGGCGTTCGGTCCCTGTTCGTGCGGCATCTGCTGGAGCCCGTGCGCTTCCGGCAGCTCGCCGAGGCCCTGCACGCGGCCGGCCACACCGCGTACGTCCAGGTCGGGCCAGGTCAGCTCGGTTCCCTCGTCGGCGACACCCTGGGCGGACGCGACCACCTGGTGATCGCCGCCAACTCGCCCCACCGCACGGGCCTCGCCCAGCTGCGCCGGGTCGCCACCGCACTGTGGACGGCGGGAGCCGCGGTGTCGCCCCTGCTGCCTGCGCCCTCGTCCGCGTTCGCGTCCGGGGGGCGGGACGCCCGCCGGCTCCCCCCGGCACGGCTGGACCTGGACGGCGCCCTGGTCTCGCTCGCCCCGCAGCGCCTCGCCGAACTGCGCGCCGAACTGCGCGACGGACTGCGGGACGGACTGCGGGAGGGACTGCACGACGAACCGGGAGGCGGACGGCGGGAAGGACTACGGGCCGCGCCGCACGCCCCGCCCGGCGCGCCCCCCGCCCGCACGGAGCCCGCCGCCGCTGCGGCCCCCACGCCCGGGCCCGGCGGTCCGTCGCCGCTGGACGCCCTGGTCGCACGCTCCCCGATCGCCGCCGAGCTGAGCGCACTGCTCCGCGACACGGCGGACACCGCGGCCGCCCTGATGACCGCACACGTTCCGGCGACCGCGCGTGCTGCGGCGGACCTGCGTGCTCCGGCGGCCTCGCACGCCGCGGCGACCGCGCCGAACCGCCCGGTCGCCCCCGGACGCACGACGGTCCGCGTCTGCACCGACGCCATGCCCTACCTCCTGGACCACTGCTTCTTCCCGCAACGCCCCGGCTGGCCCGACCTCGCCGACCGCTGGCCGGTCGTTCCCGCCACGACGATCGTGCAGCACGTCATGGACGCGGCGGCGGACGCCGCACGGGCCGCGGACGCCGGCCGGACGGTGCCGGTCGCCGTGCACGGGGCGCGCTTCGAGGAGTGGCTCACCGCCGCCCCCGCCGTCGACGTGCCGGTCACCCTGGCACCCGCCGGCGCGGACCGCCTCACCGTCTCCTTCGGCCCGCGGGCCCGGGCCACCGTGGAACTCGCCGCGGCCCATCCCGCGCCGCCGCCCGCCCCCTGGGACGCCCCGCCCGGACCCGAACGCACCCCCGACCACACCGCCGCCCAGCTCTACGACGAGCGCTGGATGTTCCACGGCCCGGCGTTCCGCGGCGTCACCGAACTCACCGCGATCGGCGACCGCCATGTGCGCGGGGTCATCACCACGCCGGCCGCGCCCGGTGCGCTGCTGGACAACGTGGGCCAGATCCTCGGCTACTGGATCATGGCGACCCGGACCGAGCGGACCGTGGTGTTCCCGGTCGGGATGCGGGAGATGCGCTTCTACGGGCCGCATCCGGCGACCGGGACCCCGGTCGGGTGCTTGGTGAGGATCACCTCGCTGACCGACGCGTTCCTCGAGGCCGACGTCCAGCTGACGGTGGACGGCACGGTCTGGGCGGAGCTGCGCGGCTGGCAGGACCGGCGCTTCGACAACGATCCCGCCACCCGGCCCGTCGAGCGGTTCCCCGAGCGCAACACCCTGTCAGAGACCCGCCCGGGCGGCTGGCAGCTGCTGCACGAGCGATGGCCCGACCTGGCCTCCCGTGAACTGATCATGCGCAACTCGCTGGGCGGCACGGAACGCGCCCAGTACGCGCAACACCCGCCGCGGGGACGCCGGCAGTGGCTGCTGGGCAGGATCGCGGCCAAGGATGCGGTGCGGCGGTGGCTCTGGGATCACGGCGAGGGACCGGTGTTCCCGGCGGAACTGAGGGTGCGCAACGACGCGGCGGGCCTCCCGTACGTCACCGGCGAGCACGGTCGCGTCCTGCCGCCGCTGGACGTCTCACTGGCGCACTGCGCGGAGGCGGCCGTGGCGATCGTCCGCCCGCACCGGCCCGGCCCCGGACCGGGGATCGACATCGAGGAGGTCGTCGAGCGCACCCCGCAGACCCTCGCCGCCGCCCTCGGCGGAGACGAACTGCGCCTGCTGGGCGCGCTGTCCGCCGCCGGCGGCGACTCCGAGGCCCTGTGGTTCACCCGCTTCTGGGCGGCGAAGGAGGCCGTCGCGAAGGCGGAGGGCACCGGATTCGGCGGCAGACCACGGGACTTCAGGGTGCTCGACGCGACGGCGGCCGGCGACCGGCTGACCGTGGCGGGCCGCCTGGAACGCGCCTACACCGTGCACTGCGCACCCGCCGCCAACCCGCCCCGGCTGCCGCGACGCGCGTACGCGGTGGCGTGGACGACGGGACCCTCGACCGCGAAGGAGTACGACACCCCATGACATCCCCCACCCCCCACTCCCCCGTCACCGCCGAGGAGGAGTCCGTCCTCGCCGACCTCACCGGGATGCTCGCGCGGCTCCTGGAGGACGAGTACGGCCTCGACGACGTCGAGATCGGCATGCACACCACCTTCAACCGCGATCTGGAGCTGGAGAGCATCGACCTGGTCACCCTCGCCGGAATGCTGCAGGAGCGGTACGGCGACCGGGTCAACTTCGCCGAGTTCCTGGCCGGCATGGAGTTCGACGAGATCATCGAGCTCACCGTGGGCCGGCTCGTCGAGTACGTCGTGACGAGCCTGAAGGCCTCGGCGGAGGCGGGCTGAGCCATGGCGATGGTCGACACCGGCGCCGTCCGGTTGCACGTACAGCGGCTCGGCCCGAGGGAGGGCCGGCCGGCCACCGCCACCGTGGTGCTGGTGCACGGTCTGCTCACCGACAGCCTGGCCAGCTACTACTTCACCGTGGCGCCCGCGTTCGCCGCGGCGGGCCTCGACGTCGTCATGTACGACCTGCGCGGCCACGGCCGCAGCGCACGCCCCGCCGAGGGCTACACGCTGGACCACAACGTGGACGACCTCGAGGACCTGCTCGACCGGCTGGGGGTGACCGGTCCGGTGCACCTGGTCGGCAACTCCTACGGCGGCACGATCGCGTTCGGATACGCCGCCCGGCACCCCGGGAGGGCGGCGAGCGTGACCCTCGTCGAGTCCGAACCGGCCACCGCCGCCTGGGCGGTGAAGCTCGGCGGCATCCTGGACCGGGTCGTGACGCAGCTCGCCCACAACGAGCCCGACGCGATCGCCTGGATCAGCGCCCACCGCGGCCACAACACCGCGCGCCTGGCCAAGGGCGCGGCCAAGCTCGCCCGCGACACCACCCTCGGCCGGGACATCCCGGCCAGCCGGGTGCTGACGGAGGACCGGATCGCGGCGGTGCGCTGCCCGGTGCTCGCCCTGTACGGCGGCGACTCCGACCTCGCCGCACTCGCGCCGTGGCTGGAGTCGGTGCTGCCGGACTGCCGGACGGTGGTGATCCCGGGCCATGAGCACTCGGTGCTCGTGGAGGCGTCGGGCGTCGTCGGCGGGCACATCCTGACCCTCGTCGAGGAGGCCGGACGGACCGCGGCGAAGGCCGCCGGATGAGCCGGTTCCTGTTCGTCGTGCCCCCGCTGGTCGGACACGTCAACCCGACGGTCGGCGTAGCCGCCGAGCTCGCCGCACGCGGCCACGCGGTGGCCTGGGTCTGTCCCGATCCGGAGCTGGTCGCCGGGCTGGTGGGCCGCTCGGCGGGCCCGGTCTACGCCTGCGGCGGGGCTCCTGCGGGTGAGCGGCCCGCGGACCTGCGCGGGCCGGAGGCGCTGAAGTTCCTGTGGGAGTGGTACCTGCTGCCGCTGGCCGAGGCGATGGCGCCGGGGGTGCGGGCGGCGGTCGAGGAGTTCGGGCCCGACGTCGTCGTCGCCGACCAGCAGGCCTTCGCCGGCGCGCTGGTCGCCGAGCGGCTGGGCCTGCCGTGGGCGACCTCGGCGACCACGTCCGCCGAGCTCACCGACCCGCTGGCCGGGCTGCCCAAGGTCCGCCGGTGGCTGGACGAGCGGCTGACCGCGCTGCGGGCCGCCGTCGGCGACCCCGCCGGCGCGGCCGACCCCCGTTTCTCCCCGCATCTCGTTCTCGCCTTCAGCACACCGGAGTTGGCGGGCGGATCGCCCGGGACCGCCGGGAGCGGCGGGGTCGCAGGGAGCAGCGGGGACGAGGGGAGCGGCGGAAGCGTCTGCTGGGTCGGCCCGTCGGTGTCGGCCCGGCCGTCGGCCGCCGGTTTCCCGTGGGAGTGGCTCGACGCCGGACGCGCCACCGTGCTGGTCACGCTCGGCACCGCGAACGCCGACGTCGGCGGCCGCTTCCTCGACGTGTGCCGGAGCGCGCTGCGGGAGCGGGCCGACCGGGTGCAGGGGGTGATCGTCGACCCCGGCGGCACCCTGGGAGCGCGCGAGCCGGACAAGGACGTGCTGATCGTGCCGTCCGTGCCGCAACTCGCCCTGCTGGAAAAGGGAGTCGGCGCGGTGGTCTGCCACGCGGGTCACAACACCGTGTGCGAGGCCCTGTGGCACGGGATCCCGCTCGTCGTGGCCCCCATCCGCGACGACCAGCCGGTGGTGGCCGGGCAGGTCGTGGACGCGGGTGCCGGGGTGCGGGTGCGCTTCGGCCGGGTCACCGCACAGCGGTTCGGCGCGGCGCTCGACTTCGTCCTGGACGACCCCGGCCCCCGCGCGGCGGCCGTCCGCATCCGCACCGCGTTCCGCGCCGCGGGCGGCGCGACCGCCGCGGCGGCCCGACTCGAAGCACTGGCACGGGAGTTCAGATGACCGATCAGATCACGTCCGGCGATCCGGCCGAGCCCGTCAGGCCCGCAGAGTCCGCAGAGTCCGCAGAGTCCGTCAAGCCTGCCGAGCGGATAGCCGGGCTGCGGCCCGTCTACCAGGCGGACCTCGCCGCCGGGCTGGAGCGCTTCTTCGAGCCCCGCCGCACCGACTGCCCCTGGTGCGGCGCGCGGGAGCTGACCACCCGCCTGCGCACCACCGACCTGCTCCAGCACAAGCCGGGCCGGTTCGTGCTGGACCGCTGCGAGCGCTGCGGACACACCTTCCAGAACCCCCGGCTCAGCGCGCAGGGACTGGAGTTCTACTACCGGGACTTCTACGACGGACTGGGCGAGAAGAAGCTCGGCGACACCTTCGGCGGCCGGACGAAGATGTACCGGGGGCGGGCCGAGTCGATGCTGCCGCACGACCCCGCGCCGAAGAGCTGGCTGGACGTGGGCACCGGGCACGGTCATTTCTGCGCCGCCGCCCGGGAGGTGCTGCCCGGCACGGTGTTCGACGGGCTCGACTTCACCGACGGCGTCGAACTCGCCGAACGGGAGGGCCGGGTGGAGCGCGGGTACCGGGGCGACTTCCCGGACCTGGCGTCCGAACTGGCCGCCCGTTACGACGTGGTCAGCATGTTCCACTACCTGGAGCACAGCACCGATCCCGACCGTGAGCTGCGCGCCGCCCGGGAGGCGGTCCGGCCCGGCGGGCACCTGCTGATCGAGGTGCCGGACCCCGAGAGCCGCTACGCACGGCTGCTGGGCCGCTGGTGGCTGCCCTGGCTCCAGCCGCAGCACCTGCACCTCGTACCGGTGGCCAATCTGCGGGAGCGGCTCACGAGCCTCGGCTTCACGGTGGTGGCGGAGCAGCACGCGGAGCCGCACGACCCGGTCGACCTGCTGGCCGGCGTCTGGCTCGCGCTGGACCACGCGGCGCCCCGCGACGACGCGCCCTGGCTGCCCCGACCGCCCGGCGCGCTGCGCCGCGCGCTGCGCGGGACCCTGCTGGTCGCCGGGATCCCGGCCCTGGTCGTCGCCACGTTGCTGGACCGGTTCGCGGTGCGGCCGCTGTCGCACCGGCTCGGCGTGTCCAACGCCTACCGGCTGGTGGCCCGCCGGGAGTGACCGGCGGGACCGGGCGGGCGTGCGGGCGTACGGGCGGGATGACGGCGGTTCGCGAGGAAGGCCCGTGCGCGACGGCCGGACCGTGCCGGCTTCACCCCTTCCGTCGAGCGGGGGCCGGCGCGCTCGTGGAGCAGCACGACGTGCCGGGCGTCGGAGGAACGGCTGAACCGCGAGGTTGCCGAGGGGTGCGCGGCCACGACGGCGACGACGGGCACGCGGAGAGGACGCGCGCCTCCTGGGCCGGCCCGGGGCCGGCCCCCTGCCCACGGCTCAGCGCACCGGGCCGCCGCTCAGCGCACCGTCGCCGTGGCCGCCTCGGCGACGACGGCGGCGACGGCGGCCGGCTGTTCGACGAGGGCGAGGTGTCCCGCGTCCGCCACCGCCACCGTACGGACCCGCGGGCAGGCCTCGAGGCCCCGCCGTTCGCCGTCCGTCAGGCCGATCCCGTCCCGGTCGCCGCGCACCACCCAGGCGGGGACCCCGGCCTCGCACAGCCGCGGGACCAGGGACGGATAGCGGTCGAGGTACGCGTAGTAGGCGCGAACGATCCGTCGGCAGGCCGCCGGGTCGCTGCTCCCCATGGCCGCGGCCAGCGCCTCGGCGCGGTGCGGCGGCAGTTCGCGTTTCAGCGCACGGGGCAGCAGCCGGATCATGGCGGCCCAGGCCGCGCCGCCCAGCACGGGCACCCGGCCCAGGGCGTTCAGGACGGTCAGGAAGCGGGCCTCGTCGCCGCGCGAGAAGGTCGGGGACAGCAGGACCAGCGGGCCGTGGAACAGGCCGAGCGCGGCCATCTCCAGCGCCACGTTCGCGCCCAGGCTGTGGCCGACGACGGTGCCGCAGCCCTCTTCGGCGGCGAAGTCCGCCATCAGCCGGGCGTAGTGCTCCATGGAGACGTCCGACGGCGGTTCGGTGGGGCCGAACCCGGGCTGGGTCACCGCGACCGTCGCCAGCCCGGCCACCGCGGGCTCGGCCATCACGTCCGCGTAGAACTCCGTCGTGCACAGCCCGCCCGGAATCATCAGCACCCGGTGCGGGGCGTTCGCCGCGCCCGCCCGGCGGATCTGCCACCGTTGGCCCATACCCCGAGCCTGACCCCTGTGCGGCCGGGCCGCACCCGGGACCGGGGACGACCGACCGGCGCACGGGAGTCCGGGCCCGGGCCGGGGCACCGACCCCGACGATGTGCCGCATCGCCGGGGTGTGCGCCACACACGGTGTCCAGCCCGCGGGGACGGCGTGCCTCGTTAGGGTCGCCGCATGACCCACAGCTTCGCTCTCCACGTTCCGGACGCCGCCCTCGAACCCGATCCGCTCGACCCGTCGCAGATCGTGTCCGGCTCGCCCGAGGTCAGCGGCAGGGTGGTGTGCCAGTCCGACGACGGCCGGCAGATCCGGGGAATCTGGCAGATCACCCCGGGCGTGGTCACCGACACGGAGGCGGACGAGCTGTTCGTCGTGGTCAGCGGCTCGGCGACCGTCGAGGTCGAGGGCGGGCCGACGCTGACGGTGGGCCCCGGGGACATGGCCGTGCTGCGCGAGGGCGACCGCACGACGTGGACGGTCCACGAGACGCTGCGCAAGGTCTACGCGATCAACCGGTGAGCGGGGCCGGGGGCGCCGTCGTCCCCCGGATCTCCAGCAGCGGCGCGGCGAGCCGCACCCGCCCCGCTCCGCCGCCCCCCTCGAACCGGTCCAGGAGGCAGCGGGCCGCCCGGCGACCGACCTCGTGGCCGGCGTTGTCGACGGTGGTCAGCCACAGGTGCCGCAGCCGGGAGATGCTGGTGTTGTCGTAGCCGACCACGGAGAGGTCCCCGGGAACGCGCAGCCCCAGCTCGTCCGCGGCCGACAGCGCGCCCACCCCGGCCATGTCGTTCACGGCGAACACGGCCGTCGGCCGGTCGGGACGGCCCAACAGCCGCACCGCGGCACGGTGACCGCCCTCCTCGGTCATGTCACTCGCCTCGACGGCGGGCCGCTCCACGCCGTGCTCCCGCATCACCGCCTCGAAGCTGCGCCGCCGCAGCTCGCCGACCGCGCCGTACCCCGCGATGTGAGCGATGCGGCGGTGCCCGAGCGCTAGCAGGTGCTCGGTGACCAGGCGCGCGCCCTGTTCGTCGTCGCCCGCGACCAGGTCCACCCCCGGCGGGACGGGTTCCCGGGCGCCGGCGACGACGACCGGGATCCGCTCCGCGACCGCGCCGAGCGCTGCCGGGTCGGGCAGCGTCCCGACGATCACCAGCCCGTCCGCGCCGAGGTCCAGGAAGGGGCCGGCCGGGTCCTGGCCGACCCGGCGGTTGAGACGGGCGTCGGCGAGCAGCATGTGCAGACCGTGCGCGTGCAGCAGGGAGTTGAGACCGTCGAGGAGGTCCACGTACCAGGGGTTGCGCAGATCGTGCAGGAGGACGCCGACCATGGGGGTTCCCGCGTCCGGCCGTCCAGGGGGGCCTGGGAGGTTGCGCTGCTCGCTGAGGCTGCGCGCCGCCGTGTTCGGCCGGTAGCCCAGTTCGCCGGCGGCGCGCAGGACGGCCTCCCGCTTCTCCGCGCGCACCTGCCCGGTCCCGCGCAGCACGAGCGAGACCAGGGATTTGGACACGCCCGCGCGGTCGGCGACGTCTCGGATGGTCGGCGGTCTCATGACATGGACCGTTCCATGTCGCCGGACGGCTGTCAAAGGGGTACGTCCTTCACCCTCTCCAGGCCTCGAAGGCCTTGACACCTTCGGCGGGCCGCCCTCAGGGTGACTTGGACAGGACATGGACCGGTCCAGCAAAGACCGGCAGAAGGCTGAGAGGGGCCGTCATGGTGGACGCGCTCGGTGTCGCCGTCGTCGGGTTCGGCTGGATGGGGCGGGTGCACACCCAGGCGTACGCCCGCGTCCGGCACCACTACCCGCACCTCGCCCTGCGCCCGGAGCTGGTGGTCGTCGCCGAGGAGGTCCCCGGCCGGGCGGAGGAGGCGGCAGCGCAGTACGGCTTCGCCGCCACCACCCGCGACTGGCGCGAGGTGGCCGCCGACCCCCGCGTCCAGGCCGTCAGCATCACCGCGCCGAACTTCCTGCACCGCGAGATCGGCGTCGCGATGGCCGAGGCCGGCAAGCACATCTGGATCGAGAAGCCGGTGGGCCTCACCCGCGAGGACGCCGTCGCCGTGGCGGACGCCGTGGCGCGGGCCGGGGTCCAGGGGGCCGTCGGATTCAACTACCGCAACGCGCCCGCCGTCGAGACCGCCCGTGCGCTGATCGCCGCCGGTGAGCTGGGCGCCGTCACCCATGTCCGCATCCGTCTTCTCAGCGACTACGCGGCCCACCCCGACGGCGCGCTGACCTGGCGGTACGAACGGGAGCGCGGCGGCAGCGGGGTGCTCGGCGATCTGGCCTCGCACGGCGTCGACCTGGCCCGCTTCCTGCTCGGCGACATCACCTCGCTGGCGGCCGACACCGCCGTCTTCGTCCCGCAGCGCGCCCGTCCGACGGGTGCCACGGCGGGTCACAGCCTCGCGGCGGGCGGCGAACTCGGTCCGGTCGAGAACGAGGACTACGTCAACTGCCTGCTGCGCTTCGCCTCCGGCGCGCGGGGCGTGTTGGAGGCCTGCCGGGTCTCGGTGGGCGCGCAGAACGACTACGGCTTCGAGGTGCACGGCACCGAGGGCGCGGTGTTCTGGGACTTCAGGCGGATGAACGAGCTCGGCGTCAGCCGCGGCACGACGTACCAGGACCAGCCGGTCAGCACGGTGTACGTGGGTCCGGGCGACGGAGAGTTCGCGGCCTTCCAGCCGGGCGCGGCCAACGCGATGGGCTACGACGACCTCAAGGTCGTGGAGGCCTGCCGCTTCCTGCGTTCGGTCGCCGAGGGCGCCCCGCACGGGGCGACGCTCGCGGACGCGGTGCACAGCGCCACCGTGCTGGAGGCGATGTCGCGCTCCGCCGGGAGCAGCCGCTGGGTCGACGTGCACCCGTAGGGGTGGGGCCAGGACCACCCCCGATCCGGCGTCCAGGCCCCGCGACCGGGACCGCCGGAGGCGGCAGGCTTCAGGGGCCGGCCCGGACGAGCCCCGCGGGAGCCTGGCGGCCGGCGCCGCATCCACCACGCAGACAACCAGGGGGACCCCATGTCCGAAGCCGTCGCCCGGCGCCTGACCGGCCTCGCCGCCGTAGCCGCCGCCGTCGCCCTCATCGTCCAGGTGCCGCTGTACTTCCTCTACGCGGGCCCGCCGCCGGACGTCAACGTCCTGTCCCGGCTGCTGGTCGGGATCGTCGCGCTGGCGTGCCTCGTCGTGTTCGTGACGGCGTTCCGGGACCTGGTCCGGCGCGTCTCCCCCGACCACGAGTGGATCGGCTCGATCGCCTTCGCGACCGGACTCGTGTACGCCACGGTCACCCTCGTCTCGATGGGGCTGGAGGCCGGCGCGGTCATCGCCGTCGACCACCCGATCGACCCGACGATCGACGTCAGCGGCACCTACATCCTCTACGGGTCGGTCTCCCGCCTCATGCTTGCGCTGTTCCTGACCGCGTTCGGCCAGGCCGTGGTCCGCACCGGGCTGCTGCCGCGCTGGACCGGCCGCTCCGCCCACGTCCTGGCCGGCGTCAACCTCGTGTTCGTGCCGTCGCTGTTCTTCGGCAACGACCCCGCGTTCTTCTACGCGGCGAACGGCTGGGGCACGACCGCGCTGATGGGCTTCGTCCTCAGCTACTGGCTGCTGGCCGTGGGGATCTCGACGTACCGCGGCGCGGTCCGCGTCGCCCGGGCGGCCGCCGCCCCCGCGCTGCGGGCCTGAAGGCGCGGGGCAGGCGTCCCGGCGCCCGGGCTGCGGAGGCGTCCGCGGCGCCACGGCCGGAGCCTGCGAGGACCGGAGGAAGCGCACGCCCCCGGGCGGAGGCCCGCGTCAGCCGCCCGCCGCCCGGGGCGGCATGTTGTACGGGGTGACGACCTGGATCGCCGACGGCGGCCGGGGCCCGGCCGGCGGCAGTGCGCCGTGCGCCCGCATCACGGTGTGGCAGGCCTCGCGCACGTCGTGGCGCAGGTCGTGGTGGAGGACGGCGGACAGCCGGTGCTCGCGCAGCAGCCGGGTGTTGTCCTGGTCGAGGTCGTGGGCGACGAACACCGCGCACGTCCGTCCGAGGTCGGCGAAGGCGCGCAGGGCGGCGATGTTGCCGCCGCCGATCGAGTAGACGGCGCGGATCAGCGGGTCCCGTTCCAGTGCGCCGCGCACGAGGTCGTAATGGGTGGCGTCCAGGCCCTGCCCGCCGACGATCTCCACGAGCGCCCGCTGCGGGTGCCGGGCCCGCATCACTCCGCGAAAGCCCATCTCGCGCTCCTCCTCGTTGCGGAAGAACCCGCTGCTCAGGCTGGTGAGGACGTTGCCGGGCCGGTCCCCGAGCCACTGGCCGGTGAGATAGGCGGCGGTCGCGCCGGCCGCGCGGTCGTCGATGCCGACATAGGCGAGCCGGGCGCTGGCGGGCAGGTCGGTGACCAGCGTGACGACGGGGATGCCGGCGGCCACCAGCCGGCCGACGGCCGCGGTGACCTCGGGGACGTCCGGCGCCTTGAGGATCACCCCCTGCGAGCCGCGCCGGGCTATCCGGTCCAGGGTCGCCACCAGTTCCCCCGCCCGGCCGGTCTCCCGGAAGTGGAACCGCGAACGCAGCACCGCCGGGTGCAGCGACGGCAGCTCGGCCTCCAGGGCGGAGCGCACGGCGGTGGTGAATCGTTCCGGCGCCTGCATCACGATGTCGATCATGAAGGTGCGGCCGACGAGCCTGACCTGGGTGCGCTGGCGGTCGAGGTCGGCGATGGCCCGGCGCACCTCCTGCGCGGTGGACTCCCGCACCCCGCCCCTGCCGTTGAGCACCCGGTCGACGGTCGCCTCGCTCAGACCGGCCTGACGCGCGATCTCGCGGAGCGGGAAAGGGTGACCCACGGAAGACTCCTCGGCATCGGCTTGAGGGGTTTTTGACGGCTGCCTGCTGGTTGTTCGACGGGTTTGTCATGACAAGAATGGCAGGGCTGAGCCGCCGTTGTCATCGAAGGGACGCCGATGTCCTTCACCTCCGTGCCGGGTTCCGCCCGGCTGACCGGGCAGGACTGCGACCTGGACGTGTTCCGCTCGCTCGTCGAGCGCACGACCGACCTCGCCGACTTCCCGCACGCCTCGGCCGTCGAGGAGAACGTCCTCGTCTACGACAGCGCGCGCCTGCGGGCGGCCGGTGACGGCGGCCGCGCGATCCGCGCCGAGCTGGTGCGGGCCTTCTCCGACGGACCCGGCGTGGTCGTGCTGCGCGGCGCCTTCCCGGACGCGGCGGTCGTCGACCGGCTGACGGCCGTCTTCGACGCGCTCATCGCCGCGCAGCACGCCTCGGGGGCGACCGCCGGGGACCACTTCGCGAAGCCCGGCGCCAACGACCGCGTCTGGAACGCCCTGGAGAAGGCCGCACTCCACGATCCGGAGGCGTTCGCCGACTACTACGCGAGCGACGTCCTCGCCCTGGTCGCCCGCGCCTGGCTGGGCCCCGGCTACCAGGTGACCTCGCAGGTCAACGTCGTCAACCCGGGCGGCGCGGCCCAGAGCCCGCACCGCGACTACCATCTCGGGTTCCTCTCCGACCGGGCGGCCGCCGCCTACCCGGCGCACGTCCACCGCCTCTCCCCCGTGCTCACCCTCCAGGGCGCGGTCGCGCACTGCGACATGCCCGTGGAGTCCGGGCCCACGCTGTACCTGCCGTACTCGCAGACCTACGAGCCCGGCTACCTCGCCTGGCGGCGGCCGGAGTTCCAGGCCTGTTTCGCCGAACGGCACGTGCAGTTGCCGCTGGCCAAGGGCGACGCCGTCTTCTTCAACCCGGCGGTCTTCCACGCCGCCGGCGCCAACCGCACGGCCGGCGTCCGCCGGACGGCCAACCTGCTCCAGGTGTCCTCGGCCTTCGGGCGCGCGATGGAGACCGTGGACCGGGAGGCGGTGGTGAACGCGGTCTTCCCCGTGCTGCTCGGCCGCAGGTCGCGCGGTGCGGACGAGGAGTGGCTCGAGCGGGTCGTCGCCGCGAGCGCCGAGGGCTACCCCTTCCCCACGAACCTCGACGCCGACCCGCCGGTCGACGGACTGGCCCCGCCCTCGCAGGCGGACCTCGTACGGCAGGCGCTGCGCGAGGAGTGGACCCCGCAGACGCTCCGGGACGCGCTGCGGGCCGGCGCCGCACGGCGCACCAGCTGAAAGGAACCCCCGTACATGGGACTTCTCGACGACAAGGTCGTCCTCGTCAACGGCGGCAGCCAGGGCGTGGGCGCGGCCGTCGCGCGAGCCGCGGTCGCTGAGGGCGCCCTGGTGGCCGTCACCGGACGGCGGCGTGAGCCGGGTGAGGCACTGGTGGCGGAACTGACCGCCGCGGGCGGCGAGGCCGTGTTCGTCCAGGCCGACCTGGCGGACGCCGGACAGGCGCGCGCGTCGGTGGCCGAGACGGTGGCGGTCCACGGACGGATCGACTGCCTGGTGAACTCGGCGGGGCTGACCGACCGGGGCACGCTGCTGGACACCTCGCCCGAGCTGTTCGACCGCCACATCGCGATCAATCTGCGCGCGCCGTTCTTCGCCATGCAGGCGGCGGTCGCGGACATGGTGTCCCGGAAGGCCCCCGGCACGATCGTCAACGTCATCACCTCCTCGGCGCACGGGGGGCAGTCCTTCCTCGCGCCGTACGTGGCCGCCAAGGCCGGGCTGATGGGCCTCACCCGCAACGCGGCGCACGCCCACCGCTTCGACCGGATCCGGATCAACGGCCTCAACATCGGCTGGACGGCCACCGAGGGCGAGGACGCCACACAGCGGGCCTTCCACGGCGCGGGCGACGACTGGCGCGAGCAGGCCGCCGCACGGCTGCCGATGGGCAGGCTGGGCCGGCCCGACGAGATCGCCGACTTCGTCGTCCTCCTGCTGTCGGACCGGTCCGGCGTGGTCACCGGTTCGGTGATCGACTGGGACCAGAACGTCCTCGGCGGACTCGACTAGCCGTCCACCCGCGGCCCGTCCCGTCATCCCCGTCCGTTCCCCGTCCCGGCTCCCCTTCCGGCCCGTCCCCGTCCCCGTCCCCCGCCTCTTCGTCCCCTCCCGTTGTTCCCTCCCCGCAAGACCCTCAAGGAGCTGCACCCTCATGCGCATCGGAATCCTCGGCCTCGGCCGCATCGGCGCCTTCCACGCCGAGACCCTCTCCGGACTCGACGCCGTCGAGTCGCTCGTCGTGGCAGATCCGTTCGCCGAGGCCGCCAAGACCGCCGCGGAGCGGTTCGGCGCCGAGGTCGCGGACTCCCCCGAGGCGGTGCTGGCCGCCGGGATCGACGGCGTCGTGATCGCCGCGGCGACCGACGCCCACCCGGGCCTGATCCTCGCCGCCATCGAGGCGGGCGTCCCCGTGTTCTGCGAGAAGCCCGTGGCCCGGACGATGGCCGAGGGCGTCGAGGTGCTGAAGGCCGTCCAGGGCAGTCCGGTGCCGATCCAGATCGGCTACAACCGCCGTTTCGACGCGGGCTTCGCAGCCGCGCGGGCCGCCGTGCTGGCCGGTGAGCTGGGCACGCTGCACACGGTCCGCTCGACCACGCTGGACCCGGCTCCGCCGCCCGCCGCGTACGTGGCCGCCTCCGGCGGCATCTTCCGGGACTGTTCCGTGCACGACTTCGACATCATCCGCTGGGTCACCGGCCGCGAGGTGAGCGAGGTGTACGCGGTCGGCGGCAACCGGGGCGCCGACTACATCGCGGCGGCGGGCGACGCCGACACCACCGGCGCCATCCTCACCCTCGACGACGGCACGATCGCGGTGGTGTCCAACTCCCGCCACAACGCCCGGGGTTACGACGTGCGGATGGAGATCCACGGCTTCACCGACTCGATCGCGGTGGGTCTCGAGGACAAGCTGCCGCTGCGCTCGGTGGAGCCCGGGGTCACCTTCCCGGCCGGCACGCCGCACGACTTCTTCATGGACCGCTTCACCGCCGCGTACCGCGCCGAGCTCACCGCGTTCACCGAGGTCGTGGCCGGGACCCGCCCCTCGCCCTGCACGATCGAGGACGCGCTGGAGGCGGGCTGGATCGCCGACGCGTGCACGCTGTCCCTGCACGAGCACCGGCCGGTGACGATCGCGGAGGTGCGGGCGTCCTGACGCCCGGCCGGGCAGCCGGAACGAGGGCGGCCGGGGCCGGGGCGGAACACGCCCCGGCCCCGGCCGCCCTCTGGGCTCACAGGCCGTAGCGGATCGCGACCTGGTCGGGGTCGTAGTCGTCGCGGGACGGGTCGCGCGGGATCGCCGGCCGCTCCTCCACCAGATCCTGCGGGTCCACCCGCTCCGGCAGCGCCCCGAACCGGGCCCGCCGCCCGGCCTCCGCCCCGTCCGCCTGCGGCTCGACCGTCCGCAGTTCGTCCGCCTGCACTTCGTCCGCCTGCTGCTCCGCCCGCCGCTCTTCCCGCATCTCACCCTCCCGGCCCTGCCCGGAACGTCTTCCGTCCCGGGCCCTCTGCGAGGGGAACGTCCGCGCCGCGCGGCGGGTTCCGCGGAGGCCGAAGACGCGGCACGGCGGAACGCTTTTCCTGACGGGGTCGCGCGGGGCGCGGGTGCGGCCGGTCATCGCCGCCGAACGACCGCGGGAGCGTCGCCGCCTGTCGGCGGCGGACGCTCCCGTCCGGTCCTAAGGGCGCCTCAGGACTCGCCCTCGCCCGGGGCGGCCACGGGGGCGGTGAGGTCCTTCTCCTCCGGCAGCTCGTCGACGTCGACGCCACGCACCTGGGACAACTCGTGCTTGAGGGCCGCGAGTTCGGCGCCGCCGGCCATGTGGTTGGTGAGCTCTTCGAGGCTGACCTGGTCGCGGGAGGCGGTGAGTTCCATGGTGCCCAGGCGCAGGACGCTGAAGTGGTCGCCGACCATGTAGGCGTGGTGCGGGTTGTGGGTGATGAAGATGACGCCGAGGCCGCGGTCGCGGGCGGCGGCGATGTACTTCAGGACCACGCCGGACTGCTTGACGCCGAGGGCGGCGGTGGGCTCGTCCAGGATCAGCACCCGGGCGCCGAAGTAGACGGCGCGGGCGATGGCGACGCACTGGCGCTGGCCGCCGGAGAGCGTGCCGATGGGCTGTTCCATGTCGTCCAGGACGATGCCCATGTTGCGCAGTTCGCGGTCGGCGGTCTTCTTCATGGCGGCGATGTCGAGACGGCGCACGGGCCAGGGCCCCTTGGTCATCTCGGAGCCGAGGAAGAAGTTGCGCCAGACCGGCATCAGCGGGACGGTGGCGAGGTCCTGGTAGACGGTGGCGATGCCCTTGTCGAGGGCCTCGCGGGGCGTCGTGAAGCGCACCGGCCGGCCGTCGACGAGGAACTCGCCCTCGGTGTGCTGGTGCAGTCCCGAGACGATCTTGATGAGGGTGGACTTGCCGGCGCCGTTGTCGCCGAGCACGCAGGTCACCCGCCCCGGGTGGACGGCGAGGCTCACGCCGTGCAGGGCGCGGATGTTCCCGTAGGACTTGCCCGCGCCGCGCAGCTCGACGATCGGGCCGTCCCCGGTCTCGGGGACGGTGTCCGCGATGACGGCCCCGTGGGTACCGCTCTTGTCGGTGGATGTCATGGGGTGGGTCACCTCCGGGTCGCCGTGCGGCTGACCCACAGATTGATCAGGACGGCGCCGAGGAGCATGACGCCGAGGAAGGCCTTGAACCAGTCGGGGTTCCAGCCGGCGTAGACGATGCCCTGCTGCACCATGCCGAACATGAACGCGCCGAAGACCGGGCCGATCGCCGAGCCCGCACCGCCGGTCAGCAGACAGCCGCCGATCACCGCCGCGGAGATGTAGATCAGCTCCTGGCCCACGCCCTCACCCGACTGCACGGTGTTGAACGTGAACAGCTGGTGCATCCCCACGAACCAGGCGCCGAAGCCGACCAGCATGAACAGCGAGATCTTCGTGAAGGTCACCGGGACGCCGACGGCCCGCGCCGACTCCTTGTTGCCGCCCACCGCGAAGATCCAGTTGCCGTACCGGGTGCGCAGCAGCACCCACGTCGCCAGCGCCGCGAACACCAGCCAGTACACGATGGTGATCTTCACCTGGACGTCGCCGATGTGGAACGACGACGCGAAGATCTTCTTGGCCTGGCCGAAGCCGTCCATGTCGCTGATGTCGTCGGTCGCCACGTTGGTGGTGACCAGCTTGGTCACCGCCAGGTTGACGCCCTGGAGGATCAGGAAGGTGCCCAGGGTGATCAGGAAGCTCGGCAGGCCGGTCTTCACGACCATCCAGCCGTTGAGGAACCCGATCCCCAGCGACACGGCGAGCGCCACCACCACACCGACCCACACGTTCATGGTGAGCTGGTAGCTGAGCATGCTCGCGGTGAGCGCCGAGGTGATCACCGCGACGCCGGACGACAGGTCGAACTCGCCGCCGATCATCAGCAGCGCCACCGGCAGCGCCATGATCCCGATGGTCGACGACTGGTAGAGGATGTTCGCCATCGCGCTGCCCTCGCGCACCGGCGGGGCCGTGATCAGGAAGAACACGTACACGGCGACGGCTCCCAGGAACACCCCCACCTCGGGGCGCGCCAGCAGCCGCAGAGCCGGCGACCGCCGGACGGTCCGGCCGTCGCTCTGCTGGGGGCCGGAGGCCGGCGGTGAGGTCACCGCCGGCTCGGCATGCCGGGTCCCGCTCATCACCGGGTGCCCTTCGCGGCGAACGCGGCGACCGCCTCGACGTTGGACTTGTCGACGAAGGCGGGGCCGGTCAGCACCGGCTGCTCACCGCCGCCCATGTAGTTGCCGTTGTTCTTGTAGAGCCACAGCGAGTCGATCGCCAGGTAGCCCTGGAGGTAGGGCTGCTGGTCGACGGCGAACTGGATCGTGCCCTTGCTGATGGCCCCGGTCAGGTCCTTGTTGAGGTCGAACGTCGCGATCTTGGCCTTGCTGCCCGCGTCGGCCGCCGACTGCACCGACGTCAGCGCGAACGGGGCGCCGAGGGTGACCACGTAGTCGATGGCCTTGTCCTGGCTCAGCTTGGCGGTGATCGTCGACTTGACCGACGGCATGTCGGTGCCGTTGACGTTGAGGACCTCGGTGGTGCCCTTGAAGGTCTTCTTCACGCCGTCGCAGCGCTGGGTGAGGCCGATGTTGCCCTGCTCCTGGATGACGCAGACGGCCTTCTTGGCGCCCTCGGTGTTGAGGCGGTTGCCGAGGGCCTCGCCGGCCACGGTCTCGTCCTGGCCGAAGAACTCCATCAGCCCGAGGTTCTTCCACTCGCTGACACCGGAGTTGAGACCGACCACGGGTATCTTCGCGGTCTTCGCCTTGGCGATGACGTCCTTGAGCGCGTCCGGCTTGGCCAGGGTGACCGCGATGCCGTCGACCTTCTGGTCGATCGCGTTCTGGATGAGGTTGGCCTGGTTGCCGGCGTTCGGGTCGGCGGAGTAGACCAGCTTGACGTTGTCCTTGGCGGCGGCGGCCTCGGCGCCCTTGCGGACGATGTCCCAGAAGGTGTCGCCGGGCGACTGGTGGGTCACCAGCGCCACCGTCATCTGCGGGGTGCTCGCCTTGCCCGCGGAAGCGCCGTCCGCGCTCTCCTCGGACTTCTTCCCGCCGGAGCTGCTGGAGCAGCCTGCGAGGGTCAGAGCCACTGCCGCGGCCATGGCCACGACCGGAGCGATGCTGCGTGAGCGGGACGGAGAAGAGCTGTCCATCTTTCCTGCACCTCACTGTGCGACGGAGAAAACGACGGGGATCGAGTGGAGGCGAACGGGAGGATCCGGGGCCCGTTTCTTCTCAGATTGGGGCCGGGGAGCCGGGTCCGCGACTGTTCAGGTGTCCCGGACCCGGCCCGTGCACTGCTGGGACCGGATTCAATTCCTTGGCGAGCCCGGTGTCAATACTTTGTTATGACATCATTTCACGTACAGGTCCGAATGTAAGTACAAAGTCTTGACAGTGCGTGCTCCCGGGACCTACACCTGGGGAGAGCCAGGTCCCGATCGCCGTGAGGAGCCTCCCATACGGCGCGATCAGCCCGGCAACCGGACCTGATCTTGACGGAGGCGGACAGGTGCGCGGTTTCGGCCGCGTCGCACCGACGACCGAACCGACGACCGAAGGGGTGCCCCGATGGCGAAGGCCGGCGCCCGGACCCGTGCCACGGCGGGCACCGCGCTCGACGGGCTGCACTTCGCACTGAACCGCACCAGCCCGGTACCGCTCTACTACCAGCTCGCCCGGCAGTTGGAGCAGGCGATCGAGCGGGGGGCGCTCGCCCCGGGCGACCTGCTGGGCAACGAGATCGACCTGTCGACCCGGCTCGGGCTGTCCCGCCCCACGGTCCGCCAGGGCATCCAGTCGCTCGTCGACAAGGGGCTGCTGGTGCGCCGCCGAGGCGTCGGCACGCAGGTGGTGGACAGCCAGGTGAAGCGGCCACTGGAGCTCAGCAGCCTGTACGACGACCTGGAGGCGGCCGGCCAGGGACCGACGACACGCGTCGTGCGCAACGAGCGGGTGCCGGCGACCGCGAACGTCGCCGCCGCACTGGCCGTCGAGGAGGGCAGCGAGGTCACCCTGCTGGAGCGGCTGCGCGCCACGCACGGACAGCCGGTGGCGTTCCTGTCCAACTACCTGCCTTCGGCACTGCCGGACTTCGACACCGCGCGCCTGGAGTCGACGGGCCTGTACCGGCTGCTGCGCACCGCGGGCATCACCCTGCACAGCGCCCGCCAGACGGTGGGCGCCCGCTCCGCCACCGCCGGGGAGGCCGCCCTCCTCGCCGAGGCGGAGGGGGCGGCCCTGCTGACCATGCGCCGCACCGCGTACGACGACACCGGGCGGGCGGTCGAGTACGGGACGCACATCTACCGCGCGTCCCGGTACGCGTTCGACTTCCAGCTGCTGGTCAGGCCGTGCCCGTGATCCCCGGCGCGCCGGGCGCCGGGCGGGTCCGGTCGGCTCAGCGGGGCGCCATGCGCAGGGCGCCGTCCATCCGGATGGTCTCGCCGTTGAGGTAGTCGTGGTCGACGATCGTCAGGGCCAGCCGCGCGTACTCCTCGGGACGGGCCAGCCGGCGCGGGAAGGGCACCCCGGCCGCGAGCGAGGCGCGGAACTCCTCCGACACGGTCGCCAGCATCGGCGTCTCCACGACGCCCGGGGCGATGGTGCACACCCGGATGCCGTACTGGGCCAGGTCGCGGGCGGCCGGCAGGGTCAGCCCGACGACCCCGCCCTTGGACGACGCGTACGCGGCCTGCCCGATCTGGCCGTCGTACGCGGCGATCGAGGCGGTGTTGACGATGACTCCCCGCTGGCCGTCCGCGTCGGCCTCCGTCTCGGCGATGGCCTCGGAGGCGAGCGCGAGCACGTTGAACGTGCCGATCAGATTGATCTGGATCACCTTGGCGTACAGGCCGAGGTCGTGGACGCCCTTCTTGCCGAGGATCCGCGCCGACGGGCCGATGCCCGCGCAGTTGACGACCGTGCGCAGCGGCACGCCGGACCCGGCCGCGGTCGCGACGGCGGCCCGGACCTGCTCGGGGTCGGTGACGTCGGCGGGCACATAGGTGACGCCGTCGACCTCGGGCGCCTTGTCGACGCCGTCCTTGAGGTCGAGGGCGAAGACCCGTGCACCGCGCCCGGCGAGGGCCTGCGCGGTGGCCGCGCCGAGGCCGGACGCACCGCCGGTGACGAGGGCGGCGGTGTTCTCGAGCTGCATCATCACTCCTTGCCGAGGACGGTGAGCACACCGCCCTCGTCGCGGTCCAGCGCACGGGAGATGATCATGCGCTGGATCTGGTTGGTTCCTTCGAAGATCTGCATGACCTTGGCCTCGCGCATGAAACGCTCCACCGGGAAGTCACGGGTGTATCCGTACCCCCCGAGGACCTGGACCGCGTCCGTGGTCACCTTCATGGCGTTGTCCGTAGCGACGAGTTTGGCGATGGACGCCTCCCGCGTGAAGGGCAGGTGCAGGTCCTTCAGCCGGGCTGCGGCCAGCGCGGTGGCCCGCGCCGACTCGATGGCCGCGCCCATGTCGGCGAGCACGAACGCCAGGCCCTGGTGCTCGATGATCGGCTTGCCGAAGGTCTCCCGCTCGCGCGCGTAGCGCACCGCGTGGTCCAGGGCGCCCTGGGCGAGACCGGTGGCGACGGCGGCGATGCCCAGGCGGCCGCAGTCGAGGGAGGCGAGCGCGATCTTCAGCCCCTGGCCCTCCTCCCCGATCCGGCGTTCGACGGGCACCCGGACGTCCTCGAACCGCATGGTCGCGGTCGCCGAGCCGGTCAGGCCCATCTTGCGCTCCGGCGGGTCGGCGCTGAGGCCGGCGGCGTCGGCCGGGACGAGGAAGCAGGAGATGCCGTGCGTCCGGTCCTCGGAGGTACGGGCCATGACCGTGTAGAAGTCGGCGTAACCGCCGTGCGTGGTCCAGGCCTTGGCGCCGTTCAGCACATAGGAGTCGCCGTCGCGGACCGCGCGGGTGAGCATGGCCGCCGGGTCGGAGCCGGCGTGCGGCTCGGACAGGCAGTACGCGCCGAGCAGGTCACCGGCGAGCATGTCGGGCAGCCACCTGCGCCGCTGCTCCGCGTCGCCGAAGCGGGCCAGCGGGAAACAGGACAGGGCGTGCACGGAGATCCCCACGGCGACGCTCGACCAGACCGCGGCGACCTCCTCGAGCACCTGGAGGTAGACGCCGTACGGCTGGTCCGCCCCGCCGTCCTCCTCGGCGAAGGGCAGTCCGAGCAGACCGCTGCGGCCGAGGGTGCGGAAGACGTCCCGGGGGAACGCCCCGTCCGCCTCCGCGTCGGCGACCCGGGGTGCGAGTTCCTTGGCGGCGAGGGTGCGGGTGAGCTGGATGAGCTCGACGGCTTCCTCGGTCGGCAGGGCGCGGGTGGCAGGCATGGTGACCTCCACGGAGGAGTGCGGGAAAGTGCGGAGTACTGCGAATGATACTGACGTGCGTACGAACGTATCATTCACAGTACGGCATGGAGACGGGCCGGAGCCAGGCCGGTGGCCCGCTCGAGCGATGTCGGCGGCGGCGCCGGAAAGCGGCCGGGACGACCTGGAGCGGCCGTAGGGTCCGGGGCGGCCGGTGAGCCGGACGAAGGGGCGGGACGGGTCGAGGGCGGAAGAGCCCCGGGTACGCCGGTCAGGAGGAGACGGCGTGCACGATCAGCGAGGCGAGCTGTTCGTAGGCCTGCGCGTCGGTCAGCCCGGTGCGCGCCTGCAGCTCGCCCAACTGGATCTGCCGCATGGTGGCGGCGGCGACCTCGCCGACGAACGCGGTGTGCACCTCGCGGAAGGCGCCGTCCGAGACGCCTGCCGCGATCAGCCGGCGCACCCGCTCGGCGGCCATCCGCGTGTTGGCCTCGTACACCTCGCGGGCGGGCGGGAAGTCCGCCACGTCGTCGAGGAAGCGGCGGGAGAGCGGGCGCAGCTGCTCGGCCACGGCGGTCAGGTAGGCCCGTACCCGGTCCGAGGGGTCGGCGGTCAGCGCCACCCGCTTCTCGACGGCCTCGGTCGCCCCGCGGAAGTAGTGCTTGACCGCTTCGACGACCAGCCCCTGCTTGCTGCGGGCGAGCTGGTACAGCGTCGTCTTGGAGCAGCGCAGCCGCTCGGCGAGATCGTCGAGCGTGAGATGGGCGAACCCCTCCGCCGTCACCAGTGCGACGAGTCGTTCCAGCAGGTCGGCCTGTCTGGCGGTGCGGCGGGAGGACGGCATGATCCCCAGCGTAGCCTCACTGGTTACTCGCGGGTCAGTGTCCGGCGCCGACGTGTCTCGTCCGTGCGCCGCGTCCAGCCGGGAGCACCGGTCCGCGGTCGGCTCCGGGTCGACGGCGGCCGGGTTCTCCTCCCGTGGCCACCGATCGCCCTTCCTCCGGTCACGCCGGTGCCGCCCGGCCCGGACCGGGACTGGCTTGAAGTGCACGCGAGCACAAGGGCCTTGGCCCGGGCGGGATCCGGGGCGCGAATGTCGGGCTGGGAGCCTCGCCCCGTGCACGACGGCGGTCCCTTGAGGAGGACGGGCCATGGTCACCGCCTGATGGTTGCCGGTGGCGGCGCTCGACGGTGCGGGCCCCGCCGGTCTGCTGACGTTCTGGCACATGCGCCGCAGCGGGTGGCGCGGGACGTCCTCACCGCGATGCAAGCTGTGCACGGAATGCCGAAGGCCGTTTCAGATTCTCTCTGAAACGGCCTCTGACCTGCGACTTCGAAAAGTCGGGACGACAGGATTTGAACCTGCGACCCCTTGACCCCCAGTCAAGTGCGCTACCAAGCTGCGCCACGTCCCGATGCGCTCCGCACGGTGCTGCCCGTGTGATCGCGCGAACAGCACTTTACCCCACCCGGAGCGATGCACCGAAGTGGGCCCGCCCGCGGGACAATCGGGACATGGACCGTTGGGGCAGCACAGGAGGCACGAGCGGCGACCGGCCCGGCGCCGCCAGGGACCGCGACGGAGAGGGGCGGGCGCGCAGTGCCCGGCCCCGGGACGGGCTCGGCCGGCCTCTGCCGTACGGCGCGCCCGGTGTGGAGCGGCAGCCGGAGGGGGTCGTCCGCACCCCGGAGCAGACCGTGGCCGAGGCGCAGGCGCTGCTGGACGCCGGGAAGCCCTTCCACGCGCACGAGGTCTTCGAGGACGCCTGGAAGTCGGGCCCGGCTGCGGAGCGCACCCTGTGGCGGGGGCTCGCCCAGCTCGCCGTGGGTCTCACGCACGCGGCCCGGGGGAACCTCACGGGCGGGGTGCGACTGCTGCGGCGCGGCGCCGGGGCCGCCGAGGAGTGGGCGGCGGGCGCGGGAGAGGACCGGCCGTACGGGCTGGATCTCACGGGGCTGGCGCGGTGGGCGCGTGAGCTGGCGGCGTCGGTGGAGCGGACGGGCGCGGCGGTGGACGCGCAGGCCCGGGCGCCCCGGCTGCGCTGACGCCGGATCCGGCCCGGCCCGGGCTGACGCCGGGCCCGGCCCGTCCCCCACGTCGGCGAAGGCCGACGTCAGGACCCGCCCGCCCCGCCCGCGCCTCGGCGAAGACTCCCGACGCGTGCCCCGTGCACCGGCGCGGCGCCCGACAGGCCGCGCCCGACCGTCTACCGCAGCAGCAGCTGCAGTCCGCCCACGACGGTCGCCGCGATCACCAGCTGCTCGAACAGCCGCTGGTTGATGCGGTGCACCGCCCACTTGCCGAACAGCGCGCCGGGGACGACGAACGCGGCGAGGGCGGCGTCCAGCAGCAGCGAACGGCCGTCGATCAGGCCGAGGCCCACGCTGAACGGCACCTTCGAGACGTTGACGATCAGGAAGAAGAACGCCGAGGTGCCGAGGAAGCCGAGCTTGCGGAAGCCGGCCGAGAGCAGGTACATCGACATGACCGGACCGCCCGCGTTGGCGACCATCGTGGTGAAACCGCCGAGGACGCCGTAGGAGCGGGCCTTGAGGCGTCCGGCCCGGGTCACCACGGCGTCGGGGTCGTCCGCCGCGTCGCCCGCGCGCCGCCGCCACACCGTGACGCCGGCCATCAGCAGCAGGATCGCGCCGATCGACGTCCGGACGATCCCGTCGTCGGCCCACACCAGGAACAGCGCGCCGAGGACCACGCCGGCCGCGACCGCCGGAAAGAGCCGCCACAGTGTGGGCCAGTGGGCGTGCCGCCGGTAGGTGAGGACGGCCAGGACGTCTCCGGCGATGAGGATCGGCAGCAGGACGCCCGTGGAGGCGCGGGCGGGCAGGACCGCCGCGAAGACGGCGAGGCTGACCGTGTTGGCCCCGCTGACGGCCGTCTTGGAGAAGCCGACGAGCACGGCCGCGAGGGCGAGGGCGGCGAACTCCCAGCCGGTGATGTGCCACAGGGTCATCGTGTTCATGCGGGGACCGATGCTACGCACATCTATCGAACACCCGGCGGGCCGTCTCGCCAGGTGGCCGGTTCCCTGCGCAGGGGACCGGCGCGACCCGTCAATGCCGTTCGACGTCAGCGCCGTTCGACGTCAGTGCCGTTCGACCAGCACGGCGGTGCCCTGTCCGACGCCCACGCACATCGTGGCCAGCCCGCGCTCGGCTCCGGTACGGCGCATGCGGTGCAGGAGCGTGGTGAGGATGCGGGCCCCCGAACCGCCCAGCGGATGGCCGAGCGCGATCGCCCCGCCGCTGGGGTTGACCAGGTCCGGGTCGATGCCCAGCCGGTCGACGCAGGCGAGCGCCTGGGCGGCGAACGCCTCGTTGAACTCGGCCTCCTGGACGTCCTCGACGCTCCACTCCGCGCGGGCCAGCGCCTTGCGGGTGGCGGGCACCGGACCGAGCCCCATCACGTCGGGGTGGACGCCGGCGGAGGCGCCGGCGACATAGCGGCCCAGCGACTCGAGGCCGAGCTCGTTGAGCGCCTCCTCGCTGACCAGGAGCAGTCCCGCCGCCCCGTCGTTCATGGGCGAGGAGTTGCCGGCGGTGACGGTGCCGCCCTCCCGGAAGACCGGCTTCAGCCGGGCCAGCTTCTCGTACGAGGTGTCCTCACGGATGCCCTCGTCTGCGTCGACGAGCACGCCGTCGGGACGCCGCACCGGCAGCATCTCGTCGTCGAAGTGGCCCTTCTCGCGGGCCAGCGCGGCCAGCCGGTGGCTGCGCAGGGCGAACTCGTCCTGGCGTTCGCGCGTGATGCCGCACCGCACGGCGACCTCCTCGGCCGTCTCCCCCATGGCCAGCAGGCCGTGCAGATCCTTCATCGCGGGGTTGACCAGGCGCCAGCCGAGCCGGGTGTCCACCGTCTCGACGCGATGCGGCAGCGCCTCCTCGGGGCGGGCCAGCACGAAGGGGGCGCGACTCATCGACTCGGAGCCGCCCGCGATCACGATGTCCGCCTCGCCCGCGGCGATGGTGCGGGCCGCGGTCGTCACGGCCTCGAGTCCGGAGGCGCACAGCCGGTTCACCGTCGCGCCCGGCACGGTCTCGGGCAGACCGGCGAGCAGGGCGGCCATCCGGGCGACGTTGCGGTTGTCCTCGCCGGCCTGGTTGGCCGCGCCCCAGTAGACGTCGTCGACGCGGGCCGGGTCGAGCGCGGGCACCTCGGCGACGAGGCCGCGGACGACGGCGGCGGCGAGATCGTCGGGCCGGACGGAGGACAGGGCTCCGCGCAGTCTGCCGACGGGGGTGCGGCGGGCGGCCGCGAAGTGGACGGGGCGCACGACGGACTCCTTGGTTAGCACTGCTAGTTTTCGACTATAGACCCCGACGCCCCGCCCTGGGAAGATCCCCGGACGCCTTCGCCGACGCAGCTGGAGCAGCGATGACCGCATCCGTCGTCACCGGTACCCACCTCCTGACCGGGACCCGCGGCACGATCGCCGCGCGCGAGTGGTCCCCGCCGGTCCCCCGCAGCCTCGCCCTCGTGGTGCACGGATACGGCGAGCACGCCGGCCGCTACGAGGAGCTCGCCGGCGTCCTGACCGGACACGGCACGGCCGTCTACGCCCCCGACCACCGCGGGCACGGCAGGTCGGCCGGCGAGCGGGCGGTGATCGAGGACTTCGAGGACGTCGTCACCGACCTGCACGCCGTGGCGGAACTCGCCCGGGCCGCCCACCCGGACCTGCCGCTGGTGGTGATCGGGCACTCGATGGGCGGCCTGATCGCGGCCCGGTACGCCCAGCGCCACGGCGACCGTCTCGCCGCGCTGGTGCTCTCCGGCCCGGTGATCGGCGAGTGGCGGCTGCCGGCGCGGCTGCTGGCGTACGACGAGATCCCCGACGTTGCGGTCAGCCCGGCCGCGCTCTCCCGCGACCCGGCGGTCGGCGCGGCGTACGCGGCGGATCCGCTGATCTGGCACGGACCGATGAAGCGGCCCACGCTGCAGGCCTTCGTGCGGACCCTGGCGACCGTCGCCGAACACGGCGGCGTCGGCGCGCTGCCGCTGCTGTGGCTGCACGGCGACGACGACCGCCTGGTGCCGCTGCCCGGCAGCCGGACCGGCGTCGAGCGGCTCGGCGGCGGCGCGCACACCGAGCGGATCTATCCCGGCGCCCGGCACGAGGTGTTCCACGAGACGAACAGGGCGGACGTGTTCGCGGACCTGACCGGCTTCCTCGACCGGACCCTCGCCGTCTGATCCCGACGCCTTCCCCGACGGACCGGGGGGGAACCGACGGACCGGGGGGAACCGACGGACCGGGGGATCGGGGATCGGGGAAAACTCCTGTTTGCAGCGTTACGCCAGGGGCACCCGCGCCTGCATGGAGTGGTTGCGCGTTGCCGCCTGCGTGGGCGAGGACCCCGAGCTGTTCTTCCCCGTGGGCACGGCCGGACCGGCCCTGCGGGAGGCCGCGGCGGCCAAGCGGGTCTGCGCCCGCTGCCCGGTGTGCGCCGAGTGTCTGTCCTACGCCCTCGGCAGCGGACAGGCCTCGGGTGTCTGGGGCGGGACGGGCGAGCAGGAACGCGTGGCGCTGCTCCGTACCCCACCACACGACGCGACGAGGAGGAGCACCGTATGACTGTCGTGAAGAGCCCCCTGCCCGAGCCCGCCCGCCAGATCACGTTCGACGCGCTGCAGGGCACCCTCGTGGATCTCCTGGGTCTCTCCCTGATCGGCAAGCAGGCGCACTGGAACATCGTGGGCCCCCGCTTCCGCTCGATCCATCTCCAGCTGGACGAGGTCGTCACCGCGGCCCGCTCCTACGCCGACACCGTCGCCGAGCGGGCGGCCGCGCTGGGCCTGCCGCCGGACGGCCGCCCGGAGACGATCGCGTCCGCGTTCACCCTGCCCTCCCCGAAGGACGGCTGGTTGCGCGACGAGGACGTCGTCCGGGTGATCGCCGAGTCCCTGGGGGCCGCCATCGCACGGCTGCGCGAACGGATCACGGCGACCGAGGACGCCGACCCGGTGACCCAGGACCTGCTGATCGGCGTCACCGCCGACCTCGAGAAGCAGCGCTGGATGTTCGAGGCGGAGAACTGGCCGCGCGAGAACTGACCCGCGCCGACCCCCGGAGAAAGGCCCCCCATGACCGACGCACTCGAACTCGACGCGCTCTGGGAGGAGTTCCACCACGCGGTGAACATGACCTCGCAGGAACTCGCCGCCTGGCTGCGGGTGCGCGACGCCGGAGAGAGCACCGAACCGCTGCCGGACCGGGCGGGCGGCGCCACCGGACAGCAGGTGCTGGAGATCCTGCAGAAGCGGCGCACCGACCTGACCGACGACGACGTCCGGGTGATGTACCGGGTCGTGGACACGGTCGCCGCGCAGGCGGACGCGGAGAACGAGCCCGAGGCGCAGGAGACGCAACGCCGTCACCGCCTGATGACGATCGGGCACGATCCGCTCAGGCCGTAGGACCCGAGCCGGGCCGGCGTCGCGGCGTCAGCGGGCGAGCCGGGACAGCGCCGCCGAGACCAGGGTGCGCACGCCCGGCGCCAGCACCGACAGGTCCGGGGCGAACAGCGGACTGTGGTTGCCCGGCACGCCCGCCGCCTTCTCCCACACCCCCTCCCCCGGCGCCGCCTCCCACACCGGCGCCGGGGTCGACGTCACGTACCAGTAGTCGTACGGCACGCCTTCGGGAGCGAGCAGGGAGAAGTCCTCGCTGCCGAGCGCCTGGCCGAAGTCGAACACCGTGTCCGGGCCGAAGAGTTCCCGGTGGACGGCCGCGATCTCCTCGTCCAGCGAAGGGTCGTTGACGGTGGTGGGGCAGCCGGGCCGGACGACGACGTCCGGCGGGCGGGGGCAGCCCGCGGCGGCGCACTCCGCCTCCGCGATCCGCCGGATCGCCGCGAGGAGACGGTCGCGCACCCGGGTGTCCCGGGTGCGGACGTTCACCCCCAGCCGCGCCTCGTCGGGGATGATGTTGGACGTCGTGCCGGCGTGGAAGCGCCCCACGGTGAGCACCGCCGAGTCGTTCGCGGCGATCTCGCGGGAGACCACCGTCTGCAGCCGGGTCACGACGAAGGCGGCGGTCACCACCGGATCGACCGTCGACTCCGGCCGCGACCCGTGTCCGCCCACACCGTGCACGACGACGTCCACGTCGTCCGAGGCCGACAGGGTCAGCCCGGGGGTGTGCGGGTAGAACCCGGCGAGTCCCGGCGCGACGTGCTGGCCGAACAGCACGTCGGGGCGCGGAAAGCGGTCGTGGATGCCGTCGGCGACCATCGCCGCCGCACCGCCCCCGGCCTCCTCAGCGGGCTGCCCGACCACGACGAGCGTCCCGGACCACGTCTCGCGGGCGGCGGCGAGCGACTCGGCGGCCGCCGCCAGCCAGGTGACGTGCAGGTCGTGGCCGCAGGCGTGCATCACGCCGTCGTGGGTGGAGGCGTAGGCGAGGCCCGTCGCCTCCCGTACGGGCAGCGCGTCCATGTCCCCGCGCAGCCACACCACCGGCCCGTCGCCGTTGGCCAGCACGCCGACGACGCCGGTGCGGGCCACGCCCTCCGTCACCCGGTACCCGGCCGCCCGCAGCCGCCCGGCCAGTGCGGCGGCGGTGCGGTGCTCCTGGAAGGACAGCTCGGGGTGGCGGTGCAGATCCTGGTAGAAGTCCTCCAGCCGCCCGGACTCCAGGTCCGGGGTGATCTCCCGGGCCAGGCGGGCGACGACGGCCGGTTCGGTCATTGCACGCATGCGGCCACGTTACGCGGGACGCCCCGGCGCGGTCGGCCGAACGGTCCTGACGCGAGCATGCGCGAACGGGGGCCGCCTGCGCGTGCCGCCGCCCGTGCCGCGACCTGAGGCATGATCGAGCCATGACCGCCCCCAGCCCGTCGGGCCCCGCCCCCATCCGGGTCCTCCTCGCCGACGACCAGGAAATGGTCCGCACCGGCTTCCGCTTCTTCCTCGACGCGCAGCCGGACATCACGGTCGTCGCGGAGGCCGCCGACGGCGAGGAGGCGGTGGCGCTGGCCCGCAGAGTGCGGCCGGACGTGTGTCTGCTGGACATCCGGATGCCGAGGCTGGACGGTCTCGCGGCCACCCGGCTGCTGGCCGGACCGGACGTCCCGGACCCGCTGCGGGTCGTCGTGGTCACCACCTTCGACCTGGACGAGTACGTGTACGGGGCGCTGCGCGGCGGCGCCTGCGGCTTCCTGCTGAAGGACTCCGGGCCGACGCTCCTCGCGGAGGCGGTCCGGGCGGCCGCCGCGGGCGACTCCCTGGTCTCGCCGTCGGTGACGGTACGCCTGCTCCAGCACCTGACCGCCCCTCAGACCACGTCGGCCGCCGCCCCCGTCGCCCTCCCGGACACGCTCGCCGAACCGCTGACCGAACGGGAGCTGGACGTCGTCCGGCTGGTCGCCCTCGGCCGGACCAACGCCGAGATCGCGGCCGAGCTCTACGTCTCCCTGTCCACCGTGAAGACGCACCTGTCGAGCGTCCAGCTGAAACTGGGCGCCCGCAACCGCGTCGAGATCGCGGCCTGGGCCTGGCAGCACGGGCACGCGCGGCCCCGGGCCTGAGGCCGCCGCGGCCTCACAGGCCCAGCACGCGCGTGATGGTGCGCAGCACCCCGTCCTCGTTGTTGGAGGGCGCGAGGTGGCGGGCCCTGCGCACGACCTCGGGGTGGGCGTTGGCCATGGCGAACGACCAGTCGGCGGCGTCCAGCATCTGCAGGTCGTTGAGGTAGTCGCCGAACACCATGGTCTGCGCGGGCGTGACGCCGAGCTCGCGCTGGAGGCGGCGCAGCGCGGCGCCCTTGTGGGCGGTGCGGTTCATGACGTCGACCCAGTGCTCGCCCGAGACCACGACCTGGTGGGTCCGCGCGAAGGGCGCGAGCGCCGGGGCGGTGCTCGCCTCGGCCGACCCGAAGTCGTACAGGGCGACCTTGAGGATGTCGTCGTCGACGGCGGTGACGTCCTCGACGACCTCGTGGCGCAGGTAATACCTGGCCGCCTCCGCCAGGAACGCCTCGTCGGTCCGCTCGACGTACGCCGACCGCTTCCCGCAGACCACGGCGCCGACGTCGACGCCGTCGGCCGCGAGCTTGCGCACGGCCTCCACGACCCGCACGACGACGGCGGTCTCCAGCGGATCCGAGCTCAGCTCCCGCCCGTCGCGCACGACGTACGCGCCGTTCTCCGCGATGAACGCCATCCCCTCGGCCGCGCCGTCGACCTCGGCGAAGTCCGCTGCCAGCGTGGCGTACTGGCGTCCGCTCGCCGGAGCGAAGTGCACCCCGCGCTCGCGCAGCAGCGCCAGCACGCGCCACAGATCCGCGGGCGCCTTCTTCTCGTCGTCGAGGAGCGTGCCGTCCATGTCGGTGACGATCAGCCGGATGTCGGCGGGAGCCGTCGGCGGCTCGGAGGCTGCCGGTCCGGGGGCGTGCGAGTACGGCATGTGCTGCTTCCTGTTGGTGGACGACCGGATTTCACCCTACCGGGGACACCGGTGATCATCCGGCGGCACAATGACGGCGAAGGCCCGGGGAACGGCAGGGCACGGGCAGGACGCGGGAAGGGGCGGTCACGTGAGCGGGCCGGGACGGCTGGACACCAGCGTGGCGCACAACGCGCGGGTGTGGAACTACTGGATCGGCGGCAAGGACAACTACGAGGTCGACCGCGGCGTCGGCGAACACGTCGCCGGGATGTTCCCGCTCATCCGGGAGATCGCCCGCGCGGACCGCTGGTTCCTCGGACAGGCGGTGCGGTTCCTCGCCGAGGAGCGCGGCGTGCGGCAGTTCCTCGACATCGGCACCGGGCTGCCGACGGCGGACAACACGCACGAGATCGCCCAGCGCATCGCGCCGGAGTCGCGGATCGTCTACGTCGACAACGACCCCATCGTGCTGGCGCACGCCCGCACGCTGCTGACCGGCACCGCGCAGGGCCGCACCGACTACATCGACGCGGACGTGCACGACCCGGCCGCCATCCTCGAACGCGCGGGCCGCTCCCTGGACTTCACCCGCCCGGTCGCGGTGATGATGCTGGGCATCCTGAACTTCGTCCTGGACGTCGAGGCGGCCCGGGACATCGTCCGACGGGTCATGGCCGACGTCCCGTCCGGCAGCTTCCTGGTCCTCACGCACCCCACCCACGACAGCGAGGTGGGCGGCGAGGGCCAGATCCCGGCGATGAAGTTCTGGAACGAGAACGCCAAGCCGCCGATCACCGCCCGCAGCGGCGCCGAGATCGCCGTGTTCTTCGACGGTCTGGAGCTGCTGGAGCCGGGCCTGGTGTCGTGTTCGCGCTGGCGCGGCACGGCCGGCTCCCTCGCGGTGGTGCCGCAGTACGGCGCGGTCGCCGTGAAACCCTGACGGGCGTAGGGGCACGCGCGCCGCAGCGCCGATCGTGGAGGACGTATGACCACCCTTGCCGATCCCGTCCCCGGCGGGCGTCCCGGAGACGTCGAGCGGGCGACCGCGCTCAGCGGGGAGCTGACCGCGGCGGGCGTGCACGGCGTCGTGCTGGCCTACGTCGACACCGCGGGGATCGGCCGGGTGAAGGCGGTCCCCACGGGCAGGCTGGCCTCGGCGGCGGCCTGGGGCGTCGGGATGTCGCCGGTGTTCGACACGTTCCTGGCGAACGACTCCATCGTCACGACCGATGTGCTGGGCTCGCCCGACGGCGATCTGCGCCTCTACCCGGACCTCGACCGGCTGGTCGTTCTGGCGGGCCAGCCCGGCTGGGCGTGGGCGCCGGTCGACCGCGTCACCCAGGACGGCGAGCGGCATCCGGGCTGCTCCCGCACGTTCCTGCGGCACGTCGTGGCGGACGCGGCCCGGACGCACGGTCTCGCCTTCCGGGCGGCCGTCGAGATCGAGTTCGCGGTCGGCCTGGACTCCGCGCCCGCCGGGGAGTTCGTCCCGGCCGCCGCCGGACCGGCGTACGGCGCGACGCGGCAGGTCGAGCTGAGCGGGTACACCGCCGACCTGCTGGCCGCGTGCGCGGCGCAGGGCGTCGACGTCGAGCAGATCCATCCCGAGTACGCCCCCGGCCAGTTCGAGATCTCCGTGGGCGCCCTCGACCCGGTGGCGGCGGCCGACCGCAGTGTCCTCGTCCGTCAGACCGTGCGGGCGGTGGCCCGCCGTCACGGGCTGCGGATCTCCTTCTCCCCCGCGGTCGTCGCGCAGGGCGTCGGCAACGGCGGCCACATCCATCTCTCGGCGTGGCGGGACGGCGTGAACCTGCACGCGGGCGGCGAACGGCGGCACGGTATGACGGCCGACGCGGAGGCGTTCGCCGCGGGCGTCCTGTCCCGTCTCCCGGCGCTGACGGCGGTCACCGCGCCCAGCCCGGCCAGTGCTCTGCGCCTGCGACCCTCGCAGTGGGCGGGGGTGTACACCGCGTGGGGCCTGGAGACCCGCGAGTGCGCGCTGCGCCTGGTGCGGGGCACCGCGGGCCGCCGCGCGGAGCAGGCGAACCTGGAGGTCAAGCCGGTCGACCTGGCCGCCAACCCGTATCTGGCTCTCGGCTGCGTCATCGCGGCCGGGCTGGACGGGGTGGCCTCGGGCGCGGTGCTGCCCGCGGAGAGCACCGGGGACCCGGTGCGGCTCGCCGCCGGTGAGGCCGCTGCCCGGGGCGTGCGCCGGCTGCCGGCCTCGCTGGCCGGGGCCGTCGCCGAGTTCCGCGCCGACGACGTGCTGCGCGCCGCCCTCGGCCCGGTCCTCGCCGACGCGGTGACCGCGGTGCGGCAGGGCGAGATCGACGCCGTCGCCGGGCTCGACGACGACCAGGTGGCCGCCGCGTACCGCTGGGTGTACTGAGATGGCCGCCCGGGCGGTCCACGAGGCGCTGGCGGAGCTGCGGCTGGTCGACCACCACTGCCACGGCGTGGTCACCGACCCGCTGGACCGACCGGGTTTCGAGGCGCTGCTGACCGAGGGGGACCTCTGGCCGGGGTTCTCCACGTTCGACACGCCCGTCGGGGTGGCGGTGCGCCGCCACTGCGCGCCCCTGCTCGACCTCGACCCGCACGCCCCCGCCGACGCCTATCTGGCCAGGCGCGCGGCCCTCGGCCCTCGGGAGGTGAACCGGCGGTTCCTGCGGGCCGCCCGCACCGCGGTGTTCTGCGTCGACACCGGTTTCGCCCCGCAGCGCGTCACGACGCCCGCCGAGCTCGCCGCGGCCGGGCGGCCGGCGGTCGCGTACGAGGTCGTACGGCTGGAGGCGGTCGCCGAGGCCGTCGCCGCGCGGGGCGTCGACGCCGACGGGTACGCCGACGCGTTCCGGGCGGCCGCGCTGGACGCGGTCCGGCGGCCCGGCGTCGTGGGGGTCAAGTCGGTGGCCGCCTACCGGACCGGCTTCGACCTCGACCCGGCCAGACCCCCGGACGCCGACGTCACCCGGGCCGCCCGGCGCTGGCTGGCGGGCGGCGGACGGCTGGCGGACCCGGTGCTGATGCGGCACCTGCTGTGGACGGCGGTCGATCTGGGGCTGCCCCTGCAACTGCACACCGGCTTCGGGGACAACGACATCCGGCTGCACCGGGTGGATCCGACGCATCTCACGGACTGGCTGCACCTCACGGCGGGCACGATCCCTGTGCTGCTCCTGCACTGCTGGCCCTACCAGCGGCAAGCCGCCTACCTGGCCGCGGTGTTCGAGCAGGTGTACCTGGACGTGGGGCTCACGCTGCATCATGTGGGTCCCGTGCGAGCGCGGGCGGTCCTGGAGGAGGCGCTGGAGATCACACCGTTCCGCAAACTGCTGTACAGCTCGGACGCCTATGGTGTGTCGGAGTTCTACTGGCTCGGCGCGCTGGCCTTCCGCCGCGGTCTCGGAGACCTGCTCCAGGACCGGGTGGACGCGGACGAACTGAGCCTGCCCGACGCGCTGCGGCTGGCGCGCCGGGCCGGAGCCGACAACGCCCGCCGGGTCTACCGGCTTCCCGACGGACACTGAAAGTATGATCGAACAATGTCTGACTTGACCGAGACCACGCCGGGTTGGCTGAGCTCCGACGAGCTCGAGATGGCACGCGCCCGCATGCCGATCCTGTACGTCGAGGCCGTGCCCGTGCGCGTCGACGACAGCGGCGAAGTCACCAGCGTCGGCCTGCTGCTGCGGATAGGGCCGGACGGCAATGTCAACCGGACCCTGGTGTCCGGCCGCGTCCTGCACCACGAGCGCGTCCGGGACGCCCTGCTGCGCCACCTCGAGAAGGACCTCGGCCCGGTGGCGCTGCCCCGGGTGCCGACCTCGCTCCAGCCGTTCACGGTGGCCGAGTACTTCCCGACGCAGGGCATCACCCCGTACCACGACCCGCGTCAGCACGCCGTGTCCCTGGCCTACATCGTGCCGGTGACGGGCGACTGCCGGCCCCGGCAGGACGCGCTGGACCTGGTGTGGTTCAGCCCCCAGGAGGCCGCCTCGCTGGCGGTGCAGAGCGAGATGCCCGGCGGGCACGGATTCCTGCTCCGGCAGGCGCTGGCCCACGTCGGCCTCTCGGCCTCCTGACCGGGGTGCCGCCGGCCCGGCGCGCGCTGGTCGGAGCCGCCGGGAGCCGTCCCTGCACCCTCGTGGTGTGCAGGGGCTGCTGTTGCGGCGACGGCGTCAAGCATCCCGGCTTCGACCACGCGTGGCAGCTGGCCCGGCTGCGTGCGGCCGCCGCCGCGTCGGGCGGCGGCTTCGCCGTCCGCACGACGGACTGCCTCGGCCCCTGCGACCAGGCGAACGTGATCGTCGTCCAGCCCTCGGCCGCCGGCCGCCGGGCGGGTGGCCGGGCCGCCTGGGTGGGCTTCGCCATGGACGACGACTGCACGGAGGAGATCGTGGCGTGGGCGGCGGCGGGCGGTCCGGGCCTGGCCGCCCCGCCGGCGACGCTGGAGCTGCAGTTCATCGACCCGCCCAGGGGCGCCCGTTCGCGCGGCCGCCGTCAGGGTGCGGTCCGCGGGTAACGCCGCAGCCGATCGAGGCGAGGCCTGCACGACGGACCGGCACGGCGCCCCCACCCGCACGGCTCCTCAGCTCTGCGCCGTGCGGGCCGCCGTCGGCCGGGCGGGCGGTCAGGGCGGCGGCGCGGGCCCGGTGACGCCGCGCCGATCCGCCGGCTCAGTCCTCGTGTCCGGTGTTCTCGCCCGGCAGGAATCTCTGGCGCGCCCACAGGCTCAGCAGCGCCGTCGCCCCGGCCAGCAGCGGCACCGGGTCCCGCACGGAGGGACCCAGTGCGAATCCCAGGGCCGTGGCCGTGCAGACCGTCAGGGGGATGAACCCCGCCGCACCCTCCATCCCACGCCGTAGCGCGGGCCGCGCGGTGCCCAGTGCGCTCGCCCCGCCGGGCACCCAGGGGCCGACGGCGACCACCAGCAGTCCCGCGGTGACGCAGACGTCGACCAGCTGACAGGACATCACCTCGGGGCCGTGCGGGCCCACCGTCCACAGTCGTAGGGTGTCGCCGATCAGCATGAGGCACAGCCCGGCGATCCCGACCCACAGGGTGGCTCTCCGGTCGCTCCGCACAAGACGGCGCAAGGCGAACAGAAACCCGAGGAACACGATTTCGGCGGCCCACAGGACACCGACCATCCCCGTCCCCAGCCGCGTGCCGTCACCGGCGCTCCGCAGCAGCACCCACACGGTCATGAAGACGGCCCCCGCCGTGACGACCCCGTCGAGCACCCGCCGCAGCATCACGTGCCGACCGGCTCCGGCGTCGGCCGCGACCACCAGACCTGCCATGCCCAGACCGACCGTCAGCGTCACCGCGGTGACCGTCACCGCACCCGGCAACGAGCGCACGTCCCACCCGGGGGTCGCGGGCTCGGCCGACAGCACGGTGACGACGCCCCGGTACACGCCCCCGGCGAGCGCGGAGCCGGCCAACAGCAGCACGCGCGTCCGCACCCGCCCGCTCGCTCCCCTCGCGCGGAGCATCAAGGAGGCCGCCAGCGCCCAGTTGCCGGCGGACGGCCCGAAAGCCATCATCCGCGCCGCCCCGCCGCCGGCCGCCCGGGACCCGCCGAACGTCAGCACCGCGCCCACCAGGCACACCAGGCACACCACGCCGGCCGCCGCCCAGCTCCGTGCCCCGCTCCGCCGGCAGCGGCCCGCCCGGAGGCCGAGCCCCTCCGGCGACTTTCCCAACCCCGACATCAGGTGCGCCTCTCCACCGGTCCCCCGTCCGCGGGACCTCTCCCGCAGTCCCCGGATCCACTCGGAAACCGTAGAGACTCGACCACCGCCCCCGACCGGAACCACCGGTCCGTTCACCCGTTCCGCGTACGGAGAGAAAGCGAGTGACGCGACTGCCGCCGACGACGATGGCGGGCGACGGGGACAGGACGGGGCGGGGCGGGCCGGGAAAACGATCGAGAGCCCTGCTTCACCGAGGTGAAACAGGGCTCTCGATCTACGACTGTGAGAAAACTCCAGTCGGGACGACAGGATTTGAACCTGCGACCCCTTGACCCCCAGTCAAGTGCGCTACCAAGCTGCGCCACGTCCCGTTGCCCGCCTGACCTGGGGTTTCCCCTGGCCGAACGCGCATGGAAACAATACCGCACTCGGGTCGATGGTCGCGCACCTGTTTCCCGGTCCGCAGCCGTCCGGGCACCGTCAGCCACCGCGGGCGACGCCCAGGTCCGGGTAGGTCTCCAGCAGGCGCTGCGGGGCCGCCTGCCGCCAGGAGTCGGCGAGGACGTCGCGCAGCTCCTCCTCGTCGTCGAAGGCGGCCAGCCGGGCCCGTACCCAGGCGAACTGGGCCTCGTGGTCGGCGATCCAGAACTTCCCGGGCTCCGCGAGCACCAGTTCGTCGCGCTCCTCCTTGGGGCAGCGCACGGCGAGCGAGGTCTCCTCCTCGGGCAGGGTGGCGAACATCTTCCCCGCGACCCGGAAGGTGGGCATGCTCCAGGCGGTCTTCTCCGTGGTGTCCGGCAGGGACAGGGCGATACGGCGTACGTCTTCGGCGTCCGGCATGCTCCGCACCGTATCGGCTGCCGCTGACAGTCACCCCGCGGCGACGTGTCTGTAGTACAGGGTGGTCGGCCGCAGCACTCCGTAAGGGTCCGCCGCGTAGTCGGGGACCGTCCCCGCCCTGGTCCACCCGGTGGCGCGGTAGAGGTGTTCGGCGGGGCTGCCGGTCTCCGTGTCCAGGTGCAGGAGGGTGACGCCGGCCGCGGCGGCCGCCTTCTCGGCGGTCTTGAGCAGGGTGCGGGCGAGGCCCCGGCCGCGGGCGTCCCGGTGCACCATGAGCTTGACGAGTTCGGCGCGGTGACGGCTGTTGGGTTTGTCGGCGAAGGCCAGGCTCACGGTGCCCACGACTCGGTCGCCGTCCAGGGCAACCCAGACCGCGAGCCGCCCTGCGGCGACCGGTTGCGCCCGCTCACGCCACCAGGCGACGGCTTCCGCCCGGTCCAGCGGGGCGAGGAAGCCCACCGAGGCGCCGCCGTCCACCGTGTCGATCAGCAGGTCGGCCAGGCCCTGCGCGCGGTCGAGCAGTCGCGGGGCGTCGAGACGGGTCGGGATCACGGAAGCACCACCGCCAGCACGTACCGCGCCTCGGCGTCTCCGACGCACCGGAAGCGGGTCGCCCCCCACACCCGCAGGCGCAGACAGTCTCCGGCGCCGAGACGGTGCACCGCGTCCTGCGCCGTCACCTCGAGGACGCCCTCCAGCAGCCACACGTGCTGCTCCAGCCCTGCCACGGGCGGCCGGTCGTAGGCGATGTCCGCGCCGACGGCGAGCCGCCCCTCGACCAGCTCGCCGCGCAGCGCCGGGTGCGGCGGCGACACCGAGCGCCGGACGAACCCGGAGGCCCGGTCCGCCCAGACGGGCTGCTCTGCGGCGCGGACCACGGGGGCGGGCTCCGCCTCGACCTCGCCGAGCAGTCGCGACATGGTCCGTCCGTAGACGTGGCAGAGGCGGTTGAGCTGCGCGGCCGTCGGACTGGTCTCCGCCCGTTCGGCGCGCGAGAGGGTGGATCGGCTGATCCCGCTGCGCTCGGCCAACTCCCCCAGCGACCAGCCGTGTTCGGCCCGCAGCTCGGCCAGCCGGACGGCGAGCCGCATGTCGACCGGGTCGGTTTCCCGTGTCTCGGTCGAGTCGGGTGTCCGCTCGACGTCCGCTTCTCGTCTCATATCCGGGAACCTATCCCTGATATGAGACGACGTGGTTACGCGGACCTCACATGGCGGGACCTCCCCGTGTGGGGCCCCACATTGCGGGGCCTCACACCGCGGCGGCCTCGCCCAGGGCCTCCAGCACCGGCCGGATCAGCGGGTGCTCCTCGGCGCCCCGGCGGACGGCCGCGAAGACCCGCCGCGTCGGTGCGACGCCGTCGACCGGCCGGACGACCACTCCCGAGAGGTCCATGCCGCGCAGCGCCGAACGCGGGACGAGCGCCACGCCCGCGTCCGCCGAGGCCAGCGCGACGACGGCGCGGAAGTCGTCGGAGGAGTGCTCCAGGCAGGGCTGGAAGCCGGCGTTCTCGCAGGCCAGGACGACGACGTCATGGCAGGGGTTGCCCGGGTAGGGGCCGATCCAGGCGTCCTTGGCGAGCTCGGCCAGCGGGACCTCGGCGGCGTCGGCGAGCCGGTGGGCGACGGGCACCACCGCGTCGAAGGGCTCGGCGTAGAGCGGCAGATGCGTCAGACGCGGGTCGTCGGCGGCCGGGGCCCCCCGATACTCGACCGCCACGGCGACGTCGACCTGCCGGTCGAGCACCATCGGCAGGCTGGCGTCGCCCTCGGCGTCCTGCACGCGGATCCGTATCCCCGGGGCGCTGCGGGCCAGCCGTGCCACGGCGGGAGCCACCACGAGGGCGATGCCGGTGGCGAAGGCCGCGACGGTGACCGTGCCGGCCGCGCCCGAGCTGTAGGCGGCCAGCTCCGCCTCGGCCCGCTCCAGCTGGGCGAGGACGGCGTTGGTGTGGCCGAGCAGGATCTCGCCGGCGGGGGTGAGCCGCACGCCCTTGGCGCCGCGCTCGACGAGCCGGTGTCCGGTCTCCTGTTCCAGGGCCGCCAGCTGCTGGGAGACGGCGGACGGGGTGAGATACAGCGCGGCGGCCGCCGCCGTCACGGTGCGGTGGTCGGCCACCGCACGGAGGATGTGGAGCCGCCGCGCTTCGATCATGGGATCGATTATCGCAATATGTCAGGGCCCCGTGGACCACCCTCGACCGGACGGACCGCCGACCGCCGCGGGCTCCGGGGCGGTCGGCGGTCCGACCCGCCGCGGGTGCCGGGACGCGACCCCTCGCCGGTTCCCGGTGCCGTGGGAGGTGCGGAGCCCTTGCCCGGCTCAGACCGTCCCGGCGGCCGACTCCTCCAGCTCCGCCCGGGCCGCGACGAACGCGTCGACGGCGCGGTCGACGTCGGCCGTGGAGTGCGCGGCGGACAGCTGGACGCGGATGCGGGCCTGCCCCTGCGGAACCACCGGGTACGAGAACCCGATCACGTACACCCCGCGCTCCAGCAGCAGCTCCGCCATCCGGCCGGCCTTCGCCGCGTCACCGATCATCACGGGGGCGATGGCGTGCTCGCCGGGGAGCACGTCGAAGCCCTCGGCCGTCATCCGCCGGCGGAACAGCGCGGTGTTCTCGGCGAGCCGCACCCGCAGGTCGTCCGCCGACTCCAGCAGGTCGAGGACCTTCAGGGAGGCCGCGGCGATGACCGGGGCGAGGGTGTTGGAGAACAGGTACGGGCGCGAGCGCTGGCGGAGCAGGGCCACGATCTCCGCGCGGGCGGCCACATAGCCGCCGGACGCCCCGCCCAGCGCCTTGCCCAGGGTGCCGGTGAGGATGTCCACCCGGTCCATGACTCCGTGCAGCTCGGGCGTCCCGCGGCCGCCGGGGCCGACGAAGCCGACGGCGTGCGAGTCGTCGACCATGACCATGGCGTCGTAGCGGTCGGCGAGGTCGCAGATCTCGGCGAGGGGCGCCAGATAGCCGTCCATCGAGAAGACGCCGTCGGTGACGACGAGGCGGCGGCGCGCGTCCGACGCGTCCTTCAACTGCCGCTCCAGGTCCGCCAGATCACGGTTGGCGTACCGGAACCGGCGTGCCTTGGACAGCCGGATGCCGTCGATGATGGAGGCGTGGTTGAGGGCGTCGGAGATGACCGCGTCCTCGGGGCCGAGGAGCGTCTCGAAGACGCCGCCGTTGGCGTCGAAGCACGAGGAGTACAGGATCGTGTCCTCCTGGCCGAGGAACGCGGACAGCCGCTCCTCCAGCTCCTTGTGCACCTCCTGCGTTCCGCAGATGAAGCGCACGGACGCCATCCCGTAGCCCCACCGGTCCAGGGCCTCGTGGGCCGCGGCGATCACCTCGGGGTGGTCGGCGAGCCCCAGGTAGTTGTTGGCGCAGAAGTTGAGGACCTCGCCCGGCCGGCCGCCCGCGGTCACCGCGACGGTCGCGGACTGCGGGCTGCCGATCACCCGCTCGGGCTTGTGCAGACCGGCGGCGCGGATCTCGTCGAGGGTGGCGCGCAGGTCGTCGCGCACGGAGTCGAACATCGCAAAGCTCCTAGGAAACACTCGGAAGCGTCGGAAAACGGACGGCTCACGCGGTCCAGTCGAGGATGACCTTGCCGCCGCGGCCGCTCGCCGCGTCGGCGAACGCCGCCTCGAAGTCGCGGTAGCCGTACCGGCCGGTGATCACGGGGGCGAGGTCCAGACCGCCCTCCAGCAGCACCGACATCGCGTACCAGGTCTCGAACATCTCGCGGCCGTAGATGCCCTTGATCGTGATCATCGAGGTGACGATCCGGGCCCAGTCGACGGGGAACTCCTCGGCGGGCAGCCCCAGCATCGCGATCCGGCCGCCGTGCGTCATGTTGGCGATCATGTCGCGCATCGCCTCGGGCCGGCCGGACATCTCCAGGCCGATGTCGAAGCCCTCGCGCAGCCCCAGCTCCCGCTGCCCGTCGGCGATGGAGGCCTGCGACACGTTCAGCGCGAGGCTCGCCCCGATCTTCCGGGCCAGCTCCAGCCGCTCCTCGCTGACGTCGGTGACCATGACGTTGCGGGCTCCGGCGTGCCGGGCGACGGCGGCCGCCATCAGCCCGATCGGGCCGGCGCCGGTGATCAGGACGTCCTCGCCGACGAGGGGGAACGACAGCGCGGTGTGGACCGCGTTGCCGAACGGGTCGAAGATCGCCGCCACGTCGAGGTCCACCGGCACCCGGTGCACCCACACGTTGGACGCGGGCAGGGCGACGTACTCGGCGAAGGCGCCGTCCCGCCCGACGCCGAGGCCGACGGTGGCCCGGCACAGATGGCGGCGTCCGGCGAGGCAGTTGCGGCACCTGCCGCAGACGAGGTGTCCCTCGCCGCTGACCCGGTCGCCCACGGCGATGTCCGTGACGTCCCGGCCGGTCCCGACGACCTCGCCGACGAACTCGTGACCGAGCACCAGGGGCGTGCTGATCGTCTGCCGCGCCCAGCCGTCCCAGGACCTGATGTGCAGGTCGGTGCCGCAGATGCCGGTGCGCAGCACCTTGATCAGCACATCCCCGTGCCCCACCTCGGGCTCCGGAACGTCAGTGAGCCACAGCCCGGGCTCCGCCTTCTCCTTGACCAGCGCCTTCAACGCAACGGCTCCTGTGATGAGGCCCCGGAGCGGACAGGCCGACAGGCCCCGCGTCCGGGAAGACGGATGGATTCGCCCAGCAATCTGCCGCACTGCGCCGGGCCGGGTCCATCGAGCTTTTCTTAAGCGCCGCGACAGCTCTGCTTCACACGGGTTCCCACGGGCCCCACAGGCCCGCCGCGTTCCCGCGTTTCACCCGCTCGGCCGCGCGGCCGCGCCCGCCTGGTCCGGCTTCCCGCACTCCACGGTGGGCCGTGCCACCCTGGACCGCAACCCGCACGAGGCCGGCCGACTGACGTGGAGCCCCCGATGACCACAGCACGGGACCTGATGATCGTCGCGATCGACATGACGGCCGCCCGACCCGTCGGGCAGGGCGATCTGTCGCTCGCCCTCGCGGGCGCCGAGGCGCTCGATCTGGCCGAGGCCGGAGCGCTCGCCGTGGACGCGGGCGTCCTGGTGCCCGGCCCGCTGTCGGAGCCGCGCGACGCCCTCTTGCGGGAGGCCGCCTCGGAGCTGCGGCGTGAGCCGCCGTACGAGTCGGTCGAGGACTGGCTGTGGCGTCGCGGGCGCGCTCTGGCCGCCGCCTACACGGCCCGGCTGGAGGCGGACGGCGTGCTCGGCCGGCCGCGCCGTCTGATCGGCGCGCGGACCACGCCCGTGGATTCGCCGGACCGCAGCGCCGCCGCCGCACGCTGGACGTCGCAGGAACCGGTCCTCGTCGCGCTGGCGGCCGCCGCCGGTCTGCGCGAGGAGCCGGCCGGCGGTCTCCCGGACGCCCTCGGCGAAGCGGTCGTCACGGTGGTGGCCACCGTCGCCGACGCGGTGACGGAACTCGAGGCCGTCCGGCAGCGCCGGTCCATCGAGAAAGCGGCCTTCGACAACGTCTGGCGGGCCCCCTGACGGACGCTCAGGGCGGCGGATCGCCGGCGTCCCGCCGCTGCAGGCGTCCGACGAGGTCGGCGGCCGTGGACTTGATGGTCTCCAGTCCGGCCCTGCCCCACGGCCGGGGTGCGAGGGCGGCGACGCACACCGTGCCCAGGACCATCCCGGTGGTGTCGATGAGCGGGGCGCCGAGATAGGAGCGGATGCCGTACTCGTCGACCACCGGGTTGCCCGCGAAACGCGGGTAGTCGCCCACGTCCTCCAGGACCAGCGCCTTGCGCCGGACGACGACGTACGGGCAGTAGCCGTACTCGCGGGGCAGCCTGCGGCCCACCTCGGGTTTGCCGCCGCGAGCGGCCCGGCCGCCCTGCGGGGTGTGCAGCCCGGCGAAGAACTGCCGTTCCCCGTCGAGGAAGTTGACCATGGCGTACGGCGCTCCGGTCACCTCGGCGAGACGGCCCGCGAAGGCGTCCAGGGCAGGTTCGGGCTGTTCGCCGAGACCGAGTCGGCGCAGCCTGCGGGCACGGGCGGGAGCCTCCCTGTCCTCCGGTGTGAGCAGCAGACGACCGACCGGGCGCGGTGGGTCGTAGCTCATGGCCGGGCTCCGTCGCGGTGGACGAACGTCATATACGGCTCCGGGGCGTTGTGTGCGGGCGTCACATGTGTGCGCCGCGGCTCGGCTGAGGTGCGGCCGGCGCATGGGCGATGAGGTGTTTGACGAGGGTGAGCAGGGTCTGGACGCCGGAGGCGGAGATCCGCGCGTCGCAGCGCACGACGGGGACCTCCGGATCCAGGTCGATGGCGGCCCGCACCTCCTCCGGGTCGTAGCGGTGGGAGCCGTCGAACTCGTTGACGGCGACGATGAAGGCGAGGCCGCGCTCCTCGAAGAAGTCGACGGCCGCGAAGCACTCCTCGAGGCGACGGGTGTCGGCGAGGATGACCGCGCCGAGGGCGCCCTCGGACAACTCGTCCCACATGAACCAGAACCGCTCCTGCCCGGGCGTCCCGAACAGGTACAGCACGTGCTGCGGGTCGAGGCTGATCCGGCCGAAGTCCATGGCGACGGTCGTCTCGACCTTGTTCTCGATGCCGTCGAGGTTGTCGGTCGCGGCGCTCACGGTGGTGAGCAGCTCCTCCGTGCTGAGCGGCGCGATCTCGCTCACGGCGCCCACGAAGGTCGTCTTGCCCACCCCGAAGCCGCCCGCGACCAGGATCTTCAGCGCGGTCGGGAAGGGGTCGGGGCCGCCTGCCCCGTGCTCTCCGCGGCGACGGTGCGCACCGTACGCCTCGTACGCGTCGTCGTGCTCAGAGCTGTCGTCGTAGTCCATCGAGCACTGCCTCCAGAAGGGCCCGGTCGGTGGGGATGTGGTGGTACTCGGGGGGTTTGGTGGTCAGCGCCCCGCAGTCGAGGAGGTCCGACAGCAGCACCTTGGTGACCGCCGCCGGCAGCTTCAGATGGGCCGCGATCTCGGCGACCGACACGGGCGCACGGGTCAGGTCGAGCGCCTGTGCGTGTTCGGGGCCGAGATAGCCGAGGGGGGTCGCCCCGGTGGCCATCACCTGCGACATGAGGTCGAGGGCGACACTGGGCCTGGTACGGCCGCCGCTGACCGTGAAAGGGCGCACCAGCCGTCCGGCCGCGTCGTCGAGCCAGGGCCCGTCGCCGGCCGCCGCCACCCTCAAGGTCCCATCACCGACGGTTCGACGGCGTGCTGTCGGGGCGCGGTCATCAGATACGGCCGGACGCTCTTCACCAGCATCGCCATCTCGTAGCCGAGCACGGCGGCGTCGGCCTCCCGTCCGGCGAGCACCGCGAGGCACGTGCCCGAGCCGGCGGTGGTGACGAAGAGCAGCGTCGAGTCGAGTTCGACGACGACCTGCCGGACCTCGCCGCCGTCGGCGAAGCGGACTCCGGCGCTGCGGCCGAGGGAGTACAGGCCGGACGCCAGCGCCGCCATGTGGTCGGCGCTGTCGGCATCGAGGCCGTGGACCGACTTCACCAGTCCGTCGCAGGAGAGCAGCACCGCGCTCATGGTGTGCGGCACGCGCTGCACGAGGCCGCTCATCAGCCAGTCGAGGTCGGATACATGGCCGGTCGGCGCATCGCTCGCCATGGTGGATCGACTCCTTGGGGTACGAAGGTCTGAGGGAGCGCTGGGGGTGGGGGTGGGGGTGGGGACGGGGATGCGGGTCGTGGTGCTCGCAGGGCTCATCCGGCTGGTGCGCTCCCGTCGTGCCGGGCGGTGGATCGGTCGGGTTCGGGCAGGTCCAGCCCGTCCCGCGCGCCGTGCGCCTCGGGGGGCGCGACGGCGTGCGCGGGGCGTGCCTCGGCTATCCCGGGCCGGTGCGCCGGCCGTGCGTCCATGCGCGAGGGCACGGGCGGCAGAAGCGGGAGCGGGACGCCCCGCGCGGCTTCGGCCGTCGTGTCACCGCCGTGACCTGCGTCGCCCGGATGCTCGCCGCGGCCCCTGGCCGACGAGCCGAGCGAACCCGTGTCCCAGGGCTGTCCCAGGAGTTGAGGCTCGGACCGGACGGCCTGCTGCGACCCGTACGGCTCGGGACGCGCCGCCGGCTCCGCCTCGTACGCCCCGTACGACTCGGGGCGAGCCGTCGGCTCGGGTCGGTACGGGTCGGGGCGGGCGGGCGGCTCCGAGGAGTCGCGTTCCGGCAGCGGGTACGCGGACGGCTCGGCGGCGTCCGCCTCCAGGCTCTGCTGGGCCTCGGCGAGACCGATGCCCCGTTGGAAGGCGGCCATCAGATTGGGGTCGTGACCGGCGGACGGTTCGCTGTCCGGACGCGGGGCGGGGCCGCCGCGCAGTTGGGGGACGAGGTGCTCCTGGGCGCGGCGGCGGGGCAGGTGGGGCTTGCCCATGGTGCCGCGCACCGCGCCGACGCGCGGGGTGGGCGCGATGCCCTCGTGCTCCTCGACGACGGGCCGGTCGCCGCTGCGGATGCCGGGCACGGCCTCGGCCGGGTTGGGCCGCTCGGCCCGGGCGCCGCGGACGGGGAGCGGCGCGGGGCGGTCGCCGTCGCCCCGCGACCCGCCGGTCCCGGGCGGCTGGGGGGCGCGCTCGGCGCCCCCGGACGCGGAGGCGCCCTGCGGAGCGGGAAGGCTCGCAACCGCCCCGGCTGCGGACGTGTTCCGGGCCTGCGACGACGCGATCGGTGCCGGCGTCCGCCCGGTGCCGGACGGGACCCTGGCTTCCCCCGGCAGACCGCCGGCCGCCGAGCCGACGGACGCGGCGTCCTGCGCCGCCGAGGGCCCGGGCCGTGTGTGCGTCGTGGCCGTGACGTGCGCAGGGGCGGGGGCGGGAGTGACTCCAGGGGCGGGGGCGGCGGCGGGGGTGGGGGTGGGGGTGAACGACCGGCCCGCGCCCTTCGAATTCCCTGCCGTGGTCCGGCCGTCGCCGGCGCCGTCGCCGGCGACGAGCCGCGGACCGGGGCGGCCCGGCCGGGACGGCGAGGCGGCGGGCAGGGGCGGCCGGGCCGGGACCATCGGGCGGTGCGTCGCCTTCGGGGTGGTGGCGGGCGCGAGCGGCCGTCCCGCGCCGTCGGTGTCCGGGCCCGGCGACGCCGCCGCGAGGACGCCCGGCGCTGAGCCGAGCAGGGCCTGCGGCACGACGAGGACGGCTTGGACGCCGCCGTAGATGTTGCCCTGCAACCGGACCCGGATGCCGTGCCGCCGGGCCAGCTGGGAGACGACGAACAGGCCGATGCGCCCGTCCGCCAGCAGCCGCCCGACGTTGACCTGGTCGGGGTCGGCGAGCAGGGCGTTCATCCGGCTCTGTTCCTCGACCGGCAGGCCGAGCCCGCGGTCCTCCACCTCGACGGCCAGCCCCGAGGTGACGAGGTTGGCCCGCAGCAGCACCTGGGTGTGCGGCGCGGAGAACACCGTGGCGTTCTCGACGAGTTCGGCGAGCAGGTGGATGACGTCGGCGACGGCGTGGCCGCGCAGTTCGCCGTCGATCGGCGGAACGAGTTTCACGCGGGCGTACTGCTCGACCTCGGCGATGGCGGAGCGCAGCACCTCGGTCATGGGGACCGGGTTGCTCCACTGCCGGCGCGACACGGCCCCGCCGAGGACGGCGAGGTTCTCGGCGTGCCGGCGGATGCGGGTCGCGAGGTGGTCGACGTGGAAGAGGCCCTTGAGCAGGTCGGGGTCCTCGATCTCGTTCTCCAGCTCGTCGAGGATCGAGATCTCGCGGTGCACCAGGGACTGCAGACGCCGCGCGAGGTTGACGAACACCTCCAGCTTCTGTTCGCTGCCGGCCTGGCTCGACAGCTGGGCGGCCTGCACGACGGCGGCGACGGCCCCGTCGTGGGCGCGTGCCAGGTCGGCCGCGAGCAGTTCGAAGTCGTCCGCGCCGGGGGGCGGTCCGCCCCGCGAGGTGCGCTGCGGGGGGACCTCCCCGCGGCGCAGCGCCTCGATGACGCCGCGCAGCTCGGCCTCGCCGCGCGCACTGCCCCGGCGCAGGGCGGCGAGGCGGTCGCTGACGGAACGCGCGGCACGGTCGGCGGCCACCGCCGCGATCACGATGCCGACGCCGGCCACCGCGGCGGCGCCGGCCAGGACCGCCCACAGGGTCGGGCCGGGGCGCACGCCGCTGGAGCGCACCGTGAACAGGACGACCGCGCAGGCGCTCAGCGCCACCGCGGTCGGGGGGAACACGGCGAGCCGGACCAACTGGGGCCGTATGTGCGTCTCGGCCGGCGTTGGTGCGGTGCGGGGGACGGGCCGCCCGTGCCGCCCGCCCTCACGGCGGTCTGCTCGTGCGGCGGGTGCGCGGAGGTGAGACATCGGTGTCCTCGTACTGGTCCGTCGAGCCGGGGCGTCGGTCGGGAGAGCCCGGAATTACGGCCCGGTGTCGCCCGACGGCCACTCACAGTAGTCGGCAACCCATCATGTGCGGTGGGCAGTTGACAAAGTCCCCCAGGGAGGGTCCCGCTCTGGTATGAGGCTTCGTACGACAGACCGATAAGCCCGCGCACTCGGCGAGGCAGCATAAAAAAATTTCGATCAGACCTGATCAGGGGTGGTACGGAAGTGACCGCGCGGACCGAGCGGCGAATGCACCCCGACTCGCACGGTCGTACGTCACCGCGTTCCCGTCGGCCCCCGGAACCGCCTCCGGCGCCTCCCCGCCCTCGGCGACACCCGCCCGAATGTCACTGTGGGTATCAGTACTGGCCTTGGGTGCCGGATCGCCCAACGGTCGCTGTCCCCTGCGGGCCTCCGCGTCACCGGCCACATTGAGCCAAGCATGGATCTGCGCCTCCCCCGGCGCGGTTGCCCGGCCTCACGGTGACGACGCCGCATGAACATGGTTCCGCCGACTCGGGTGGACGCTGCGTTCGTCGATCGGCCCGGCGCGGGCAGAAGTACGGCGGCGTCCGTTTCGCAGGCCGGGTGATTGCGCCTGGTCCGCACGGCTTTCACCCGGGCCGCACCGCGGAGCGTGCGGCGCGATTCGGCCAGATGCCCATCTGCCGTGCTCCGAGCCGCAGTTACCGGTGCGTAGAGTAAAACGGTTGTGTGAAGGTCGTAGGACGAAGGGATCATGGGGTGCGTCGGTTGGCTGGCGTGACGGTGGTGATGGCGGGGATGGCTCTCGCCTTCTGGTTGGTCCTGGGGCCGTCGTCCGACTGGGAGGGCGCCGCGAAGATCATGCGCTTCGCCGTCCTGCTGTCCTGCTTCCTGGTGATCGCCGGCGGGGTGCGGCTGATCTTCCCCGAGAAGTCCGAGAGCGAGGCGGCGGAGACCGTCGGATGAGCGCTCTGCGCGAGCGTGCCGCATACGGACGACTCATGCACGGGTCGAGCAGGTCACCGCGCTGATGTCACCCGCGAGGGTGAGCGCCGCCACCCGGTTCGCCGCCGGCTTCGGCATCCCCGTCGGCACCGCCCACGCGTGAAGCCGACCGCGTCCTGCGGGCGCCAAGGCGTCCCGGTCCTCGCCGACCGGGCCTGGGTCCGCGCCGGTTCGCGGGTGACGACGCCACTCGAACGTCCACCGGGTCGTGAGCTCACACCGATCCGAATGACGTCATTCACCGCGACCCCCCTCACCCTGAGCGGCAACGCCGAAATAGCCCAATGGGTTTGCGTCGGCCGCTGACCGATAACACCCGTCGATGAAACGAAGGACAAGCGAACGAATCAGGGCGGAAAGACGCGGACATCGCACTGTGATGATCACCACATGGGCACTTCTTGAGATGTACCTGACGATCTCCATAAGATCATCAGGCATCACGGCGGACATGAGACGTCTCCTTGCGGAAGCAAGCAGGCATACGGGGCGAACGTCGTGAAAAATCCTCCGCCCCCGTCGGAGAAGAACCTGTTTCGTCCACGGGGGGCGAGCGGTCGGGAATGTCTGACCAACATTTCCGACGTGCCGTCGTCTTCACCCCTGGCGACCAGAAACAAAGAGGGGAAAAAATGAAGAAGAAGAATGCCGCCGTCGCTTTCGGCATGGCCGTCGCAGGCACCCTGCTGACGGTGTCGATGCAGGGTTCGGCTCAGGCCTCCACGCCGCCGCAGGCTGACGTGAGCCTGAGCACCCAGGCCGTCAGCGAGGACGCTCCGGCGACCCCGCAGGCCGCTGCCGCCGCACGCGCTGCCGCAGCGGCCGGCCGGGCCGCTGCTCGCGCCAGCGTGCACGCACGGGCCGCCGCCAGCTCCGTCGCTCACCAGGCGTCCGAGGTGGCGAACAACTTCAGCCTGTTCAGCGCGCCTGCAAAGGTGTCCGTCGACGGCGCCTCCGCTGCCGCGACCGCTTTCGACAGGTGATAGCGCGCCATCGGCGCATCCAGAGGGCGGCACTGCTGGCCGGTGCCGCCCTCCTGGGCGCCCATTTCTTTCTCGCGGCGTTCTCCCAGGCGCCACTCAGCCCCGCCAAGATCAAGCTTCATGGACTCATCAGCAGCTACCTGGAGCCGTACTTCACGCAGAACTGGAGTCTCTTCGCTCCGAATCCGACAAAGGACAACGAGGGGATAATAGCTCGCGGAAGGTGCTCCGACGGTTCCGTCACGGATTTCTACGACGTGACCGGACCTTTGATCAAGGAGACCCAGGAAGACCGATTCTTCCCCTCCCGGACGGTGCGCCTCGTAAGCAACGGCATAAATCAGCTGAATGATTCTGATGACCTGTTGCTGCGACTCCGGCAGAAAGAGGAAGTGAAGAATACGGACGACCCCGAAGCGAAAGACGGCAAGCACAAGCGCGTCATTCCTCTGACCCCCTACGAGAAGAGGCAGCACGAGGACGCCGAGCGCTCCCTGTCCCGCTTCTCGCTGACCCAGATGCACGACGTCTGCCCCGACGGCACGGCGCCTGCCGCTGTCCAGGTGCGCATGTACATCAAGACGCTGCCCCCGTGGTCGCAGCGGAAGAATCCCGAGGCGAAGAGCAAAGTGGACCTCTACGACCTGCCGTGGAAGAAGGCGGTGGACCTCCGGTGAGGGTCAAGGACGCGATCGACGCCGCCGCCAGTCGCCCCGTCGCCGCACTGGGGGTGTCGGGGACCCGCGCGCTGCTGGGCTTCGTCGGCCTCATGTACTACCTGAGCCACTACGGCGACCGGAGCTATCTGTTCGGCCCCGGAGCCGACTCGGTCCTGCCCCACCGCCTCTTCGTCGAGGAGATCAGGGAGAAGGGAAGCTTCAGCCTCTACGCGTGGAGCACTTCCCAGGTCTGGTTCGAGGTGGTCTTCCACCTCGGGCTGTTCGCCGCTCTGGCCGTCACCCTCGGCGTGGGGGGCAGGATGGTCCTCGCGGCGCACGGAGTCCTCCTCTGGTCGCTCTACGAGCGGCAGTCGGCATTCCTGGACGGCGGGGACAACCTCGCTCAACTCGTCATCCCCATGCTGCTGCTGACCGACTGCTACAGGCACTTCTCCTTCTCGAGCGGTCTCGCCCGGCGCGTCACGAGACGGCTCCCCGAAGACCTGCGCTGCCTCGGCGTCCCCCTGCACAATCTCGGCGTGGCCGCGATCGCCGTGCAGATGTGCCTCGTGTACGTGGTGAGCGGTCTGTACAAGGTGCAGGGAGAGGTCTGGCAGGACGGCACCGCGCTCTTCTACATCATGCGCGTTCCCGAGTTCGAGCTGCCGGGCTGGTCCAGCCTGGTCTACGACAACGATCTGCTCGTCTTCCTGGGCACCTACAGCACCACCCTGTTCCTGGTGTACTTCCCGATGGGGATCCTGGTGCCGAGCCTGCGTCCGTGGACGGCGGCGGCGTCCATCGCGTTCCATGTGTCCATCGGTGTGTTCATGGGACTCACCGCGTTCGCCCTGACGATGATCGCCTGCGACCTGATCTTCCTCTCGTCGGCCCTGGACCGTGCACGCCGGACGGCACGCGGCATGGCCGCACGCCGGACGCGGAAGCAGCCCGCCGGCGCCGGGACCGTCACCGAGGGGGGCACGCCGGAAAGCGACCACACGGTCGACGTCCCCGTCCCTCAGACGGCGAACTGACGGCCATGGTCACCGTCCCCTCCTGCATCCTCGGCAGCGCCCACGAGACTCCGATCGTCACCGGCGCACACGACCCCGACGCCTACGTGGAGGTGGGATCCTTCACCAAGGTCATCACCGCAACCATCCTCCAGCAGCTGGCCGAGCGGGCCGTGCTGACGCCGGACGACCCCGTCGAGCGATGGCTCGACGCCCCGCCGGGAACCGGGGTCACCCTGCATCATCTGGCGGAGCACACGTCGGGTCTGCCCCGGCTCCCCCCTGGCACGTCCCGCCGCGATCCGTACCGGAAGTTCACCGACGACCGGCTGCGCGGCCTGGTCGCCGGACTCGACCTCCTCGCCGTCGCCCCCTCGGGACAACGCGAGGAGTACTCCAACCTCGGCTACGCCGTGCTCGGCGCCGCACTGGTTGCGGCGACCGGGCAGGCGTACGAGGACCTCGTCGCCGAACTCGTGCTGTCACCCCTCGGCCTGCCGGCGCACGCCATGAGCGCCGCACCCCCGAAGGACAGTCGGCTGCTGCCGACCGGGTGGTTCGGCCGCACGGTGAAACCGTGGACCATGACCGGCGCGATCCTGCCCGCCGGCGGCCTGTGGGCGACCCCTCGCACGCTGGCACGCGTACTGACGGGCCTCGTGCTCGAGCGTGCACTCGGGGACCCGGCGCCCGGATGGCAGCGCACCGGGCCGCTGCCCGTGATCTGGCACAACGGAGCGACCGGTACGGCGTCCGTCTTCGCCGGCGCCGTACCGGACGGACGTTGGACGGTGGTCCACCGTCTGAGCTCCGCCTCCGACGCGACAGATCGCGCGGGCCTGGACTACCTGCGCACGGCATCCGGAGATCGCGGCGGTACCTGATCCCGGACCGGCGGACGGAAGGAGATCGGCGCCCTGCGATCCGAGCCGCACCTCAGCCGGGTCGCACGATCCGGCCGAGGTCCTCCTCGCTCGCTGTCATCGATCACCGGCGAGGTCGAGATCATGGCTGGGGGCCTCCTCGGCGGGAGCCCGCGTCGGCCTGGGCCGCAGCCAGGGGTGCGCGATCGGACCGGAGACGGCCCGCCACCACGGCTCCACGGGCAGCCTTCCCGCCGGCTCGAACGGCTCGCCCGGCCGCGGGAGCGCCACCGCCTGACCGACCTCCTCGCCCGCGTCCTTCATCCACTCCCCCGGCTCCGCCCACGCGTGCGTGGCGAGGTTGAAGGTGGCCCAGTGGATCGGCATCATCACCCCGCCGACGCCTCCCTGGAGGTCGAGGTGGGCCCGCATGCCCTCCTCGGGCGTCATGTGGATGTCCGGCCAGAAGTCGGAGTACGCCCCGACCTGGATCATCGTCGCGTCGAACGGGCCGTGCGCGGCGCCGATGTCCTGGAAACCGTCGAAGTAACCGGTGTCCCCGCTGTGGAAGAGCCGGTGCTCCGCGCCCGCCACCACCCACGAGGCCCACAGGGTGTGCTGGGTGTTGCGCAGGCCCCGGCCGCAGAAGTGCCGGGCCGGGGTGGCCGTCAGGGTCAGCCCGCCGACCTCCGTCGCCTCGTGCCAGTCCAGCTCGCGCAGCCGGCCGGCGGACACGCCCCAGTGCTCGAGATGGGCGCCGACGCCGAGCGGCACCGCGAACAGGGTGTCCGTGCCGGCAAGCGCCTTGACGGTGGGCAGGTCCAGGTGGTCGTAGTGGTCGTGCGAGATGACGACGACGTCGACCGGGCCGAGCGCGGCCAGCGGAAGCGGCACCGGGTGCAGCCGCTTGGGTCCCGCGAAGGCGAACGGGGAGCAGCGCGCGCCCCACACGGGGTCGAACAGGACCCGCTGCCCGTCGATCTCGGCGAGCACGCTGGAGTGCCCCATCCAGGTCACCCTGAGTCCGGTGACCGGCGGCTTGGCGAGGTCGGCGAGAGTGGTGGCGTGCACCGGCACGGTGCCCGTGGGAGCACGCCGGGGGCGCTGCTCCTTGTCGAAGAAGACCTTGGCGAACTCCAGCATCGAGCCCGAAGGGCGGGTGCGCGCCGGGCCGCCGGGGTTCTGGAAGACGCCGTCCTTGTAGTGGGGCGATCTGCGGATGCGCGCCAGGCGCTCACCGCTCGGATCCGCGCCGAAGGCCTCGGGCTGCAGACCGCGGAGCCCGGAGCTCAGGGAACGGAAACCGGACACGGTACCTCCAGGTGGGGTCGCTGAGGCATTCCATTATGGTCGCCCGGCCGGACAACGCGTTGACAGCCCCGGCAACGCATCCGGAATACTGACCCACTGTTCAGTACCGTCCCGGCCTTGGAGTCCGTGTGTCCGACGCCCCCCTGCTGTCCCTGACCTGGACGGACGAGGTCACCGGCCGTCAGGGATTCCTGGTGGTCGACCGTCTCGTGCGCGGCGTCTGCAGCGGCGGACTGCGGATGCGCAGGGGCTGCACCCTGGCGGAGGTGACCGGCCTGGCCCGCGGCATGAGCCTGAAGGAGGCCCTGCACTACGACCCCGACGCGGCCTACGTCCCGCTGGGCGGGGCCAAGGGTGGCATCGACTGCGATCCACGGGATCCGCGCGCCTACGGGATCCTGGTGCGCTACCTGCGGGCGATGCGTCCGTACGTGGAGAGTTGCTGGACCACCGGCGAGGACCTGGGGCTGACCCAGGACCTGGTGGACCGGGCCGCCGCCGAGGCGGGTCTCGTCTCGTCCGTGCAGGCGGTCTATCCGTTGCTGGCCGACGCGCCCGCGGCCCGCGCGCGCCTCGCGGACGCCTTCGCGGTCGAGGTGGACGGCATCGGCCTCGACGAGCTGGTCGGCGGCTGCGGAGTGGCCGAGTCCGTGCTGACGGCACTGGACCGGGCCGGCGCGCCCCACGCCGGGACCCGGGTCGCGCTCCAGGGGCTCGGCACCATGGGAGGCGCGACCGCGCGCTTCCTCACGCGCGCGGGGCTGACGGTGGTGGCCGTCGCCGACGTCAAAGGCACGATCGCCCACCCCGACGGGCTCGACGTGGAGGCGCTGCTGGCCGCGCGGGACGGCCACGGCACGGTCGACCGGTCCGCGCTGCGCCCCGGCGACCGCGAACTGCCGGGCGACGCCTGGCTGTCGGCGGAGGCCGAGGTCCTGGTGCCGGCCGCCGTGTCGTACACGATCGGCGTGCGGGAGCAGGAGCGCGTCACCGCGCGCTGGATCGCCGAGGCCGCGAACATGCCCGTCCTTCCCGAGGCGGAGGCGCTGCTGCACGCGCGCGGGGTGATCGTGCTGCCGGACGTCGTCGTCAACTCCGGGACGAACGCCTGGTGGTGGTGGACGCTCTTCGGCGACGTCGGTGCGGACGCCGAGGAGGCCTTCGGCCACACGCGCCGCTCGATGCGCCTCCTGACGGAGCGGGTGCTGGCCCGCGCGGAGGCCGACGGGACGACCCCGCGGGCGGCCGCGCACGCCCTCGCGCAGGAACGGCAGCAGGCGGTCACGGAGCGGTTCGGCGGCAGCCGATGACGGCGTCCGGGCAGCTCACAGCCCCTGTGTAGGGTGACGGACGTGGTGAGGGTCCGGTTGAGCGTGGCCGAGCGGCGGGAGGAGATCCTGCGGGCGGCCATCGAGCAGATCGAGGCGCGGGGCGTCGCGGCGGTCAGGATCGCCGACGTGGCCGGGGCCCTCGGCGTCAGCAACGCGCTCGTGCTGTACCACTTCTCGACGAAGGAGCAGCTGGTCGCCGACGCGTTCGCCCGCGCGGCCCAGGAGGATCTGGCGCATCTGCGCAAGCTGGTCGGCCGCCGCACCACGGCGCTGCGCCGGCTGCGGGCGGCGGTGCACTGGTACGCGCCCACCGGCCAGGCCAAGGGCTGGCGGCTGTGGATCGAGGGCTGGGCCGTGTCGTTGCGCGAGCCGGCGCTGCGGGACGTCGCCCGCCATCTCGACCGGGAGTGGAAGGCGGCGCTCGCCGGGGTGATCTCGGAGGGCGTCACCGCGGGCGAGTTCCGGTGCCCGGACCCGGCCGGCACGGCGCTGCGTCTGACCGCCCTGCTGGACGGACTCGCCGTGCAGTTGACGTCCTATGCGGGCGCGGTGTCCCGGACCCGGGCACGGGAGTGGGCGGACGAGGCCCTGAACCGGGAACTCGGACTCCCCGCCAAAACCCCCGGCACCACCGGTGCCTCCGGCACCCCCGGTGCCTCCGCGCCTTCCGACGCCCCCGACCCTTCCGGCACCTAGGGGATCTCCGGCCCTCCCGCGCCTCCCGGCGCCTCCGAACCCTGCGGCACCTCCAGCGCCTCCGCGTCTTCTGGCGCCCCCGGCACCTCCAGCACCTCCAGCACCTCCAGCACCTCCAGCACCTCCAGCACCTCCAGCACCTCCAGCACCGGGAGGATCTCCGGCCCTCCCGCGCCTCCGGCAGCTCCAGCGCCTTCCGAGGCCAGCGCCCCTCCCGACACCTAGGGGGTCTCCGGCCCTCCCGCCCCTCCCGCGCCTTCCAGCGCCTCCGGCACCTGGGGCCGTTCCACGCCTCCCGGCATCCCCGACCCTCTCGCGCCTTCCAGCACCTCCGGCGCACAGGGACTTTGGCCGCCGACAGCTCGGAGCGGCAGCCGACGGCATCGACCGGTAGCGGGAAGCCGGCGGCCGGAGTCGCACGGCGCAAGCCGAACGCCGGAGTCGGACCGCGCAAGCCGGACGCCGGAAGCCGACGGGCTGAGCCGCCCGCGAGCGCCGCACGCCCGCCCGCAAGCTCGCGTGGCCACATGGCCACATGGCCGCAAGCGCCGAACCCTGGACGGCCGAGGCGGACGGGACCGCAGGGCTCGCTGGGCTCGCCGGGCTCGCAGAGAGGCCGTACGGCCTGAGCGGTGCTCAGTCCAGCGCGTAGACCGCCGTCACCGTCGCCGTCGCCCGGATCTCGCCGGGGGCCGCGGGCACGGCGGCCATGCCGGCGCCGGGCGTGTCGCCGGCCGAGGGGACGGGGCGCGGGGTGGTGGACGCGTCTTCGCTGAGCGAGATCAGCCGGCCCAGGACGCGGCCGCTGAGGCGGGCGTACTGCTCGGCCTTGGCCCGGGCGTCGGCGTGCGCGGCCTCCCGCGCGCGGGCCTGCAGCGGGGCCGGGTCGGAGACGCCGAAGACCACGAAGCCGATGCGGGCCGCGTCGCCCGCAGCGTCCGTGACCGCCTGCAGTACCGCGCCGGTCCTCGCCACCTGGCGCACCTTGACGGTGAAGGACTGGGCGGCCTGGTAGCCCGTCAGGCGGGGCGCGCCGCCCGTGTAGTCGTGGACGGGCTGGAGGGAGACGCTCTCGGTGCGGATGTCCCGGTCGGCGACGCCCTCGGCGCGGACCGCGGCGAGCAGCGCGGCGGCCGCCCTGCTCTGCGCGTCCATCGCGGCCTGCGAGGTCTTGGCGGTGGCCTCGACGGCGGCGCCGACGACCGCGACGTCGGGCTCCGCGCTCGCGCTGCCCTCACCGGTCACCGTCACGGTGGCGGCGTCGGCCCGTACCGCGTCGGCCGGTACGGCTGCGGGGCGGGCGGGCAGCGCCGCCGCCGTGGGCGCGGCGAGCGCCGGGCCGCCGAGGGTGAGCAGGGCGACGAGCGCCGCGGCGACGGACGTACGGGAAAGGCGCATGCGGGACCGGTCCTCGAAGGTGTCGGCGCGGACGGTGCGGGTGCGGTCATCCCAGCACCGGCTCCGGGTCCCGCCCCGACGCCACTCCCGTGCGATCACCTCACTGGTGGAGCGGCCGGCCGTACGACGCCCACGGCCGGCCGCTCCCCCACGGGCGAGCCGTGCTGCCGGACCCGCTACGCGACGGCCGCGATGCGCATCCTGATGTCGTCGGGGGAGAGCTCGCCCTTGGCGATCACATGATCGCCGGAGGACTCCCCGCGCAGCCGGCGTCCGATCCAGGGCACCAGGTACTCGCGGGCCCAGTGCACGTCGTCCCGCCGTACGTCGAGGGCGCCGCGCGGCGGGAGCAACGGCCAGGGCTGCTCCGGATCGGCCGGCACGTCGAGGCCTAGGACCTGCCCGGCGCGCAGGGCCACCCGTGTGTGCCCCTCCGGGGAGAGGTGGAGCCGGTCGCCGTCCCAGGCCCTGCGGTCCTGCACGGACTTCAGGGACCACAGGTCGAGCACGGGACAGCCGTACCGGTCGGCGACGGCGCGGACGTGTCCGTTGTAGGTGGCGATCTTGCCCCGCAGATGCTTGAGCACAGGGACGCCACGGGTGTCGAAGCCGGTCGTCACCAGGACCGTGCCGGCTGCGGCGGTCAGGGCCGAGATCGCGCGCTCGAAACGCTCGGCGACCTCGTCCGGGTCGGTGCCGGGGCGGAGGATGTCGTTGCCGCCCGCGCAGAAGGAGACCAGGTCCGGGGCGAGTTCCACCGCCCTGGTGAGCTGGTCTTCCATGATCTGGTCGAGCAGCTTTCCGCGGACCGCGAGGTTGGCGTAGGCGAAGTCGCCTTCGGGCCGCAGGTCCGCGAGAAGCACCGCGAGCCGGTCTGCCCAGCCGACGAACGCCCCGTCGGGGCCGGGGTCGCCGACGCCTTCGGTGAAGCTGTCCCCCACCGCCACGTACGACCCGATCACTGATCTGTTGTCACTCTTCGAATCGTCTGCCACGGCAGATCATGATTCACCTTTGAATGTGACCTACGCGACCGTAGGCAGGGGTTGACGCTCGGTGAGAAAGGACACTCCTAAAGAATTTGCCAATCAGGGAATAGGCGACCACACGCGGAAGTCGTTGATGCGGAAGTGGCTCCAGGTGGTGCGGAAGGCGAAGTGGCCGCCCGTGTACGGCTCCGGGTCGGTGTGGTCGAAGACCGGCCGCCCGTTGATCCACCAGCGGACGACCGGCCCGTCGGAGACGATCCGCACGTGGTGCGGCCTGTTCGCGACGAGCAGCGGCTCGGTGTAGTCGTACAGCAGCGGGCGCACGCCCGGCTCGCCTACGTAACGGCGCAGCCTGGTCGTGGTGTTGCCGTTGGCGCCGTAGCCGACGTAGTACGTCCTGAGGTGGTCGTACTCCGCGAGGGCGCCGCCGCGGGGGGTGGCGAAGAGGTCGTCCGGGGAGCGGGCGTCGACGGCGTTCCAGAAGTTGTTGAGGTCGGAGACGCGGTCGTTGGGCCCGCCCGCGGAGATGGGCGTGGCGACGTACTCGAGGACGTACGGCCCCTCGAGCCGCCGCCTGAACCAGACGGTCGCGCCGGCGGGCACGTCGATCTCCAGGCTCCCGCGGGAGGCGGTGACCGTACCGCCCTGTTCCCGCTCGACGGCCCACCGGCCGAGCCCGTGCCGGAAGTCGTCGTGGGCGAGGAGCCGGTGGCGGCGGGGCGCGGCGCTCGCCGTCGTCGCGGGGGCGAGGGCCGCCAGGGCGGCGGAGGCGGCGAGTGCGCCGAATGCCCTGCGCGTCGTCGTCACGGGATGCGTCTCCTTCGGTCGGACCGGGCGGCGGGGCGGCTTCCGCGAGCGGCGGACGCCGGGCCGACGTCTGGTCGACGTCCCACCGGGTCCGAGGCCGACGATGAAAGCGCTTGCCGTCTGACCGGACCACTGTGTCGGCTCGCGGCGTCGCCTGTCGACACCGCGACCGGACACGCCACAGGACCGCAATGAGACGATCACGTGTTTCCGGCCCCGCGACGCATCAGAACCGGGCACCGAGGGCCGAGCGGCGAACGCGGCCCGCACGCGGGCACGCCGAAGGCCGGGCCCCGGATCTCGCGATCGGGGTCCGGCCTTCGGCTGCGCGTCGGGCGGGTCGGCGGCGGGGATCAGCCGACGGAGACGCCGTGGGAGCGGAGGTAGGCGAGCGGGTCGACGTCCGAGCCGTAGTCCGGCGTGGTGCGGATCTCGAAGTGCAGGTGCGGTCCGGTCACGTTGCCCGTCGCGCCGGAGAGTCCGACCTGCTGGCCCACGCCGACGGTCTGGCCGGCCGAGACGGACAGCTGGGACAGGTGGGCGTACTGGGCGTAGTAGCCGTCGTTCAGCTTGATGACGACCTGGTTGCCGTAGGCGCCGCCCCAGCCCGCGGAGACGACGGTGCCCGCGGCGACGGCCTTGAGCGGGGTGCCGGTCGGGACGACGAAGTCGACGCCGGTGTGGTAGCCGCTGGACCACATGCTGCCGGACTGGTGGTAAGGCGTGCCGACGGTGGCGCCGGACACGGGCAGGGTGAAGTCGCCGCTGCTGCTCTCGGCGGCCTGGACGGCGGCCTTCGCGGTGGATGCGGAGGACGACGACTCGGCCGCCGTCAAGGACTTCGAGGACGTCGACGACTTCGCGGAGGAGGACGAAGAGGACGCCGAGCCGGACGACTTGGGCGCGCCGGCGGAGGCCTTCTTGCCGATCGACAGCTTGAGGCCGGGGTGGATCAGCGAGGGGTCGGCGCCGACGGCCTCGCGGTTGTCCTGGTACAGCTTCTTCCAGCCGCCGCCGACGTGCTGCTCGGTCGCGATCTTCGAGAGGCAGTCACCGGAGCGCACGGTGTAGGTCGTGACGGCGGCGGTCTTCCGGGCCGCCGGGGCGGCCTGCGCGGCCTTCTGGGAAACGGTCTGCGCGACCGCCTGCGAGACGGCCTGGGACGCGGACTCCGGAGTGGCCGCGTGGGCGCCGGAGGCGGCCATGAGCGGAAGGGCGAGCGCGGCCCCGCCGGTTCCGGCGGCGGCTATGGAACGGGTGAGGCGCTGGGCCTTGGGACGACGGTGCTTACCCTTCGCGGGCATGACGAATTCCTCTCCGGCGCCTGCGGGGTGAGCTGTCGGGTGCGGACTGGAGATGTCCGGCCGCGTCGGGACGCGGCTTTACCCCGAGCCTGTTCCGGGACCGGAACAGGCGGTCGTGCCTGTGGGTCCCCCGCTCCTGCCGTGTACGGGTGGGTGTGCGGATTCCGGGCGGCGGCAGGATTGGGCGTCCGTCCGGATTGGTGTGGAACGTAAGCGACCAGGACGCACAGGGACAAGCAGAGGTTGCACGGCCATGGCATTTGTCTTGATCCGCCGCGAGAATTCCCGGTCACCCTCCGTGAATCAAAACAACCCTATTGGGTCAAGCACCCCGGAAATCCACATGAATTACGTGAACATGACGGGCGACGCACGGTCACCTTTATGACGCTGCTCACGTGACGCCGCTCCAGCTTTCTTTATTCCAGAGCGAGTTATCACGAAGAATCCAATTCGGACAGAAACCTCAGATGCGACGCAGTCGGATAACCGTCGCATCGAGGTCGCCCCGCAGTCCGGTGTGCAACCCGTGATGCAGGAGCACCGCGCCTCGGTGGACTTCTCCCGTTTCACGGCATTCGTACGACGCCGTCGGGTCGAGTCCGCGCAGCCGTAGCGCCGGGACGGGCTCACCGAACCGCTGGGCCTGGAGCCAGGCCAGGACGACCGCCTCGTCGCCGAGCACGTACTGGACGGCGCTCAGGCCGCCCGCCGGAGGACGCAGCCGGTACAGGTCGCCCTGCTGCACGAGCGTCCGGATGTCCTTGTAGAGGTCCACCCACCGGCGCGCCTCGGCGAGCTCCTCCTCGCTCCACTCGGCGAGGTCCCCGCCGACGCCGAGCACCCCGGCCATGGCGCTGACGAACCGGAAGCGCAGTGAGCTGACCCGCCCGTTGAGCTGCGTGTTGGGGCTGTCGGTGACCCACGCGGCCATCACCCGGGCGGGGTGGATCTGGCTGAAGCCGTGCTGGATGACGAGCCGGTCCAGCGGGTCGGTGTTGTCGGAGGTCCACACCTGGTCGGTGCGGCTCATGATCCCCAGGTCCACCCGTCCGCCGCCGCCCGAGCAGGACTCGAAGGCGACGCCGGGGTGGGCCGCCCGCAGCCGGTCCAGGAGGGCGTACAGGGCCCGCACGTGGTCGACCCACAGACGTTGCGGATAGGGGTCGTCCGGCCAGCCGGCGTCGGTGAAGCAGCGGTTGAAGTCCCACTTGACGTAGTCGATCGGCGCGCTGGACAGGAGCCCGTCGAGCTGCTCCCAGAGGTACTCCTGGACGTCCTCGCGTGCGAGGTTCAGCATGAGCTGATTGCGGAACTCCGTCCGCTTTCGCCCGGGTTGGAATTGCACCCAGTCCGGGTGCGCCCGGTAGAGGTCGCTGTCCGGGTTGACCATCTCGGGCTCGACCCAGATGCCGAACTGCATGCCGAGGGCGCGCACGTAGTCGGCGAGGGGCTTCAGCCCGTTCGGGAAGCGGTCCGGGTTGGGCTGCCAGTCGCCGAGCCCGGCGTGGTCGCCGGTCCGGGCCCCGAACCAGCCGTCGTCCACCACGAAGAGCTCGACCCCGATCGCCGCGGCGCGCCGGGCGAGGGTCGCCTGCTGCTCCTCGGAGATGTCGAAGTAGGTGGCCTCCCAGGAATTGAACAGCACCGGCCGGTCCCGCCCGGCGTCCGGGACGACATGGGCCCGCTGGTAGGCGTGCCAGGCACGGCTCGCCCCGCCGAAGCCGCCGTCGCTCCACAGGCCGGCGAAGACCGGGGTGGTGAAGGACTCACCCGCCGCGAGGCGCAGCAGGCCCGAGTCGTCGTACCCGGCTCCGCCGGTGACCTGCACACGTGCGTCGGGGAGCCGGGCGACGGCGATCCGCCAGGAGCCCGACCAGCCGAGGGCGCAGCCGTAGACCTCGCCGCGCTCCTCGGTGGCGTCGGTGTCGAGGGCGACCCAGGGCAGGTGCTGGTGGCCGGTGTGGCCGCGGCGGCTGCCGATGACCGTCTCGCCGGGGCCGAGCGGGGTGCGCGCGAGCTGCGACTCGGCGGCCCAGCGGCCGTGCAGCTGCGAGAGCCGCCAGTCGTCCCGCTCGGGCAGGGTCCAGGTGGCCGAGTCCGCGCGGAGCAGTTCCAGCGGCTGCTCGCCCTCGTTGCGCAGGGTCGTCCACCGCTCGACGACGTCGCCGCGCATCCGGTAGTGGAGGGTGACGGCGAGCCCGGCGTCCCCAAAGCGCAGCCGCAACTCGTCACCGTCCCGCTCGTGCGCCTCGAAGGTCCACTCGGTGCCGCGGCGCTCGTCGGTGCGCACCGACAGGGCGGGGCGGACGAAGCGGGGGCCGCCCTCGACCGGGTACTCCTCACGGCCGTCGAGCGGGGACTCGAAGGACGCCCCGCGCTCCGACCAGGGAAGCGCGGCCAGCGCCTCGGCGTCGGCGAGCGCGATGCCCGGGCCCCAGTGCAGATGGACCAGCTCGCCGGCCTCGGTGAGGTGGAGGGCATAACTGCTCGTGGGCCCGGACAGGACCCAGGTGCGGCCGGCGTCGGCGATCTCGGGCATCAAAAACCCCCACTGTTTCGAACAGGTGCGATCAAGCGTCAACATCATCGAACGCGGTCGGCCCGTCGGGCAACTTCCGGCGGACGACGCCCCACCTGGGCGGACGCGACGCACGGCCGCCGGCCCGACGAACCGTTGCCCCGACGGCCCGTGTCGTATGGTCGGGGAGGTCCTGCCGGCCACCACGAGCCGCGCCGGTGCGGACCGACTGGGAGGGAGCCCCCGTGACGCAGCAGATCCCGTCGACCGAGCCCGAGCTGGCCGGAGTGCGCAACTTCCGGGACGTCGGGGGTCTGCCGACCGTCGACGGCCGGCGGGTGCGCCACGGCGTGCTGTACCGCAGCGGCCACCTCGCGCACGCGACCGACGAGGACACGGCGTTCCTCGCCGGCCTGGGCCTGCACACCGTCTTCGACTTCCGCAACGCCGCGGACCAGAAGCTGGAGGGCCCGGACGTCGAGCTGCCGGGCGTGCGCAACGTGAACCTGCCCCTGTCGGACCCGGCGGACGGCGCCGAGTTCTGGAAGATGGTGCGGGACGGCGAGATCGACCAGCTGCGGGGCATCCTCGGCGACGGCAAGGCGGCGGCCCGGATGGTCGCCTCCTACCGCAGGATCGTCACGGAGCGCACGGCGGAGCACTCGCGGGTGCTGCACGCGCTCGCCGAGGACAGCGTGCCGGCGCTGATGCACTGCGCGGCGGGCAAGGACCGCGCGGGCCTGTCCGTCGCGGTGACGCTGCTCGCCGTGGGCGTGGAGCGCGAGGCGATCCTCGGCGACTACCTGGAGTCCAACGCCAAGCACCGCCGCTACAAGGTGCACCGCAGCGCCACCTCCGCCGCCGCCTACTCCCCCGAGGTCATGGAGCTGCTCGGCCCGCTCTTCGACGCCCGCGCGGAGTACCTCGAGGCGGCCTTCGAGACCGTGGAGCAGACCTGGGGCGGCGTCGACGCCTACCTGGAGCAGGGCCTCGGCCTCTCCCCCGAGACCCGCGCCCGGCTGCGCGAGCGGCTCCTGGACTGACGGCGCCCTACTGCTTGGCGCCCACCTCGAACAGCAGCCAGAGGAATCCCGCGAAGAGATGTCCGACGGCGATGTAGATGATCAGCCGGATCCAGAGGGTGCGGGGGAACTTCTCCTCGAGGTCGCTCATGACGTCGCTCCGGTCTCTGACGGGTTCGGGCCCAGGCACAGCGTGGCCGTGGGGCTCTGCAGCAAGGTGTGGACGAAGAGGAGTTCGACCCCGTCGGCGTCCTGCGCGGCGATGCGGTGCGGGGTGAGCGAGTCGAAGTGCGCGCTGTCACCGGGCCCGAGCAGGTCCGTGGCGTCCGCGAGGCGCAGCCGCAGCCGTCCGCGCAGCACGTGCAGCCATTCCTCGCCGGGGTGCACGCGCACGATGTCGCCCTGCGCCCCGTACGGGACGTGGACCCGCAGGGCCTGCATCGCCCGCCCGGAGGCGCCGGTCTGCCAGTACGTCCAGCCGCCCGCGCGGGTCGGCTCCATGGCGGCGGCGCGCACGACGGAGCCCCGCGCTGCGGCGCTCTCGCCGAGCAGCTCCGAGACCGTCGTACCGTAGACCCGGGCGAGGGCGAGCAGCATCGGCAGCGAGGGCTGCCGCTGCCCGGTCTCGAGCCGGGAGAGGTGCGCGGGCGAGAGCCCGGCCGCCCGGGCGGCGCTCTCGAGGGTGAGGGCGGCCCGGCGGCGCAGGTCGCGCAGCTGGGGCGCGACGGCGGAGAGGGCCTCGGCCTGTTCCGCCGGGTGCTCGGACTCGGTTGGGCTCATGCCTCCATTGCACGCGGATTTTGCCTCTGCGGCAAATTTCTTGCCTCAGAGGCAAAACCCGTCGGCGATCCCGCCGCCCCACCGTTCTGCCGCCGCCTCCAGCGAGGAGCCGTCCGGGCTGGAGGCCGTCCGGGCGAGGGGCCGTCCCCTTACAGTGCCAGGGCATGGTCAGCGGTTGGCGACCGCCTGCTTGACCAGGGTCCTGCCGAAGTCCCACATCAGTCCGCCGCCGCTGTGCGCGTCGTCCATCACCGCGGTGAAGGCGTCGACGAAGCGGTCCACCTCCGGCTCCCCCACGATCAGCGGCGGGATCAGCTTGATCACCTCCAGATGGTCGCCGGACACCTGGGTGAGGATCCGGTGGCGTTGCAGCAGCGGCACGACCACCATCTGCGCGAAGAGCCCCTTGCGCGCCGCCTGCAGCATCGTCCAGCGGCCGCGCAGCTTCAGCGACCGGGGCCGCCCGAACTCGATGCCGATCATCAGCCCCCGGCCGCGGACGTCGGCGAGCAGCTCGTAGGTGTCGACGAGTGCCGCAAGCCGGGTTCTGAGCAGGTCGCCCGTGGCCCGGGCGTTCGCCACGATCTGTTCGTTCTCCATGACGGACAGCACGGCGAGCCCCGCCGCCATGGCCTGCGCGTTGGAGCCGAAACTCGCCGAGTGCACGAGCACCCGGTCCATCGAGGAGTAGACCTTCTTGAAGATCCAGTCCCTGCCGAGGGTGGCTCCGACCGGCACATAGCCGCCGGACAGCGCCTTGGCCACGCACAGGAGGTCCGGTTCGACCCCGTCCTCGTGCTGGTAGGCGTAGAAGTCGCCGGTCCGCCCGAGGCCCGTCTGCACCTCGTCCGCGATGAGCAGCGCCTTGTGGCGGCGCAGCAGCTCCTGCGCGGCGCGCAGATACCCCGGCGGCGCCTCGTGCACGCCCTTGCCCTGGATCGGCTCGACGATCAGGGCGGCGACGTCGCCCTTCTTCAGCTCGCGGGCCAGCGCGTCGAGATCGCCGAGGGGGACGGCCGTGTCGGGCAGCAGCGGGGAGAAGCCGTCCCGGAAACCCGACTCGCCGTTCACCGACAGCGAGCCCGTGGTGAGCCCGTGGAAGGCGTGGTCGCAGTACAGGATCCTGGGCCGGCCGGTGGCGTACCGGGCGAACTTCAGCGCCGTCTCCACCGCTTCGGTGCCGCTGTTGCCGAAGAACGCGCGGTCCAGGTGGGGGCTGTGCGCGAGCAGCTTCTCGGCCAGCAGCCCGGGCAGCGGCTGGCAGTCGAAGCGGGTGAGGTCGGCGAGCCCCGCGTCGAGGACGTCGTGCAGCGCCTTGCGGACGACGGGGTGGTGACGGCCGAGGCCCATCACCCCGAAGCCGGCGAGCATGTCCAGGTAGTCGTGGCCCTCGGCGTCCCAGAAGTAGGCGCCCTCGCCCCGCTCGTAGACCTTGTCGAAGCCGATGGTGTGCAGCATGCGCGGCAGCTGGTGGTTGAGGTGTCTGCCGTGCAGCTCGTAGCGCTCGGCTCCGCGCTCGGCCAGCAGCGCGCCGAGGTCGAACTCCGTGGTCATTCAGCCTTCTCCTTGAGTGGGCCGGCGAGCGGACCGTCGGCGGAGGGAGCGCCCCGCACGGCCAGGCTCGCGCTGATCCGGCCGGCGATCTCGACGGGGGTGAGACCGATGTCGGCGAGCACCTCGCCGCGCTTGGCGTGGGCGAGGAACTGCTCCGGGACGCCGAACCGCCGCACGGGCACGTCGACCTCGGCGTCGCCGAGGGCCAGCGCCACCGCCGAGCCGACGCCCGCCGCCCGGCTGTTGTCCTCGACGACCGCCACCAGCCGGTGCTCGGCGGCGAGGCCGGGCAGGGCCGGATCGACGGGTTTGACCCACCGGGGATCGACGACCGTGCAGCCGACGCCGCGCGCCCGCAGCAGCTCGGCGGCCCCCAGGCACACCGGCGCCATCACGCCGACGGCCACCAGGAGCACCTCGGGCCGTTCGGCGCGGTGCAGGACGTCCATGCCGCCCACCGTGCCGACCGCGGGGATCTCCGGTCCGACGGACTCCTTGGGGAAGCGGACGAGGGTCGGCGCGTCGTTCACCGCGACGGCCTCGCGCAGCTGGGCGCGGAGCTGGCCGGCGTCGCGCGGGGCGGCGATCCTGAGCCCGGGCACCACCTGGAGCACGGACATGTCCCACATCCCGTTGTGGGACGCCCCGTCCACGCCGGTGACTCCGGCCCGGTCCAGGACGAACGTCACCCCGCAGCGGTGCAGCGCCACGTCCATCAGCACCTGGTCGAAGGCGCGGTTGAGGAAGGTGGCGTAGACGGCCACCACGGGGTGCAGGCCCCCGGTCGCCATGCCGGCCGCGCTCACCGTCGCGTGCTGCTCGGCTATGCCGACGTCGAAGACGCGGTCCGGGAAGCGTTCGGCGAACCTGCCGAGCCCCACCGGGTGAAGCATCGCGGCCGTGATCGCCACGACGTCGTCGCGCTCCTCGCCGATCGCCACGATCTCGTCGCCGAAGACCGACGTCCAGGACGGCCCGCCGGCGGGCGCGAGCGGGGCGCAGGTGAGCGGGTCCATCGCGCCCACGGTGTGGAAGTGGTCCTCCTCGTGGGCGAGGGCCGGTTCGTAGCCGCGGCCCTTCTCGGTCAGGCAGTGCACCAGCACCGGCCCGTGGAAGCGCTTGGCCTGCCGCAGCGCGGACTCGACGGCCCCGACGTCGTGACCGTCGATCGGACCGACGTACTTGAGACCGAGGTCCTCGAACATGCCCTGCGGGGCGAAGGCGTCCTTGAAGCCCTTCTTCGCGCCGTGCAGGGACTCGTAGACGGTGTGCCCGACCAGCGGCGTGCGCAGCAGGACGTCCTTCCCCCAGGCCAGCACCCGCTCGTAGCCGTCGGTGGTGCGCAGCGCCGCCAGGTGGTTGGCGAGGCCGCCGATGGTGGGCGCGTACGACCGCTCGTTGTCGTTGACGACGATGATCAGCGGCCGGTTCCTGGCGGCCGCGATGTTGTTCAGCGCCTCCCAGGCCATGCCGCCGGTGAGCGCGCCGTCGCCGACGACCGCGACCACGTGGCCCTTGCCGCCCTGTACCTGGCGCGCCTTGGCGAGGCCGTCGGCCCAGCCCAGCGCGGTGGAGGCGTGGCTGTTCTCGATGACGTCGTGCTCGGACTCCTCGCGCGAGGGGTAGCCGGACAGGCCGCCCTTCCCGCGCAGCTTGGAGAAGTCCTGACGCCCGGTCAGCAGCTTGTGCACATAGCTCTGGTGGCCGGTGTCCCACAGGATGCGGTCGTCCGGCGACTCGAAGACCCGGTGCAGCGCGACGGTCAGTTCCACCACGCCCAGGTTGGGCCCCAGATGCCCACCGGTCCTGGCGACCGCGTGGATCAGGAACTCTCTTATCTCGTCGGTCAGTTCACCGAGTTCCGCCTCGGACAGCGCCTTCAGGTCGCGTGGTTGCCGGATGGTCTCCAGGATCGTCACGTCGGGCCCCCTCTCGGTCCGTGCCTTGCCTCAACTCACCGTCACTGCCGGTTTCCCCGTGACGACGGGGCCCCCGGAGGCGGCCCCGTCCTGCTCCATCTGCTCGGCCAGCTTCATGGCCTCCTCGATGAGGGTCTCGACGATCTTCGACTCCGGGACGGTCTTGATGACCTCGCCCTTCACGAAGATCTGACCCTTGCCGTTGCCCGAGGCGACGCCGAGGTCGGCCTCCCGCGCCTCACCGGGACCGTTGACGACACAGCCCATCACCGCCACACGCAGCGGGACGTCCATGCCGGTGAGCCCGGCGGTGACCTCCTCGGCCAGCTTGTACACGTCCACCTGGGCGCGGCCGCACGACGGGCACGAGACGATCTCCAGACCGCGCTGCCTGAGGTTCAGCGACTCCAGGATCTGGTTGCCGACCTTGACCTCCTCCACCGGCGGCGCCGACAGGGAGACCCGGATGGTGTCGCCGATGCCCTGGGAGAGCAGCGCACCGAAGGCGACCGCCGACTTGATCGTGCCCTGGAAGGCCGGGCCCGCCTCGGTGACGCCGAGGTGCAGCGGATAGTCGCACTGCGCGGCGAGCTGCCGGTACGCCTCGATCATCACGACCGGGTCGTTGTGCTTCACGGAGATCTTGATGTCACGGAAGTCGTGCTC